>JACQTD010000041.1 GCA_016210985.1 Acidobacteriota bacterium
ACCACCCGCTGCTGACGCTGCCGATGATGCCTGAGCAAGTTCGTCCGGTAGGATGCCAACTCCGCCACATCCGCCCCGTGTCCGGTGTGGATCAGCACCGGGGCAATCGATTGAAGCCGGTCGAGCGTTTGGTGGTACATTCGGAGCGAAGGAAACCGCCGGTCCGGTTGCCGCGGATCGGGATTCATGACCGGATTCGGAGTGATGCGATCCAATACCGTGTCGCCCCCGAGCAGGAACCTGCCGCCTTCGTGGAACAGGCAGATGTGACCGGGTGTGTGGCCTGGCGTGTGGATCACCCTGAGCGATCCGCTGGAAAACGGAAGTTCATCTCCGTCCCGGAGCAGCCTGACATCGGATAGACCGGCACGTGCCCCCTCATAATAACTCCGCCTCAGCCGGTATCGTTCGATCTCCTCGACGGGAACGCCCGCTTGTGCCAGGAGCCTCGCCGTAGGAGCATCATCGAATGGGCGCGTCAATCGGTTCTCCTCCCAGGGATGCACGAAGACGGAGGCTCCGGAGGCCTGCTGGATCTTCGGAGCGAGACCACAGTGATCACTATGGGTGTGCGAGATCACGATCCGCCGGATCTCCTTGATGCCGTGGCCTGCCCCTTCAAGTTGCTCATCGAGCGCCGTCATCGCCTCCGGGGTCTCGGGACCGGTGTCGAACAGCGCCAACTGCCGGTCCTCGATCAGGTAGACATTGACCGGACCGATGGCGAAAGGCGTGGGCAGGATCAGTTTGTGAATTCGCATCCAATCAGAATGGATATCTTCCCGCTTCCAGCAAACGGCGGGCGATACCTCTTCGTGCCGCGATGGTGTTGACGGGCGGATGTCTGGCGAGTCGTTTGAGGGCTCCGAGTTGGGTGCGCAGCGTGTCGCCTTCGTTGACCGCCGCCAGCGCCGTCCGGCCATTGGCCTCGATGCGTTGCAGCGCATCGCTGACCAGGGTCTGTACCATTCCCACGTAGGGCCGGGTATCGGCCTCTCCTCTTCGCGAAAGGAGTGCCCGGGTTCTGAGGAACGCGCTCTCCATGGTGAAAACATCGATCACGATGTCGCTGATCGCGCCCACGATCTCCTGCTCCTCCGCTAAGGCCTGCATGTAGCGCTGGGCCGCGGCGCCGGCTACCAACAAGGCTATCTTCTTGCTGTTCTCGATAGCCCGCGCTTCCGAGCGCAGGGGTCCGTCCGAATCCTCCTCGAGCGGTGGAAAGGAGAGAAGTTCCTCGATGAGTTTCCGGGCGGCCGCGAAGAGCGGCAGTTCGCCTTTCATGGCGCGCCGGAGGAGCATGTCGGTGATCAGCAGGCGGTTGATCTCGTTGGTGCCCTCGAATATGCGATTGATGCGGGCATCCCGATATGCCCGCTCCGCCGGGTATTCGGCGCTGTATCCGTTGCCGCCGTAAATCTGCAGCATCTCATCGGCCACATAGTCCAGGCCCTCGCTCGCCGCAACTTTGTTGATGGCGCATTCGATGGCGTATTCTCCGATGGCCTTGATCCGTCCGTCCCGGTCATCGGGATCGAGCAAGGATAAGCCACGATCAATCAGGCCGCTCGTGCGGTAGACCATGGATTCACAGGCCCAGGTCCGGATGGCCATTTCCGCGAGCTTGTGCTGGATAAGGCCGAATTCGCCGATCGCCCTGCCGAACTGTTTCCGTTCCCGGGCATATCGGACCGCCTGATCGACGCAAATCTTGCCGGCGCCGATCGCGCTGGCCGCCAGTTTCAGCCGGCCCAGATTGAGGCAATTAAAGGCAATGAGGTGTCCTTTGCCGATTTCGCCGAGAAGGTTTTCAACGGGCACAGGCACATTCTCGAACATCAGGGCGCGGGTCGAGGAGCCCTTGATCCCCATCTTGATCTCCTCTTTCCCCGTGTTGAAGCCGGGAAAGCCACGCTCGACGATGAAACAGGAGAATTGCTCGCCTGCTACCTTGGCGAAGGTGATGAAGAGATCGGCGAAGCCCGCATTGGTAATCCACATCTTCTGCCCGTTGAGGAGGTAGTATCTCCCATCGTCGGAGAGATCGGCCCGCGTCCTGGCCGCAAGCGCGTCCGATCCGGAGCCGGGCTCGGTGAGCGCGTACGCGCCCAACCATTCACCCGTAGCCATTTTGGGCAGATATCTCCGCTTCTGCGCTTCGGTCCCGTAGAAGACGATCGGCCAGGTGCCGATTCCCGTGTGGGCTGTAAGAGACACGCTGAAGCTCATGCCGGCCGAGATCTTTTCGGCCGCCAGCATGCTGCTGACCTTATCCAGGCCCATGCCCCCGAACTCCTCCGGGATGTCGGTCCCGAGAAGTCCGAGCGTGCCCGCTTTCCGCAGGAGTTCCACCGTCAATTCGAAATTCTGGTGCTCGATTTCCTCGATGTTCGGCGTGACTTCATTCTTGATAAACGCTTCCGTCATCCCGGCGATGAGTCGCTGCTCCTCGGTAAAATCTTCGGGAATGAAGACCTGGTCCGGAGGGATCGATTCCAGGAGGAATGCTCCTCCCTTGGTTCGTTGTACTTGCTCGGTTTGATTTTTAGCGGGAGACACAACCAACCTCGTTTATCAATCCTCTGAGATTGCACTCCACCGTTCGTACAGACTCTCCTGACTCCATGATCTCAGCGGGCTTTCCACAGGCGCTGCAAGTGACTGTCTTAGTCCTTATTACTTTGTTCATCAGCCTTCTAACTCCAATCGATAACGCTCCCGCTGACGTTCCCAATTGCGTTTCAGGAACAGTCGAGCCTCTGCAATAATCTCCTGTCTTTCCTTGCATGGCAACCAGGTCTTGGTCTGTCGTCCGCCAGGATGCAACAGGTCGACGTTAGGTTTTCCGTGGTCATCATCGTATCGCAGTACCCCCCTCCAGCCACCAAGGATTTCCGATTCAAGCTGTACAGTGAATGCCCATTGCGCAGCGACACTAACTGCCATCCCACAGAGCTCAACCCTCTGGTTGTCTGCAGCGAAAAACATGTGAAGGCTTGGACTCTGAACGGACTGAATGTCGCCTCGGCGTTCCTTTGCCATACTGCAAAGCTGTGGTAGTCTGCATATTCCACGGCAATATCGAAGGAGCTAGCGTGCGGCGGGTAACTTGCCCCGTACGGTGGCAGACAAGTGGTCTTAGCTCGGACCGTCATCGTCACGGTCCCATACGAACGGTAAGGAAGCGCGGACGAACTGGCGCGAGCCGTCTTGAATCGTCGATTTCTGGTTTTGCACGGCCATGCCTCGCCGCATGGTTAGCGATGAATTTCAAGCAGGGTGTCGACTGGGAGAAGCTGGTTTCTGACACCTATCAATCCGACCGCGCCGAGCAGCGGGCATGCACGTTAATCGGAATACTCATTTAGGGATCATACCGCAAGTGCCGGTCCTGCCCTTCGCGCGTTATCGGCTGAGGTTCAATTCGTCCGGAACGGCGCGGCCGCACGCGTATACCGGATCTGCCTGGCGCGGTGCGCTCGGGCATGCGTTGAAGCAAGTGGTCTGTGTAACGCATCTGCCCGCGTGCCCGCCATGCCTTCTTTATCGTTCCTGTCCGTATCCGTACATCTTCGAGACCCCGCCACCTCTCGGGGCTCAGAAAATGCGCAAGTACACAGCGGCACCCCATCCGTTTCTTCTTGAGCCGCCTCGCGAACCGGAGAATGATGTCCATGAGGTCGGTCTGACACTGATTGGGCGCGGAAACGGTTATCTGCCTTACCTCATATACGCCCTTCAACGCGCGGGCGAACAGGGGCTGGGTAAGGGCCGGGCGCCGATGCTATTGATTGATGTGCGTCAAGCCGACCCTGTGCAGTCGGACACCTGGACGCCAGTTTATCAACCGGACGGCCAACTCCGCGCAAGTCCGCCGGGTGTTCCAGATGTCCCTCCTGCGCCGCCCGCCGTGCGGTTGCGATTTGAGACGCCCGTGCGTTTGCAGCGGGACGATCGCCTTGTCACACCGGACACGTTCCATTTCAGTGATTTGTTCGGCCCACTTCTCCGTCGCGTATCGATGCTGACCTATTTTCATACCGATGCGCCACTCGAGACTGACTTTGCCGGACTCATGGAGCTGGCCCGCGGAGTCGAACTGGCGGGCGCGAAACTCTCGTGGAAAGACTGGACCCGCTATTCCTCGCGGCAGAAAACTGAGATGCAGATGGGAGGGCTGGTGGGGGAGATCGAGCTCGAGATGCCCGAAGGATCCCCGCTCTGGCCGTACCTGTGGCTTGGCCAGTGGCTGCACGTGGGTAAAGGGACGTCCATGGGGCTGGGACACTACACCATTCAGCCGGCAAGCTTGCCAAATCTGTAACTCAGTAGCAGTTGATCTACACTCACGTCCATGAAACGCGATGCAATCCAACGAGGCGTGAACCACAGCGGGGCGCCGGCCAGCCCGGGCCCGGTGTGCAAAACCGATTCATCACGGCGGATGACGCTTGACGATCATTCCCGGGATCTCAGGTTTCCGGAGCCGCATACATTTTCGCGGCGAGTTCTTTTGGCCGTAACGGGCCTTTCACCTCAGGTGGTCACCGAAACGCTGTATGCGCTGACCCAGAAGTTGAAACCCGCTTTCGTGCCTACCGAAGTTCATCTGTTGACCACGGCTGAAGGTGCGGAACGCGCACGCCTGACTCTGCTTTCCGACGATCCGGGCTGGTTCCATCGATTGCGCCGAGACTACGACTTGCCCGAGATCGACTTTACGGAGCACAACATTCATGTGATCAAGACACCCGATGGAATTCCGATCGACGACATACGGACTCGGGAGGAGAACGAACGGGTTGCCGATCTCCTCATTGAAAAAATCCACGAATTGACGACGGATCCGAATTGCGCCCTGCACGTTTCCATTGCGGGCGGACGCAAGACAATGGGTTTTTATGCCGGGTACGCGATCTCGCTTCTGGGTCGACCGCAGGACAGGCTCTCGCATGTGTTGGTCGGGATCCCGTTCGAGTCCAAGCATGAGTTCTTCTATCCGACACCATACCCGAGGGTGATCCACGCACAGGACAATCGTCCGCTCGACACGAGTAAGGCAGAGGTGGGACTGGCCGATATTCCTTTCGTGCGGCTGCGACCTGGGATGGATGACCGGCTCTTAAGCGGAAACGCCACATTCAGTGAGGTCGTTGCCGCGGCACAGCGGGCGCTTGGCCCTCCGGTACTGGAATTCGATCTGGATCAGCAATGGATCGACGCCGGTGGACAGCGCGTGCATCTGCCCCCGGCACTGCTGGCATTCTTGAGCTGGCTGGCACGCCGCGCCAGGGCAGGAAAACCCGGGATCAAGTGTCCGGAGAAGAGCGAGTTGAACCTGGAATATAAACACGAATACCTCTCCGAATACGCTCATCTCGGTGACGAGCTGAACAGCTCGATTGCCATGCGGTTGGGGGCGGGGATGGATAAGGCCTTTTTCGAGCAAACCAAATCGAAACTCCATCGCGTGTTGAAGGACACCTTGGGACCGGAGGGTGTTCGCCGTTACGGCGTTCGCGACAACGGCCACCGGCCGCGGCTTTACAGCATCGCGGCGCCCCCCGAGAGTATCCACTGGTCAGGTGGCCTGGATGAGCCAGACGTTCCACTCCGCAAGCTTGCCGAACCACCGTCGGATGTTCGAAGACCCCTATGATGTCAGGCATGGGTGAAAACTTGATTGCGTGTCCCAAGTGCGGCCATGAGTTTGCCGTCTCTGAGGTACAGAGCGCTCGGGTACGGGCCGAGGTGGAAGTGCGTCTCACGGCCGAACATGACAAGCGGCTCAAGAGCGCCGTGCGCCAAGCCGAGCTGCGGGCCCGCGAAGGCCTCACCCTCGAGCTTGAGGATCTGCGCATACAGCTGACCGAGCAGCAGTCCAAAACCCGGAAGGCCGAGGAGCAGGAACTGGCTCTGCGCAAGAGGTCCCGGGAGCTGGAAGAGAAGCAGCAGAAGCTGGATATCGAGATTGAACGGCGGCTGGAACAAGAGCGCAAAACGATCGAGACACGGCTGCGTAACCAGCTCGACGAAAAGCAAGCGCTGAAGCTGAAGGAGAAGGAACGACAGATTGAGGACCTCCGCGAAGCGCTCGAGGAAGCGAGACGCAGAAGTCAGCAAGGCTCCCAGGAGCGCCAGGGCGAGGTGCTGGAGCTCGACATCGAAGCGGCGCTCCGCGAGCATTTCCCGCATGACGACATCCGGCCGGTGCCGAAAGGGATGCGTGGCGCGGATCTTATCCAGGAGGTGCGCAACAGCTATACGTACCTGTCCGGAGATGAATTCCGCCATCGGGTGGAGGCCATCGTCGAAGCGTTCAGCGCCATGCAGGGGCAGCTCCAGAAGGAACGCCGCGCCATGGAGCGCCTCTGGCAGGAGCGCGAAAAGCAGATCGAGAGAATCATCACCAACACAGCGGGCATGTACGGCGCCGTCCGCGGCCTGATCGGCGCCGGAATGCCGGAGGTCCAGATGCTGACCCTCGAAGCGGCTGGGCCGGAGGAGAAAGCTGGGGAATGAACATGCGAAAACTGGAGTATGAAGTGCGCTTCGTCACGCCCGCCTTCCTCGGCAACGCCGAGCAGAACGGCCAGTGGCGCACCCCACCCTTTAAGGCACTCTTGCGCCAGTGGTGGCGGGTGGTTCATGGGCCCAAAGTGAGTTACGATGTAACTCGCCTGCATCATGATGAGGCCATGCTGTTCGGTGCGGCCTCGGACGACAAGGACGTGGCCTCGGGCAAGTCACGGGTGCGCTTGCGGCTGGATAGTTGGGATCCAGGTTCCATGAAGGAGTGGCAGGCGTGCGGCACCGTTCATCACCCTGAAGTCGGACAAGCCGGAAAGCCCATCGGGGCGGACCTATACCTGGGATATGGACCCCTTGGACCTGAAGGGGGCAAGGGTACTGTGCTGGGCACAATCAAGGGGACCGACGCGAAACGCACCGCCATCGAGGCGTTGAGAGCTTCTGCAAGGCTTCGGCTTTCATGTCCTGAGGATAGCGAGGATGAGTTGAAGCGGACCATGCAGTTCATCGCGTGGTTCGGCACACTCGGCTCACGGTCCCGCAATGGATGGGGTTCACTCACTATCGATGGCGAAGGTCTCGCACCGCTCTCGCGCGACGCGCTGGATGGCTACGCGAGGCCGATTGCACAATGTCTTCAGCTAGATTGGCCACATGCCGTCGGTGCGGACAACAACGGGCCCCTCATATGGAAGACGGCGTCTCCGTCAGCGTGGAAGGATGTCATCAAGGAGTTAGCGCGGATCAAAATCGCTCTCCGCACCGCACTTCCGCTCAATGCCGGGCATGGGCCATTTCAGGACCGACACCTGTTGTCCTACCCCGTGACCAACCACACTGTGACGGTCTGGGGCCAGAAGCGACGGCTCGCAAATCAGCTTCGCTTCAAGGTGGCAATAGCGGATGACCAGTCTATTGGACTTATTGTCCACCTACCCTGCGCGCTACCGCGCGAGCTTTCTGAGAGGCTCGGTCCCATCGCGCCTAATTCGATGTCGCAGTCCCAAGTGTGGCAACGTGTTCACTCCGTGCTGGATGCGCCTACCAATAGACTTGTCCGTCTCTAAGCAGGGAGAAAAATGAACCACAACACACGTTGGCAAACTAAACTCGCCGCCCGCATCCATGATCCCGCTGAAAAAGCTCTGGTGCTTATGCGGGATCCAGCCGGGCACGAGGGGGGCAGTATTGTGGGCATTGGTAAGGCGCTAGGTTTCAACACCCATTGGGTTACGCGTCGTGACGGCTCGAAGGTCGAGAAACTCAGATTGCTACCTGACCTGCATCGCGTCATCGAACAGGCAGACCACTGGGCTGCAGCGGCCGACCGCGCCCAGTTTCCAAAGGACGCCAACGAGCGTTTTGTCTCCTGGGCACAGGTACGCTTTGCGGAACAGGGGGAACTTATACATCCACTATCAGGTCAGCGATACAAGGTTTATGACGTGGGCCAAGATGTATTGGCCTCGCACATCAGGACTTCGAGCGAAGACCTGTTCAAGCAACTGATCCAGACGAGCGCTACCGGTGAGCCCGATCATTGCTTGACTTCATTCGCGTTTTGGCGCTTCGGGCCTGAACTGGGATCTGAGCTTGAGGGTATCGGTCATCTCTGGAGCCTGTTGCCCGCCGATACCCGTACGCCAGACCACACGATCTGGCAACACCTCGATCTTACTTCGGCGCTTGCAGGCACCCTAACAGATGGCGGTCGTCCGGCATTGCTCACGGTCTGGCTTGGGCCGGTGCAAGATTTCATTGCGGCCGGGCGTTCGACGTCCGACCTGTGGGCGGGCTCGCATTTTCTTTCGACGTTGGCTTGGCAGGCCATGAAGATTATCGCCGAAGCGTTTGGACCTGACGCCATTCTCTTCCCGCAACTGCGGGGTGTGCCGATGGTCGATCTCTGGCTGATCCAGCAGGGCTTAAATCGTGATCTATTCAAGAACTGCGAGTGGAACGACACGAACACGGACTACAACCCGCTGTTCGGCGCAGCGCTGCCCAACAAGTTCGTGGCGATAGTGCCCGAGAACGAAGGGGAACAATTAGCGATCCGAATCGTGACAAATGTCCGCGAGTGGGTGCGGTGTGAAGCACGCGCCATGCTTGACCAAGTGTTGAGTGTAATTGGCGAAACGCCCGGCGATCAGCACTGCTGCACTCAGCTTGAGCAGCAGTTGCGTGAGTTTCCCGAGGTATATTGGTCGCTCGTACCCTGGTACCCCCAAGGCGAGTTGGAGCCAACGCTCGCGGAGTTCTACCCCAAGGGCAGCAAACGTCCCGGCTTCTTTGGCTCGCCCGCCTGGGACATCCTCAAGGCACCCATAGAACCGGATCAGGGCTGGCGGTTCTGGGAACCTAATGGTGGCGCACTCTACCCGGCCGTGTACGACGCAGCAGAGCGCTTGCTTGCGGCGGCGAAATCAGTTCGCGGTTTCGAGCAATTGCCCCAGACCGGCTACCGAGACTCACTCACTGGGGAATGCGAATGGCTGACTCTGGATGAGAACGAACTCGATCTCCGGCCTGGGCAGCGCACGAGTACGCTCTGGGCACGGGGGTCGGAGAGGAAAGCCTCATGGGTCAAGAAGGGCGAGCATCTATCTGCCGTCGGCCTCCTCAAGCGCCTGTGGCCGACACGGTATGTGGAATGGCTGAAAGAACAGGGCATCACCTCGGATGTAAACCGCTATGTGGTATCAACCCATGTCATGGCACTAGCTCCTTCGCTGGAGAAGCTGATGCGAGACGGGCCTGCAAACGAGCAGGCATTCCAGGCGCTTGCAGCACAGACTGCAGGTCTCGAACGAGTAGCACTGCCGCGCCGGCTGATGCAGAGAGAGTATCGGGTGAACAAGCAATGGTGGGAGACTGCGTCACGACTTCCGACCCTGATAGAGGACATTCGTGAGCGCACAGGAGACGAACAGGAGGAAGGTCAGATCGAGGCCATCGGTAGGACAATCGAGGACGCTATCGGTGTGCCCTCTGAACGCTACTACGCCCTCCTACTCATGGACGGTGACAAGCTGGGCGCATGGCTGTCTGGTCAGCGTACGTTGAAGTTCCACGCGTGTTTCCATTCCAGCGTCCGCGCCGGGCTTGAAAGATACAGGGACGACAACCTCAAAAGATATCTCGATCTCGATCGCCCGACGTCACCGGCAAGCCACATGGCGATCTCCTCGGCACTCAACGGCTTCACGCTCGACCTCGTCCGGCACGTTGTAGAGGACCTCTGTCTCGGGAAGCTGCTCTATTCGGGCGGTGATGACGTGATGGCCATGGTCTGCGTGCGCGACCTATTGAGGGTTTTATGGCTGCTGCGGCTGGCGTATTCGGGCGGCATGCCTGGGCAGGCTGGTGATGCATTGTTCCATCACGACCTGGACCTCAAGCGGGGATTCGTTCAGTGGCGCGGTCGACTCTATCGGGTAATGGGGGAATCAGCCACCGCGTCGGTCGGCGCAGTTATCGCTCACCACATGGCACCACTCGGGGCAGTGCTGGGGAGCCTGCGCGAGGCTGAGAGAAGTGCGAAGGGTAACGGTGGACGCAATGCCTTCTCGATCCGCATCATCAAGCGCTCGGGTGGCCGGCTCGATCTCACCCTACCCTGGTGGCTGAGCGACAGAGGGGATGCGGCTTCCACCATGCACGCGCTAGAGTCCTTACGCGGCAATATTGCGAAGGACATGTCGCGCCGTGTCGCCTACCACGCCGACGAATGGGTGCGGCGTTTCCCCTGGTTGGCTGAGCCCGGTGCTCTCAAGGATCTGATCGCCCGCAACCTAGAATACCAGTTCGGGCGCAAGGGCTGGAAAGGCGGCGATGACCCGGTTCGGATCGCAGAGGTCGCCGTGCGCGAAGCGCAACGGCGTACAACTGGTATAGGGGAGCCCGCCGCAATGCCTCGCGAGGCCTACGCCGTAGTTCAAGCCATGCTCTTCACCACTGAGTTTCTTGCCCGCGAATCGCGCGGCAGCGAAGAGCGAGTGAAAGAAAATCTGGAGAGAGAGACCGTCCATGGCTGAGCAACGTTTCCTCGAGCCACTCGATGTGCTGTTCCCCCGCGGCAACAAGCTGTTTGGCGATGCGGGCAGCTTCGGCAAGGCGCAGATGCCGCCTTGGCCCTCGGCAGCGGCTGGCGCGATCCGCTCGCGCATGCTTGCGGATTCTGGCGTCGATTTTTCCGCCTTCGCACGCGGCGAGGTGATCGGCAATGCCGCTTTGCGTGATGTGTTGGGCACGCCCCAGGTGCCAGGATTCTTCCGCATTGGCTGGTTTTCAATCGGACGCAGAATCAATGGCGTGATCGAGCCGCTTATCGCCTTGCCTGCCGATGTGGTGGCTAACGAGGATAGCGACGCCATGCGTTATCTCCACCCGCAGCCGCTCCCCAAGGGCTTGCGCGCAAGCTGCCTGACAGCGCGGGTTGCCATGTTGCGGCAGGAACCAGGGGCCAAGCCGGAGGGCGGATTGTGGCTCGCGAGCAAAGGATTCGCGGCCTATCTGCGCGGGGAAACTTTGAGTAGGAAAGAGCATGCTGTACGGACGGGCGATCTGTGGAAGACCGATGTGCGTATCGGCATCGCACTCGATCCTCAAAGGCGTGCAGCCGCCGAGCGTGCTCTCTTCACCGTTGAGGCCATTGCGACAGACGAGAGCACGGGATTTCTCGCATGTATTGAAGGCGCCGACGGGCTGGTTCCGAAAGGCGGTCTGCTCAGGTTGGGTGGGGACGGACGAGGGGCGCGCATTGAAGTCTGCAAGGTAGCGTGGCCGGAACCGGATTGGGATCGCATCGCGCGGGAGCGCCGATTCCGCCTGGTCCTCGTGACGCCTGGGCTGTTCGAGCGGGGGTGGCTACCGCCCGGTACTCAAGCCGACGGAACGACCTGGAGCGGGCCGGATGGCCTCTCGGCTCGACTTGTCTGCGCGGCAGTGCCGCGCGCGCAGGTGGTCTCGGGGTGGGACCTCGCCTTGGAGGCACCCAAGGCTGCACTGCGGGCAGCCCCTGGCGGCAGCGTGTACTGGTTCGACGCGCAGGGGAGCGATGACGCAGTGCTGACCATTGCGCTTCGCAAGCTTGCCGGTGAAGGATTTGGGTGCCTCTCTGATTATCCTGACCGGGCGAGGCTCGCCGAAGGTTTCAATAACGTCATGATTGCCAACTGGGCAAATCAGTAAGGAGCGACACCGTGTTCACTACTCACAAAGCGATGTTTATCTATGCCATAAGCCCTTTGCACATGGGCGCCGGCACGGCCATTGGGCTCATAGACAATCCCATCCAGCGAGAGGTGCATACCGATTGGCCCTCGATGGCGGGGTCCGGCATTAAAGGGGCCATTCGCCATGCGCTGGCCGTAGATAGCAAATGGAACAATGGCCTACTTCCAGCGATTTTCGGACCCGAGCCGAAATCGGGCAGAGAGCTGTATGCGGGCGCAGTGTCTTTTACCGATGCGCAAATCGTGTGCTTCCCCGTGCGCTCGCTAAGGCGTGCCTATGTGTACGCTACCTGCCCGGCGGCGCTCGCGCGCCTCAAGCGCCTGATCGATGCCGATTGGCAGGTGCCGGCAGTGGAGGAGCAGGAGGCGTTGATCGCCAACGATGACCTCAAGCAGGGGAATCACCTCATCCTGGAATCGCTCGCGTTCAATGCGAACAGGCAGGACTCGGTGCCGGCCATTGCCAAAACGCTTGCGGCACGAGGGATGCCGGAGGGGTTTTTCTCGGACAAGCTCAAGGCCGACCTCGTGATTCTGTCGGACACCGACTTCACTCATTTCGTGAAGAGCAGCACGCTCGTCGAGCCGCACGTGTGCATCGACGACAACACCGGGACGGCGAAGGGTACCGGCCTGTTTTATACCGAGAACTTGCCGCCCGAGACGCTGCTCGTGTCGCTGATGATGGCAAGCCGCGTGCGCGATGGCAAGACGACGATGGACGCGGGAACGGTCATCAAGGCAGTTTCCGAGGCGCTCGATGCCGGCAAGGTTTGGCAGTTTGGCGGAGATGCCACCACGGGGCGTGGTCTCGTCATGCTGCGCGTGGCGGATTGAGGAGGTGCATATGAAAGAAAGCCTCGACCAAAAGCGGGCCCGATTTGCCTGGGGCAAAGTGCAGGGCCAGAGCAGCGATTATACAAAGCTCGCGAAAGGAGCACCCGCACTCATCATGCAAAGTGGTCTCATGCCCATACTGGCGTATCTAAGAGATAAGGGCAAAGCCCATCACGCGGCTTTACTCTCGCATTTGTGCGAATGGATGTACGAGCAGTTTAAGGGCCGCATTTCCAGCGCCGAGTTCCCTATTGTCATGAGCGCGCTTATGGGCAACGCGAGCGGCGATGCTGCGGAACATGCTCGTTTCTACCAGCAGGCGACTGGGGAGACACTCTCCCTGTTGCGTTGGATCCGTCAGTTCGCACCTGCAGCACATGGTGAGGGAGGGGGCCGCGATGTCTGAGTTCAATCGTGGTCCGTCGCGAGCTCAGCGCCCCGGTGCCAACGTAGGTGATCTGGGGGGCGGCGGCCGTCCGTCTGGCGGGGGGCACGGTGACGCGTCGCCGCGTAGCGCGGTTCCTTGGTATGTGGGTGCCGATTTCCAAGAAGCGCCGCCTGGTCATCGTTACCTGCTTTATCTTCCTTTTTGGAAGAACGACTGGAGCGCTATCAAGGAAGGTAAGCAAAAGGAACTCAAGAAGGTAGGCGTTATTCCAGAACACGCAAGTCGTGTGATGGGCGAGCTTTCCGAACGTCAACGTGCAATCGGCGAGGCCATCGGCGCGGAGGTAATCCCTGCGTTCAGTACTTCACCCTTCGCTACTGGGCTAGGTTGGGAACATCCCAACGAAAACGGCTTCGCCTTCCTGCATCCTTACGGTCTGCCTTATCTCGCCGGTTCTGGGGTCAAGGGAGTGTTGCGCGATGCGGCACGAGAACTCGCCGATGGGCCCGATGACGATAGGCGCGGGTGGACCAAGGACGCTGTTACGGTTCTCTTTGGCCCAGCTCCCGAAGAGATCCAGAAACCCGAGGATGCTTCGCGTGGGGCGCTGCGCTTCTTTGACGTGATCCCGGAAATCGACGGCACGGGTATGGACGTGGATATCATGAACCCGCATTACAGCGAGTACTACCAAGGCAAGTCTACGCCGCACGACGCCGGCCAGCCGCTGCCCATCTTTTTTCTCGTCGTGCCAACGAAATCTAAGTTCAACTTCGTCGTGGACTGCCCACGGGAGCATCAGTTGCCGGAAGAACTTCGTACGCGGTGGCGGAATATGATTCGCACGGCTTTCGAACATGCCTTCGATTGGTTAGGTTTCGGTGCCAAGACTGCTGTGGGATACGGGGCGATGCGACCTGACTTGAAGGCCATGAATGAGCGTCTTGCGCGCCAGCAGAAACTCGAGGAAGAAAAAGTGCGTGAGCAGGCGATGCATGCGGCAGTGGCCGGCTTGCCCGAGGATGCCGCATGGGTGGTCCAGAAACAGCTCGGGAAAACCTGGACCAACAATGGGATCTTCCTCGACGATGTCGTACCTTACCTGGCCGAACGCGAAACGCTCTCGCCCGAAGGTTATGCCAAGTTCACTGAAGAAATGGAGAACCGTTGGCCTGGGATCATGGCAAACCCGGACGCTGTTGAAGGCAGGAGACAGAAACCTAAGTTCAAAGATCGACCCAAGAAACTGACCCAACGACTGCTGGAATTGAAACCGGAGTAGACACAAGACTGATCCCGGGCAGCAGGTGAGGCCCGGTCGCCACGATGGAGCTGGGTACGCACAATTCAGCGGAGATCCACGGATGGAGCGCACCTTAATCACCTTTGTGGGCGTTGGCGATTACATTGAGACGCTGTACCGATGGCATGGTATCCGCGAACAAACGGCGAAGTATCTTCCTTGGAGCAAGAGATCGAAAGACGTTCGTCAGCAAGAGCTGGCGATACTACGGCAATCCAAAGCTGATTTCACGACATGAACTAAATGTGATGAACGAAATCGTCCTCATTTGCACCGTGGGTGGCTCCCATCAGCCCATCTTGACGGCCATCCATGAGACCTCTCCCGCATTCGTCTGTTTCCTTTGCACGGATAAGGATCCGGTCACCGGCCAACCCGGATCGCGAGTACAGGTCGAGGGCAAGGGCAGCGTGATCAAGGCACGCTTAACCGACCTAGGACCGAATTTGCCGAACATGGCGATCCAGTGCGGTCTCTCTCCGCAACAGTACGAGGTGCGGATCGTGCCGTCCGACGACTTGGACGGAGTTGTATCCGAGGCTGCCCGTGCCATGTTGGATTTGCGCCGCCGTTTTCCTGAGGCTCGGCTCTCGGCCGACTACACCGGCGGAACCAAGACCATGACCGCGGGTTTGGTGATAGCCGCACTGGAGATCGAAGATGTTGAGTTGCGTCTGGTCACTGGGGCACGGGGGAATTTGGTTCAGGTACAGGATGGAACCCAGCACAGCACCTCGGCGATAGTGGAGACGGTGCGCCTGCGGAGGGTCATGGCGCCGTTTCTGAACGCTTGGGCGCGGTACGGATATGCCGAGGCGGCGCAGGGACTTGCTCGTGTGAGGGCGCCACTGCATGTGAGCCTTTTCGCGGAGCTCCAGATCGCATGCGACCTGAGCACCGCCTTCGACGCTTGGGATCGCTTTGACCATGCCGCGGCATTGTCGACCCTGCGGGTATATCGTCCCCGGATCGGTGCCCGCGCCGGACATCACCTTTCCTTTCTGGAAATCCTCGCCTCCTCAGACGGCGACCCGCGCAAGGAGCCCGCCAGGTTGATGGACCTGTGGATGAACGCGTTGCGCCGAGCCGATCAGGGACGGTACGACGACGCAGTGGCCCGGGGATATCGCTTGCTGGAGTGGACTGCCCAGTGGCTGCTACGTGAGTATGCCGGAATCGATACAGCCGACCTCCCCGTAGACACTGCGGAAAGTCTCATGATCCAGCCGAACCCCAAGGGAAGACGTCAGGCCGGGCTCTTCAAGGCATGGGAACTGGTCGCCAGTCATCTCTCGGATGCACCTCAGCGCTTTGCCGCGTCCGAGAGGAATCAAATGCGAGACCATCTATCGGCCCGCAATGCGTCCATCCTCGCCCATGGATATACTCCTATCGGATTCGATGCATGGAACCGATTCAGTGGATGGCTTGAGAAAGCGTTCCTCCCGATGTTGAGTAGCGCCGCAGCACAGCGAGGGCTGCGTGTCATGCCGCCACAACTACCAACCAAGCCGATCTGGGAAGGGTGAACGCTTTTGGCGAGGAAGGAGGGCCAACCCGGACGGCGTCAAAGTCAAGTAGGAGAAACCGAAGTTCAAGGACCGGCCGAAGGCCTTGGTAGGGCGGCTGATGGAATCAAAACCGCCAGAGACAGGAACCTGATTCGGGGAAAGCTCCTACGAATGAAGTTCACGGGGATCTTCTGGCTGCGCGAGGTTGGTGGCAAACTCCTGGATGCCATCGAGCGTTTCACCGGTGACCTCGCCACAGTACGGGTGGCCTCGATCATCACCGGCTACGAGAATCAGGATTCCAGGAAGGGGGGCGCCCGGGGCAGTGCCGCAGACTTGGCGATCGGCACGTTACCCGTCCACATGGCCGCCCGTGGCACGAGCCGCTGAACCAGCCGATGAAACCAGTGCACGGCTGGGTGTGCATTACCAACGCCAACATCGACCGCAAGCATGACGAGCGAGTCTTCTTCAGCGAGGGCATCCAGGAAAAGGGACCGTATCCCGTGACCGACGACCACCGCCGCATGTGGCGAGAGCTGATCCAGAACTGCCAGTCCATCCACGAAGAGGACCTGCGAAGGCGCCGCAGCCGGAACCAGCAGCCGGATGAGTACTTGGGCCCCAAACCGGGCCAGACCGCCTGGTCGCGCCATATCTACACCGAGGCGGATCGCAACCTGACCGACGGCACGCTTTGCTACGTCCGCCTCAGCACGGACCAGTTGAACGTCAAGGCGTTCTTCCCAGTCATGATCGCCCGGGAGCTCTTTGAGACCTCGCCGTGGGATCTTCTTGACGACTCGCTCCGGCCCGCTGCGGCCATAGACCGGCTCTCGGCCGCCGACCGTGTCTTTGGCTGGGTCAAGGTGGACACGGACACGGGAGCCCGGACGAGGGGTGAGCACGTGGCTGCTCGAGGGCTCCTGCGCATCGGTCCGGTGCGCTGCACGTCGGACTCCGCCGAAGCAGTAGAGCGCTTCGCGCCACCCGGAGTTCCCCTTGCCATCCTCTCGGCACCGAAGCCCCAGCAGGGTCGCTTCTACGTGGCCCAGTCGCCGAATGGCGAGGCACAGAAGGACGGTCTTTCAAAACAGGCCGCGGGCTACGCGCTCGGCAAGGGACTTCGCGGGCGGAAGGTGTATCCGCATCAGGCGAGTCTGCCGAACGGGCACTGGAGCAATCCGACCGAGGACCGGACGCAGCAGGCGCAAGGCAATCCCGCTCACTACCAGGAATATCGACGACCCCGCAATAACGGAGAGGAGCGTGATGATCAGAACCGCTCTATCCTCGCCTGGGTCAAGCCGGGAGCCGAGTTCAGCTTCGATTTCCACGTGCAGAACCTCTCGGCGGTCGAACTTGGCGCGCTCCTCTGGCTACTCGATCTCCCGTTCATCAGGGCCTTCCTGACCAGCTGCCGGGGGCACGGGGACGACCTCCCGATCCACTCTACCCTAGGGCCACGGCGGACGGTCAGCCGGGCCGCCCAAGCCCTGATGGTGAGCCATTCAAGTGGTTCGTTGCCAACGAACACCCCCGTGCGCGATACGCGTTGCCAGTCCTCGCAACCGACGACGGACTACCAACCCTTCAAGATCGCTCTGGAGGCGGTGAGAGCAGACACCCGGGTCGTGGTCAAAGTCCCCGTCACGCCGGTGCTCCAAGTGAATCGCGCGAATGAACCGAGTGAAGATACACCTCCATCGGCTGGAAGTCATACGTCGACAACGGTTTGGTCGGCGCCGGAATCTGACACCGGTCATGCACGATTACGAAGGGCACACGGCCGAAACCCAGATAGAGTCCTGCTCGAAGGGTCTCATTGCTCAGCTAGACATCATGATGTTTCTCGGTTAGCATCATGTCATGCGTACCACATTGACACTGGACGACGACGTGGCAGCGAAGCTGAGCGTGGAAATGCGGCGCTCCGGGAAGAGCTTCAAGGATACCGTGAATGAGTTTCTCCGCATCGGATTACAAATGCCCCGTGCGATGAAGAGCGCCGGGCGGTTCAAGGTGGAGGCGAGGCCGCTTGGGATCCTGCCCGGCCTCGACTATGACTGTACGGGCAGATTGCTCGAGGAGGCGGAGGGTCCTTTTCACAAGTGATCGTTGTTGACGTCAATCTCCTCTTGTACGCGTACAATGCGTCGGCCGAGCAACATCGGAGGGCCCGCGCCTGGCTGGAGGAAACCTTATCCGGGCAAGAGCCGATGGCGCTCTCGTGGGTGGTAATTCTGGCCTTTCTGCGCCTGAGCACCAACCGGCGGATTTTCCCGAATCCACTGTCAATGCGGGAAGCGGACGATATTGTCGACAACTGGCTCAGGCGTTCACAAGTTCTGGTACTCAATCCCAGCGAAAGACATTGGCAACTTCTGCGGGAGACGATGTCTGAGGGAAAGGTTTCCGGGGCATTGATTACGGATGCCCATCTCGCGGCGCTGACGGTAGAACATGGCGCCACCCTCTACACTACCGACCGGGACTTTGCCCGCTTCAGCAAGTTACGATTCCGGAATCCCCTGGATGAAGCCTGAGCCTTGGACGATGCCACGCACTTTCCTGGTTTCGCGTCATCCAGGCACCGCCAAATGGGTTGAGTCGCAAGGCATCGCCATTGACAGGAAGGTCGAGCATCTTGACATGGCCGAGGTGCAGGCCGGCGACGTGGTGATCGGCACGTTACCCGTCCACATGGCCGCCGGGGTTTGCGAGCGCCGGGCACGGTATCTTCATCTGGTGCTTGAAGTGCCGCCGGAGGCCCGGGGACTTGAGCTTACGGCCGAGGACATGACGCGCTTTGGAGCGCGGCTCGTGGAACACTGGGTAAAGACAACGGCATCCTGAGGCCCGCCATGTTATGACAACCACACTGCTCACTTTTCTCGGACGTGTCCCGAAGACCGGGAACAAGACTGAGAACGGGTATCGCAAGACCTGCTACGAATTTGACGACGGCAGCCGGACCGAGCCCGTAGCGTTTTTCGGCTGGCCATTGCAGAAACGGATTGCAGCCGAGCGACTCGTCATCATGGGCACGGCTGGCAGTATGTGGGACCATCTCTTCGAGCGCGACCTCGTTTTCGGCCAGCAAGCGGAGGACGCTCGAATTCAACTGATGGAAGCGGTCGACAGGAAGGCTGTAACGGAGGAGCTTCTCGCACCGCTGGAACTGCCCCTCGCCAAGCAGCTTGGTTGCGAGGTGCGGCTACTCCTGATCCCTTACTGTCGAAACGAACGCGAGCAGGTCGAGCTGTTGGGCATCATGGCCGCGCACGTGACGGGCGGTGATACGGTTCATATCGACGTCAGTCATGGATTTCGCCACCTGCCCATGATCGCCCTCCTGGCGGCACTTCATCTGCGGGCGGCGCGCCAGGCCGCCATCGGGGGCATCTGGTACGGCGCCTTCGATCCGGATACCAACGAGGCCCCGGTCCACAACCTGGTCGGTCTGCTGCGTATCGCTGATTGGATCGAAGCCCTGCACACCTACGACAAAGATGGAGACTATGGCGTCTTCTCGCCGTTGCTTGGTCCGGCGGGGGAACTCCTGGCCCGGGCCGCTTTCTGTGAACGCACGAGCAACGCCGTCAAGGCAAGGGAGGCCCTTATCGGGTGGACCAGCCGGGTAGACCATACTCCCGCGGATGATCCGGCGGCCGAACTGTTCTTTCATGAATTGGAGCAAAGAGTCTCCTGGTATCGCCAGCCTGACCGGGCCGCGTGGGAGAAGGAGCTCGCCTATCGCTACTTTGAGCAACGAGATTTTGTGCGAGCGGCCATATTTGCGCTGGAGGCAGCGATTTCCGCGGAGATCATCCGCCACCGTGGAGACTCCAGCGATCGCGAAAGGCGCGAAGCCACCAAGGTGGAGCTGCTGAATTCTGACCGGGAAGGCTTCGGCTTCTTGAGTGGTCTGCGCAACGCCCTGGCGCACGGCGTGCGTGCGTCGGATCGGAGCGTCGAACGCGCCTTGGGGGGCGAAGCCACCCTGCGAGACACGTTGGAACCCCTCCTAATTCAATGCTTGGGTCCGCGTCGAATGCAAGACACATAATCCCTCGAAATACACCGATCCAAACAGCGCGAAGGAACTCACGGCACAACCTGGAACCCTTCAGTGCGAAAATCGTCATCGAGCGCCACCGCGGTCGTGATCCGCAACCGACGCATGAGTTCAAACGAAGTGCAGTCAGTAAAACTGTAGCGTTGATCGGGACGCTTGCAGAAAAACGTCCATGCAGCCTGTTCGTCCTCAGGGGTAACCCGTACCAGGTCAATGGAACCGGGATCCTGCAGGACCGATCCAACGCCTCGTGCGACGTCAAACCCCAGGCGATACCGACACAGGGAAATCGTTTCATCAAAGATAAAGTTGGAGGTGGCGAGCCGCCCTTCGAATTCACTGACGATCGTCCGCACGGCAGCGTGATCCGGATCCTTGCGGTTGGCGTAGGCGAACCAGGCGCTGGTATCGACGAACAGCCTTTCCATTTAGTCGTTTTTGTCGCCGTACAGGAAGCGGTCGTGCGCACGCCCGTACGC
>JACQTD010000042.1 GCA_016210985.1 Acidobacteriota bacterium
CCGGGAGAAGCCCGTTGAAACGGGCTCCGTGGGCCTTCCCCGTAACCCAACCGGCCGCAAAGCGACCGGCCTATTTGCCCTCCGGGTAAGCCGTCTGAAGACGGCTTGAGATCTCCGCAGGCGGCGGAGGCCAGTCCGAGAAGATAACTCGACAGTCGAATATGGGACATCCTGTTCTCGCCCTGAGCCGCCGGGCTATATGTTGAAACTCCTGGGGGCGGCGCGCCGCCCACCGTCCACTACACTTAAGGGCAAATACACGCGGAATCGTCGATGTTACTGTCCTTCAACACCAGCGTCGTCGGCGATCCCCGCTGCGCGATCGAACGGGCCCAACCTGTCCGCCTCATCAGGTTGGCGCCACCCTGCCACGGGTTCGGATCACCGGCCGCCGTCAGTATGTATACGTTCGTCCCCTCCACTGACATCGTGCAGGCTCCGGAGACCGTAGTGTTGTTGGCCCGCTTCCAGCAGTAGTTTGCCTCGCCGCTGGCGCAGGAGTCCCTCGTCACTACAATGCAGTTGCCGTTGGCGTCGTCCTCCAGCACGAGGCGTTGCTGTACCTGTACCGTGAAGGAGCAGGTTCGACCACCCGGGCAGGTCGTGCAGGTGACCGTCGTTGTTCCCACCGGGAAGGTAGAGCCGGAAGCCGGCGTACAGGTCACCGTGCCGCAACTCCCGTTGGTCGTCGGCGCGGGAAAGGCCACGACCGCGTCACACTGGTTCGGAGCATTGGCCTGAGTGATGTTCGCCGGGCAGGTGATTTCACAGCAGAACGGCCCGCTAACGGCCAGCGTATAGTTCGCCCCTGTGCCGTCACCTGGATCAACCTCATGGACAATGATGACGAAGTCGGACAGGGACGGCACGTCAAACGAGTAGATTTCAGTTAAGCCTATGGTCCCGGTACCGGCGGGATCGCCCAGGTAATTCGTGCAGAGGCTGACCGGGTTGTAGCTTCCCAGATACGCCGCGGTGAACAGGGCGAAGTCGATGCCACTGTTCTGCGTGAGCGACACGGTCACACAAGCGGTAGCACAACTGGTGTTTGTGAACGTATAGGCATCGAATGCCCGGGTTAGACTATCGCCAACGGTAGCTGGGCACGCCTTGGGCGCGGCACACGTACTAGCGGGAAGGTTGCGAAAGAGCCGGTCTGTCTGGGTGCCTGTCCCCACGAAGTACCCTGGGCCGGCTGTGGGACTCCCGAACGTCGAAGTAATCGACGCCGGGGGGCACGCAGCGAGGAAATCCGCGGTGACAGCCAGCAGGTCATAGCTCCCTGTTGTACCGGAAGGATTCCGAACGCGCACTAAGTAATTTCCCGCCGCCGAAACATCGAAACCGAACATGGCTGTTGCCGGACCACGGACATCGCCTCTACGGCCTGCATCAGTTGAGAACAGCATGGTGTTTCCGTCGGGCGCCAGCAGGTCAACGATCAGGTCAGGGACGGTTCCATCACCATCCGGATTGGCATGGAGGCTCGCGTAGATGGTCCATCCAGCCGGGCTCGCCACCGAGTAATAATCCACGTCACCCGCTGCGCTGATCTTCGCGGAACGGACGCCGACGCTGTCAGTGGCGGTTGCAACCAGCTCCGCAGCCTCCGCCTTGTCATTTGGCTCGATCTCCACGCTGGACGAGGTCGAGACGGCTACGAACAGCCGGTAAGGATCGATGACCGCTGCCGGGCTTTCAGCGTTAATCCTGATAAAGTAGGTTCCTCCTTCGCTGAGGCTTAAGCCGGCGATCGCCGAAGCCAGGACCGTTCTGCCCGTCTCGCGCGAGGCGCCGCCGAAGCCACTGTCGTCGTCCACCGCCAGCACCTTCCCACCGTCGGGCCCGAGGATCGTTACCTGGGAATCACGCGAGGTGGCCCCCGCACGCTGCGGCCCGCCGGTATCGACGAAGGCCCAGACCCTGGAACCCGCGGGAGCGTTGAATTTGAAGTAATCCTGGTCTCCCGCCAGGATCGAGCCCGAAAGGGTGACATAGCCCGAGGAAGTGAGGTTTAAGGGCACGGCCCGATCGGGCGTGTCGTTCGGTTCCAGCTCCGCCGGGAAGATGAGCTGCGGATAGAGTCTTGCTGGCTTTAACCTCTCCAGCTCGGCCATGAGCAGATCCGTCTCCGCCTGTACCTCTCTTGGCACCGTTCGGCGGGTACGGTTCAAATCGTCGACCGTCGGACTCCGGCCAGCGGGGCGGATGGGATCATCCAGTTGCCTCAACCGGGATGTGATCTCCCTGACACGACTTGCCGTCGCGGCTTCCAGTCTCTCCAACGCCGCGTCGGTTGCCAGCGCGACCTCCTTCGTCGAGTGGGTCTTTCTTCTGGCGAAGGCCTTCTCCACCGCCTCCTGCGCCGCCTTCACGACCTTGCCCGAGGACGGGCGCCGGCCTGCAAGGCGCAGGTGGGTGAAGCCGGGAACGGTCATGACTGACCAGCTCGTCAACCCGGTGAACGCGAGAACGAAAACCAGTGCACGAACCACGATTGATCTTGGGCCCTTTATCATTTCCTCCTCCTTCGAGACATGCGTGACTGCCTCATGACTTCGGTGAGTCGGTTCTTGGACCACGCAGTACCCGAGCGCGAAACTCCCAGTTCAACCCTTTGCCCTGCCTACCGTCGTGGCGTCACCCGCGACCCCACGACAAAGGCGGGGATTCTAATCGTGTGTCCTGATTCTTATCAATGGAATACGATGAAATGCGTGGATTATTCTATGACTGGACTGTTGGAGTGTCAACGAGGGTCGGAATGAAGGTCGGCACATGGATTTGGGATCAAGCAGCGACGCCAGAGGGGACGAAGAACTTTCTGCACCCGCCTACTGCCGACTTCGGACTGCCTGCCGCCGGCCTCCGGCTTATTGAGGACTGCGGAATATAGTGACAGCCTTCAAAGAACCGTTGTTGTGGGAGCCCTGCAGGGTGCGCATCCTTCGGATCTCCTGAGGGCGACGCCGTGCGGTCATCACGGCACCCCTCGGGCACTGGAGAGCCCTCCCACAAGTACGGTCTCTTACCTGAATGTCCCTATAATCTGCAATCCTCTCTAGAGCCCGCTGACCCCGGCCTTCCGAGTCATGCCTATCAATCCGGCGATCCGCGCCAGCGCTTCCTCGGCCGCCATGGAAGTTTTGGGGGAGAGCGGGTTGCCCATGCCCGCGTCATGCGCCCGGACCGAGATCAACCAGGCGGGAGGATGATGGCCGTGAATCGCTTGAGTGAGGGACAGCAGCGAGGCCGGGTCTCCGGTGTGGCCGAGAGCGTGCACGGATGTTGCAAGTTCGACGGGTTCGAGCAGGACCGGTTCGCCGTCCGGAGAGAATCGTGCATCCACGAAAATGACCAGCTCCGCGGACGCGATTATTCCGGTGAATTCCGGAAGCAGCTGGCGTGCGCTCAAGCATCGCACACCCGGAAGACCCCATTCCGAAACCGCGTCCGCGATGTGCCGGCCCACCGCATCATCGCCGCGGAGTTCGTTCCCATAACCGATGACGAGTACATTCATGGCTCACGCCGTTCCCTGATCGTCAGCCCCTCCGACGTTCATCAAGAACGCGGCCGGCGGAATCGAGCAGGATCACGTGCAATGACATCATGCCGCCCGCATGGGTCGAGCAACTGAGGCAGGGGTCGAAGGCGCGGATACCCGCTTCGACCCGGTTTAGCATGCCCTCCGTGATCCGCGGACTGCGAACATAATGGCGGGCGATCTGCGCAATGGTCCGGTTCATGGCCAGGTTGTTCTGCCCGGTCGCGATGATGAGATTGACGCTCTTGACCAGGCCGTTTTCATCGACATGGTATTCGTGAAACAGCGTGCCTCTTGGCGCCTCACTGACGCCGACACCCGAAAGCTGGTTGATGCCTGCATGTGCGCGAAGCAGCGGTTCTTCCTCTGACTCGCTTCGCGAGCGCAAGTCGGGGTCATCCAGCAGGCGTTCGATTCCCTCGACCGAAGCCAGCATCTCGATCAGTCGTGCGTAATGGTAATAAAAGGACGAATTGACCGCCCCGTTCCCCTGCTCCCGAAACTCTCGGAGTTCGCTGCCCGCCAGCGGCGTGCCCATCCTCGTGCAAATATTGAGCCTGGCCAGGGGTCCCACCCGGTACATCCCGTCGGGATAGCCGAGGGGCCGGTAATAGGGAAACTTCAGATACGACCAGGGCTCCACCGCTTCGCCGATGAACTCGCGATACTGCGAAGGATCGAGATGGTCGGCGATGATGTTGCCGGCGCCGTCGGCGATCCGGATGTGTCCGCCGTAGTGTTCCCAATTCCCGTTGGCGCCGACCAGCCCCAGGAAGAGCGAAGTGAAATTGCCGAAGACCTGCGCCTCGCCTTTCACATGGCTGAGCAAGCGTTTGAACCGATCGAGCGCGTGAAGCACGGTAGCCTGAGCCTCCGGAATCCGTGCCAGGATCGAATCGCGTCCGGCCCCGGAGAGCGCCGAACGCACCCCGCCGGGAACCGCCCATGACGGGTGAATCTTCTTACCGCCCAATTGCTCGATGATCTCCTGGCCGAACTGCCTCAGCCGAATGCCGCTTCGTACCAGTTCGGGCTCGGCGGCGATCAGCGCGAAGATATTGCGCTTCGCCGGATCGCTCTCCATGCCCAGTAACAGGTCGGGCGCGCTGAGATGGAAAAAACTGAGGGCATGCGACTGCAGCATCTGCGCGAGATTCATCAACCGGCGGAGTTTCTCGGCGGCCGGAGGTATCCCGACCGCGAGGATGGCATCACCGGCCTTTGCCGAGGCGAGCAGGTGGCTGACCGGACAGATGCCGCAAATCCTGGAAGTCAGACCGGGCATCTCCCAGAGCGGCCGGCCTTCGCAGAAGCGCTCGAAACCGCGAAACTCCGTGACATGGAAACGCGCGTCCTTCACCTGTCCGGAGTCGTCCAGGTGAATCGTGATCTTCGCGTGCCCTTCGACCCGCGTCACCGGATCGATAACGATAGTCTGTGTCATCATCCGAACTTCGGTTCCCCGCCGGCCGGTTGCGGGGGTCCTCCGGTCTGCACCTGTTCGATGACTGCACGAATTTTATCCGGAGAAGGCGGACATCCGGGGAGATAGAAATCTACTTTGACTACCGCGTGCAGCGGAAGCACCTGGTCGAGCAGCACCGGTAGCAGACCGGTCTCAGACGGGACTTGTCCCTGGACGTCGGCGCCATCCTGATAAACCTGCCGGAGCAGGGCCTCGGCGCCGCCAAGGGCATTGCGCAGCGCCGTGACATTGCCTGTCACCGCGCAATCGCCGAAGGAGACGAGCAGCCGGGTGTTCCGACGGACGCGTCGGATCATTTCGAGGTGTTCGGTATTCGCGATCGCGCCTTCAACCAGGACCACGTCGACGTTTTCAGGGTACACCTTAACATCGAGGAATGGGCTGTAAACGAAATCGACCCGGTCCGCGAGTTCGATCAGCCATTCATCCAGGTCGAGAAAGGACATGTGACAACCGGAGCAGCCGCCCAACCACACGGTCGCAAAGCTCAAACGATCCATTGTTTTTTCTTCCGCGCCGTGACGATGAACTCCAGTTGCGATCGGTCGCGCTCCATTTCACCGACCGTGGACCCTTGCCGGAATATGGCTCCGGTCGGGCAGGCCTGCACGCACTTGCCGCACGAGGTGCAACTCTGCGCGGTTCCCCAGGGTTGATTGAGGTCGGTGATCACGCGGGCGTTTCCTCCCCGGCCCGCTACATCCCAGGTATGGGCGCCTTCAATCTCATCGCAGACGCGGACGCACCGGGTACAGAGGACGCACCGATTGTGGTCGATGCCGAACCGCTCGTGGGAAATGTCGACCGGAAGCAAGGGGAAGAGATAATCGTAACGCACATGATCGATTCCCAGGTCCGCGGCAAGATCCTGAAGTTCGCAGTGGTTGTTGGCCACGCATACGGCGCAGACGTGGTTTCGTTCAGCAAAGAGCAACTCCACGATCATTCGCCGGTACTCGTGGAGTCGATCGGAGCCCGTGCGTACGTCCATGCCCTCCACCACCCGGGTCACACATGCGGGTTCAAGCTTCGGGCATCCGGTAATCTCCACCAGGCACATGCGGCACGCGCCCACTTCGGACACCCCTTCAAGGTGGCACAGGGTCGGTATGGAGATACCGGCCTCCCTCGCGGCATCGAGCACCGTCTGCTCGCTCTGCGCGCTGACCAGCCGACCGTCAATCGTTAAGGTTTTTGCTGCCATAAGTCGGTCGTCGTGTTACGGGTTACCGGTTGCGGGTTATGGGTTACGGGTTATGGGTTATGGGTTGCGGGTTGCGGGTTGCGGGTTGCGGGTTACGGGTTGCGGGTTACGGGTTGCGGGTTGCGGGTTGCGTGAATAATGGGTCGTGAAGAATGAAGGAAAGCATGATCATGAATGTCTCAGGATGTGGCTCGCCCATAGCCTTCACGCATCACGCCATGCGCGCCACGCTTCACCTTTCACCCCCCATCCCTCGCGCAACCCGCAACCCTCAACCCGTAACCCATAACCCGCAACCCTCAACCCGTAACCCGTAACCCGCAACCCGCAACCCGCAACCCGCAACCCGCAACCCTCAACCCGTAACTTTCCTCACTCCTCACTCCTCAACAACGCCTCATACTCATGCCTGAAATATCTCAGGGTGCTGAGCACGGGGTTGGGCGCCGATTGTCCCAAACCGCAGAGGCTCGTGTCCTTGACCATCGCACAGAGGCCTTCGAGCCGCGCGAGGTCTTTGGGTCCCGCTTCCCGCCGTCCGATCTTCGTCAACAGCCGGTGCATCTGGACCGTGCCGGCACGACAGGGAATGCATTTCCCGCAGGATTCATCCCGGCAGAACTCCATGAAGAAACGCGCGACATCGACCATGCTGGTCTCCTGATCCATGACGATCATGCCGCCCGAGCCCATGATCGATCCCACCTCGGCGAGTGATTCGTAATCGACTCGCGTATCGAGTGCCTCGGCCGGTATACACCCGCCCGAGGGACCGCCGGTCTGGACCGCCTTGATGGTGCCGCCATCGGGAGCGCCGCCGCCCATGGCTTCGACAACCTCACGGAGGGTGACGCCCATCGGCACTTCGATCAACCCCGTATTCCGGATTTTTCCGGCCAGGGCGAACACCTTGGTACCCTTACTCTTGGCCGTCCCGATGGAGGAGAACCACTCGGCGCCTCGCCGGATGATGGGGGGGATGTTCGCGAAGGTCTCCACGTTATTGATCAGCGTAGGGAATCCCCAGAGGCCGGAATCGGCCGGATAGGGCGGCCGCGGTCGGGGCGTGCCTCGCCTGCCCTCGATCGAGGCCATGAGTGCCGTTTCCTCTCCGCACACGAAGGCGCCTGCGCCGATGCGCAGGTCGATCCGGAAGTCGAAGGTCGACTCAAAGATCTGGCTGCCGAGTAAATCGAACTTCTTGGCCTGCTGGATCGCGTTTTGCAGTCGGCGAATGGCCAGCGGATACTCCCCACGAACATAGATATAGCCCTGCATCGCACCGACGGCGTAACCCGCTATTGCCATGCCCTCGAGCACGCGGTGCGGATCGCTTTCCAGGACGCTCCGATCCATGAACGCTCCCGGGTCACCCTCGTCAGCGTTGCAGACAACGTACCTTCGCTCGGCAGGAGTCTTGGCCACCAATCCCCATTTCAGTCCGGTTGGGTATCCGGCGCCTCCACGGCCGCGGAGGCCGCTTCGCGTTACCGTGTCGACGACTTCTGCTGGCTTCATCTCATGGAGCGCCTGATGAAGCGATTGATAACCCTCGGCGGCGAGGTAAGACTCGATGCGTTCGGGATCGATCCGGCCGCTGTTCTCGAGCACGATCGGAACCTGCCGGGTAAAGAAAGGAAGCTCGGGGTCGCCCCGCCGCGGGAGGGCGACTCCGCCCCGGATGGCGGCGATGATCGATG
Source organism: Acidobacteriota bacterium (assembly GCA_016210985.1). Classification (GTDB taxonomy): domain Bacteria; phylum Acidobacteriota; class Blastocatellia; order HR10; family JACQTD01; genus JACQTD01. The sequence goes on from JACQTD010000042.1 coordinate 7,938, forward strand.
GCGCTTCCGCGGTCGTCACCTGCTCGTAGAGGGCCCCATCCGGATCAACCTGAACCAGCGGCCCCTGACTGCACAAGCGCATGCAGCCCACTCCACGCACATCCACATCGCCGGCGAGATCGGCCTCTTTGACCGCCCTGACAAGCTCTTCTTTGACTTGGAGGGAATTGGAGGACAGGCAGCCGGCTGCCACGCAACACCGAACCATGGTGGGCTTCTGAGCGGCCCGTTCGCGTTCGACCAGCTCCATCAGCTCAACGAGATCCATTCCTCACCCATCCTTCGAGTCGTCCGGCCGCCGATTCCGGCGTTTGGCTGCCCGAGACGGCTCCGTCGTAAACCACCGCCGGAGCCAGGCCGCAGGCGCCCACGCAGCGCGCCGTCGAAAGTGACAGATCCCCGTCGCCGGTCGTCTCCCCTGAGTGAATACCGGAGAGTTTCTCCAGTGCGGCCAGGATCGTGGCGGCCCCTTTCATATAACAGGCCGTCCCCATGCAGACGGCGCAGCTGTGACGACCCTTGGGCGCGAGGGAAAAGAAGTGATAAAAGGTCGCCACCCCATAAACTTGGCTGGGCGGGAGCCGCAGCCCGAGTGCGATGTAGCTGAGGAGATCGGTTCTCAGGTAACCGAAGAGTTCCTGGGTGGTATGAAGGACTTCGATCAGCGCATCCGGCTGGTACCGGTAACGCTTCATGGTACCGTCCAGTAGTTTGAGCCGCTTGTCTTGAGCCGTTTCGATCACCCGGATCCCCTTCGTCGCTCACATCCTCTCATGTTCCCCAGGTAAATCCCACCTCCTCGGACCGCACGCATCTTGCGTGCGGTCCCTGGAGTTTCTGCATTTTGCAAGTGGAAGCCAAGTGAATCATTAACCACCGGAGAGACGGCTTCCCAGCCTCAGCCGTGTTCACACGGCTTACCTGGAGGGCAAATAGGCCGGTCCCTGTGGGGCCGGTACCGCGGCGGCCTGAGTTTCTAA
>JACQTD010000043.1 GCA_016210985.1 Acidobacteriota bacterium
ACTCAGTGCATCCCGTGTCTTCGCATGAGGTGACGACTCGAATGGAATGGCCGCTGTCTGAAACCTTGACACTCCAGCATTCCACTCTTACTCGCACACAGAGCTTAAAACGACCAGAACCCTGAACCTGGGCGGTCTCTCGATCTCCGTTGAACAGGTGCGGGGTTCCAGTTACGGCCTGGATTGTCCATTTGTAGGCAACCCTCTCCTGGCAGTCTCCGGGTCCGCAGTTCGATTTTCCGGCATCTTCGTATCGGGGTTTGAAGAGTGCCACGGTTCCGCCGTTGGCCAGGTAAGGCACGATGAATGCATTAGGATCGAGTTTGAGATTACACTTGCACGGTGAATTCGACGAGCCGAGGGAAACCTCGCTTGCGAAGGAGATGCCGCTTGGGTACCCCGCAGGCGATATCGCCATCGCTCCATGGCTCGGACCAAGGGTGAAGCCTGCGATGACGAGAGTCAAACAACCCAAGCCGGCGAGTTTGACCCGAAGCCCATGATTGTTAATCATGACCGCTCACCCTTGCTACTTGACCCAGACCTTCTTGACTGAACACGTCGAACCGTCCCGCCAGATGATCTTGTTGTCGAACGAGTACTGGTCGTATTTCAAGGTGGCGTCCTCGCCAAAGGTGTGGTGATAGCAGTACTCGGTCTGGATGTAGACGGTGGTCATGCTTGATTGCGCTGAATAGAGATCCTGATCAACCCGCTTGACGCCTTGAAGCCGGTAATAATCGGCAGGCGATGCGCTGGCAGCGGAGACAAACAGGGTGAGAATCAAGGCTACATTCGAAAGGTATCTCATGGCGTCTCCATTGAAACTCGTTGGGGGATGAGAACCGCCGGGTTGACCGTTCATCCCCTGTACGAGCCACCTACTTGAATAATGACTCCCGGCAAGTGCCTGTCGCCCCCGGCCCCCTCGAAGCCACGGAGCCGATACCCGGGCCTTACTACCGTCCCGGCAAGTAGATCCTGGATGAGTCAAAGACGGTGGACCCGATCCGGTTGGTGGAACCAGTAACTGAACTCCCATCGCTTCCATATAACCCGTAGTACGTCGACTGGCCGAGCCTTTGCGAGGATCCCCAAATAGTTTGGCCATTGTTGATGAGGTTGTAATAAGTGGATGATCCGACCTGGAACGACGATCCCCACAAAGAGTCACCGCCACTGCCATTGATGGTATAGGAAGTCGTCGGTCCAAATTGGTGAGCAGTGCCGCGAACAGACCCGCCGTCGCTGCTGTTGAGGTTTAAATAAGTTGAGTTACCAATTTGCTGGACAGATCCCCAAACAGAATTCCCGTTGTTCGAGCCGTTGATGTAAGTGGTGTTGCTCTGAGCCTGAGCCAAGCCGGTGATTGTGAAGAGGGTGATCGCCAAAGCCGCTAACCTGAGTTTCATGACTCCTCCATTGCCGCGATTGGATTTGATCTTCATGCCGGCAGGATACGTCCATTCCACATCGAGGAGCGTGTCGTTATCCGAATTCCGAAAAGGACACGCTGGGATAGTGGCTCGGTGATATCATTCAATTGGCACCGCGGTTCGAATAAACAGGAGCGTAAGTGACCTCGACGGCAATCACTACAGGCAGGGATGAAGCGCTCATCAGGAGCTTCGAACTCGCTTACTTCATCCATCCGGACAGGGACTTGGCGACCCGGGTGGCGACCGAGGCGATGAACAAGCTGGAACTGGCGGCGGCCGCCCAGGACAAACGGCTTTACTACTTCCCGAAAGGGCGCGTGCTCGCAGATCGAACCAGGACGGAGAGATTTCGAAACAAGGTATCGATGGATGAAGCACACCTGCTCCAGCGCCTCGTCTACATCGAGTCGGAAGCCCATGAGAAGAAGCAGGAGCAAGCCCGTCAGGGAATGGACATCAAAGAGGAAGACATGGTTATCCGCTACATCAAGCACCTTGTGCGAACCGCGATCAAACGCAACTCCTTCTATGTCACCTTGGGGCTAAGCCGGCTACTTCACAATTACAGCACCTCGGAGACTACCGAGATCTATGACTTCATCATGCAGGATCCTGATCGCGTGAAGGACGACTACTACTTCCGCAAGGTGAAACGCCGGTTGATGCAGGAGCTAACAGAACGGTTCGGCGGGTTGATAAGAGTCAGCCGCGTGCAACGGGGAGAAGAACGATTCCATCCTCAGGAAAATTCTACCCGGTGGGTGGATCTGGTGAAGGAGTGCCTCAACATGTTCACGCCTTGGAATACGATCTGCAGCCTTCCCGTCACGATCGATAAGCGCAACACCGGCGTTGCGGCCCTTGAGTTCAAGGGCGGGGATCCCGATCGGGAGCACGCCATCGAGATCAAGCGGATCCATTCACTCTTGCATCCGGACTGCTACAGCCGATTGACCCAAGCCCTGAGGTTCGACGCCCCTGAGCAGCGAGTGGAGGTCCCGCAATTCGCTCTCGCCAGTTCCGATAGTGGGCATGACCGGCCGGGAGGCGATCGCCGGAGACCTCCACGGTTGAGCGAAGAGGATATCCTCACGATTCAGAATGGTCTCGCAGAGCAGGCCGCTCGACGCAGAACGGCTGTAGCAGGACTGCTGTCAATCATGGTAGACGGAACCGAACGCGCCCGTTTGGATCTTCGTCGAGTGAGCCTCGTCTCCCTTGAGATTGAAGAAGGGGACGAGCTCATCGAAGTCATGTCCAAGGATGGATCCGAATCTCTATCATTGGCAACTTTCGTCGTAACTCCCGAAGAAGCCGACGATAACAAGCCCCGAAAGGCCTCATCGATCGTGATCGAGGGCGGCCAGAGGATCTCATTCGCTCTCTTTCCCGAGAAAACCACGGCGGGCGGACCGCGCGGAAGCGTCCTGGAAGTGACTTACCAGGAGACCAATCCGTTCCGGGCCGCGTCCCTCCTCTCCCGGCAGATTACCAACAGGATAGTATCGTCGCGCAGATCAGGTCCCTTGGCATCCTCTCCGATGCTTAGACCAGCCTTGGGCCTTGGTCTTGTCACCCTGGTTGTAATCACCTTGGGTCTGCTCTTTTGGCCTCAGCCGCCTGCGAGCAAGCCGCCGGAGGTCGCTGAGCAAAGACAGAGTGGATCAACGATCGAGAACGCTCCCGCCGAGGCACCGGCTACCTCGATGGAACCCTCACCACACCCACCATCAATAGCGGGGTCGGGGTCTCAGAGGAAAAACCATGTTCCCCAGAAAGCGGTCGAGGAACGAAGCGACCCAGGCGGAGAGGTCGCAGCCAGACAGAACGAGCCCGAACCGGATGACGTCCCACCTCCTACTTGGGAGTTTGAAATATCGGAGACTGAGGCGACAAGACGTCCACGCACCGGATCCAACGCTCTAACCCTCGCTGACGTGAAGAAACTCTATGTTGACTTCGGGGACGATGACCCTGCGCGTTTGTTGGCGCTCAAAGGGTCTACTCCCATGATATTCTCTCGCCGGATGGATAAGCGAGTGAACGAACACTTGGTCGAATTCTTAAAGGCGACCGAACGGCTCACCGTGGTGGAAACCAAGGCCGAGGCGGACGCGGTCTTGAGGGGATTCCTGCGGGAAAGGGCCGGGCATCTTGAGATATCTGCCCGGTTGATTAACGCAAGCGGAGCTGTTCTCTGGACAACAACGACAGCCAAGCAAGGGTTAGCGGGAGAGGACGCGATCAAAAGTCTTGCCGGCGAAGTCGTTCGGGATCTACTCCAAGAAATTGACCCTCGAAAACCGAAGCGCTGAACAGGCCGTGATGGCTCCGTTCTACGCTGATTGAATGTGCTTCTGAAGATCCCGATAGAAGTTTTCGTGCGGACCCAGGTCCAGCAACTCGATCACATTGGGCCTAGAAAAGAACCGGTAGGCCAGCAAGTACTGTTGCGTCCTGACTTTGAATTTGACGACGCGAACATCCCTCAGTCCTCCGGATTTCATCTCACCCAGGAGCGGATTCTCGATCAGCAGCATCACCTGGGCGTCGACCTCAAACTGCACCGCTTCAGATGCCCGCCGCTTTGATTTCAAAAAGCGTGGAACGGCCCGAACTGAACGTTTTCCGGCCGCCAATCTACTTTAAGACTCCAAACTCATAAGGAACAGCGAGTCCTGCCCGGCTCTCTTCAAGCCCCTCGACAATCCCTTCAATGAAGGACATGGGAAGATCCGGGTTGTCCTTCGCCATCAACCCCAGACGCGCGTAGTACTTGATCTGCGCGGAGACGGATCGGCTTTCGGCCGAGGCCCTTGCCCGGATGACTTTATAGAGTGATTCTTCCTCCTCTGCGAACCGGACGGGAACCGGGGCCAATACCTTGCGCCGTTTCAGCTTGGGTTGCCTCATGTCCTACTCCAAAACCATCAGTGACTACATTGTATACAACGGTGCTCAAGAGTCAAGTTAAAAAGCGTTCCGGTGAAAGGTCAGTCCGTTCGTGAAGGAATGCGTCGATCTATCGGTATTCTCCCTGAATCTGGAAACCTGCCCAGTAATACGGAGCCGACCACCGCTTCTCCTTCTTCAGTGACAATTGAGCCGCTCGCAGCGCCGCCGCCGGGCGCATCTTTTTCTTCAGCATCCCCCGGTAAAATTGGGCCATCAGCTCGGCCGTAGCGGCATCGTTGACGTCCCAAAGGCTGACCACCACGTTCTTTGCACCGGCGTACATAAATCCGCGCGTCAGCCCGATCAGGCCCTCACCCTTGATCTCCTTTCCCAGTCCGGTCTTACAGGCACTCAGCACGACCAACTCGGCCGGCAGATTAAGATTGTAGATGTCGTGAAGCCTGAGGAAGCCGTCCTGCGGCTCGCCCTTCTCATTCACCAGTGAGAATACAAGTCCTGACAGCTCAGGGTGCACGCTATTGAGCAATCCGTGGGTGGCGAAGTGCACGATTCGATACTGACTCAGCACGGGGGTCGTGGCGGTCTCACGGTTTGCGGCGAAATCGAGCGCCTTCTTCGACTCACTCCGGGGGACAAGAGCAGCTATTCGTTCGGCCTCATGCCGTGTGAAGCGCAGCCGGTCAAACTTGAGAATCCCCGATTCCTGGGCCGATCTTCGCATCTGGAAATCTGCGATCGACCCGACATGGGAGTCGGGGCTCGCTTGGCCTCCATCTTCATCCTTGGCCGCCCCCTCCTCGACGCGCGGTTGACCTGATTTTCCCTCGGCTATCGTCTGGGGCGGATGAACTAGAGATTTCACTCGCTCATCGTCCTTGCCAAAGACGGGATCAGCGAGGACGGCCACAGCCCTGCGAGCGGGACTACGTCGGGCTAATTCACGCCGCAGCACGGCCAAGGCAGAGGCGGAAGGGATACTAACGATCTCATACCGAACTCCAAGCGGAATCGCGGCGGAGCTCGATGCGCCAACTTTCAATATTGCTTTGGGACCGTTAACCTTCCCTTTCGCCGGCTGAGGAGAAGGAATAGCAGCGAACGGAATGTATTGCAGTGCACCATCGGCAACGACTAACAGCCGCTTCTTGCTGAGGAGATGCGCAGCTGGCGCCAGAATTATTCGGCTAAGATCCGCGGCCGCCTTGGCAAACTCTGCGTCGGCCTTAGCCACTCGTGCCTTCCACTGGCCGGGTTCCTCGAACGTCACGCGCTGATTCCGCGCCGTCATTAGTTCGAGCACTTGTCGGGCCTTGTCTTCAACCCCCGACCGCTTGGGCAGTTCGTACGTGGAGAGTGAATCCTTCGTCACCGCAAAGAGGTAACTTCGCTCGGCCCCGAGGGCATACTCCAACAGCAGCGTGTCCTTATCCAGTACCTGCTGTTGAATCTCTCTCAATCCGAGAGGCTGCGGCTGTGTGAGCGCCGCATATCCCGGGCTGGCAATCCGAATCTTCGCCTGGAGTTCCTGATACTCGGTGAGAAGATCTCTTATCTCCCCTTCCGCTGCCGCCTTCTGCTCTCCGGAGGGCGTACCGTTCAATAGTTTCAGTCGTTCTTGCTCTTTGGCATTGAGTCGTTGCTGCACACTGTGCTCGCGTTCGAGCAATACGGGGTCGACGCCTTGTCGAATGTCGACGCGGGCCTCAGTCAACATTTCGACGAGACTTCGGGCGCGGGCCCGTTCGCTGATCTGAAATGCCTCAGCGTTGAATCCCTCGGTTGGATTCGCCCCGTGGCTGGCCATCAAAATGTCGATCTGGCGTAAGTAATAGACTCGCTTGAATCCAAGCAGTGTAGCCTGTAGGTCTCGGCGAACCGCCTTCCGCCGCACCGATTCGACAACCGTCAAGCTCAACTCACTCAACTCACGCGCCTTGATTAGGTTGCCACTATGCTGTTCTATTTCAGCGAGCGCATCGAGCGCGCTGGCCTCGATCATGGGATCTCCAACGGCTTGACTCAACACGAGTGCGTGCCGACAATGTTCCCTTCCGACCTCCATCTGAAGAAGAGCCCTGTAAGTGACACCTAGTTTGAGCATGGTGATCGCCTCGCCTGCTCGATTGCTAAACTCCCTGTTGAGCAATAGAGCGCGATTCAGGTAGTCAATTGCCCGATCGTACTCGCTAAGCAAATAGTGACTGTAGCCAATGTTTGACAGAATTGATGCCCTTCCAGGATGTAATTCCAGCGTACGACTCACCCTGAGGGCTTCCTCGTACTTATTGAGCGCAGTTCGTATCTCACCCTTAAATCTATAAAC
>JACQTD010000038.1 GCA_016210985.1 Acidobacteriota bacterium
CTTCCCCGCCTCCCCGATTCCCCGATTCCCCGATTCCCCGATTCCCAAACGTAGCGGCTAACCGGCTCGCTCCAAATGGACCCGATCTTGCACCCGAGTCCTCTTCCTTATCGCAGCGCCATCATCAGAAGACCAATCTGACCCACTTTCGATCCGAGATCTTGATGACGCCACCGTAATTGCCTATGCTTGAGTTCGTTCTGACCGTAGGAAGAATGACACGAAGGAGGGCCCTCGATCATGAAGCCCCACCTTTCCCTTCTCTCGTTCGCGGCGATCGGGCTCGCCGGGCATGCTCTTTGTCCTCTCAACGTCCCCCTCGCGTGCGTCGCGGCGGGCCTCAACCGGCCGGTGGCCCCGGTTCAGGGCGCGAAGTCTTCACCCGCAACCCGCTTGGTGCTGCTTCAGCAGGACGAATCGCGTTGGGAAAAACTGGGCACTCTCCTGAAAGGAGAGGTCCAGTGGCTTTCCAGCATGAAGCAGCCGAAGAAGATGCTCGAGGTGATGGTCGAGATCACAGACCCGGCTGTCGACCTCAGGAAGCGTCTAGCTCGGGAAGGCTTCAAGACCCGGGCGCGTGTCGGGCCCATGTACGTCGGACGGATAACAGCCTACCGACTGTGGGACCTGACGGCGATGAAGGAAGTTCGCTTAATCGACCTGCCGGTGGAAGAGCAGAAGAAGAAGTCAAAACGATCGGGTTATCGAAATTCCAGTAATTAAAGGACCGACCCAGATGAAGAGCAAACGGATTCTCGCCACCGCGTTCGTAGTTCTGATTTCGATTTCGACGATCCATCCCGCGACGATTTTCGCACGATTCCGCCAGCCGCAGCGTTCCGCTACGGCACAAGACTCGACGGTTTTCGAGCATAAGCTCAGCCCGCTTCTTCGTGGCCTTCGCGAATCGCTGACGGTTGCGAAACGCCGTGCGCGGTCCTCCCAGGATCAGGGAGCCGCTCTCCGGCGATTCTCCGGCCTCACTCCCATCGAAGTCGATGACCGGGCTGAACCGCACATCAGCGTGTTGGCCGAGCTGCACGGCCAGGACACGAGCGCCATCGAGGCGCTGGGACTGACCAGCCGGGCGCGAGTGGGGAGCATCGTGGCGATCACCCTGCCCCTCTCCAGCCTCGATGCGCTGGCGGCCCTGCCTTCCGTGAAGAGCCTCGAACCGGTGACCTACGAGCAGATCCGATCGGCGCCCGCATCGCAACCCAATGACCTCGCCATTCCGGCATCGAAAATCGATCGGGCCCGGAACGCACTGGGATTGAACGGACGGGGAGTCGTGGTCGGCGTCATCGACACCGGTATCGACATCGCCCACCCGGACTTTCGAAATCCCGACGGTACCACGCGCATTCGGGCGCTATGGGACGTGAGCGACCCGTTCGGTTCGGGGCCGGGAGGTGTCGGGAGGGTTTTCACGGCGCAGGAAATCAATGGCACGCTGCAGGGCGCCGGAGTCGTGACGGAGGCGGACCGTGACGGGCACGGTACCCATGTCTGCGGGACCGCTGCGGGAAACGGGCGGGCGACCGGCAACAATGTCCCTGCGGGACTGTACGCCGGAGGAGCCTTGGAAGCGGATATCGTTTTCATCAAAGGCATTCGCCGGGAAGGCGCCGGTTTCAGGACCGACGATCAGGTGGCGGCACTCGATTTCATTCGGGCGCAGGCGGCCGCACTCGGCCAGCCCTTCGTCATCAATCTGAGTCTGGGAGGACACTTCGGTTCACATGATGGGTTCGCCGCCAACGAAAAGGCGATCGATGCCCTCGTAAACGAGGCGGCCGGTCGCGCTGTGATCATCGCCGCCGGCAACGAGGGCAGCGATCGCGTGCATGCCAGCGGCCAAGTCAGGATCGGGAACCCTGTAACCTTGGAAGTGGCAGGGAGTCCTGACTTCATCGACCTCTGGTACAGCGGTAGCGACATCCTCAGCGTTCAGGTGGTCAAACCCGATGGGACGGTGATCGGACCGGTTCCATTCAACAGCTCCAACCAAATGGATACGGAAGTGGACGTCCTCCACTTTCCCAGCTCCAACGGCAACGGGGATCGTGAAATCATCGTCTCTGTCGATTCCAACGCCGCAGGGGTTTATCGAATCCTCCTGACGGGGACAACTATCGCGAATGGCCGGATTGACGCATGGACGAACGGAGAATTCGAGTCGACCGCCGATCAGAGCATGACCGTGGGTACCCCGGGAACCGCACGGGGCGCGATCACGGTCGGAGCCTATACAAGCAAGATCAACTGGACCAGCATCAACAATCGGAACTTCAGCTTTACAGGCCATTCCGATCTGGGCGATGTCACGCCGTTTTCCAGTCGTGGTCCTACACGGGACAACCGGCTCAAGCCGGAAATCGCTGCTCCGGGATCAGCGATTGTCTCCAGCCTTTCGGCGGATGTCATCGTGGGCGACCCTTCCACGAGCGTGGGGGATTCCGCGCTCGTCAACCAGGACGGGCGTCACACGGTGCAGCAGGGCACCAGCCAGGCGACCCCGAATGTAACCGGGGCCGTGGCGTTGATGCTCCAGCGCAATCCGAATTTGACGGCGGCTCAGATCAAATCGATCATTCAAGCGAACGCCGCCAGGGACAATCTCACGGGAAATACTCCGAATAACACCTGGGGCGCGGGCAAACTCGATGCCCTGGCCGCCGCGAATGCCGTAGCAGGGGGCGGCCAGGTGGATCCCGACAAGCCTCCGGCGCCGCGGCCCGACCCGCCGTCGCTTCCGGCCGGCAGCAACCTCTCCTTTGCCTTCAGTTTCGATACGTCGAATGTCGTGGGAGGAATCCGTTCACTCATTGAAGTTTCCCGTCCCGGCACGGCCTTTGCCAATCCCAACGGGACTGCACCCGATCCCAACGATTACGTGCGCTTGCCCCTCGCGTTGAGGAGCGGCACGCTCTCGCTTCCGGCCGCCATCTTCCCGGCCGGCGTCTACCAGGTTCGAGCCGGCGCCTTGCACGCCGGGGGAGTCGTCATCGGAAGGTTCAGCGATTCGGCGACCTTTACCGTTACCGGCGCCGGGGGCACCAACCGGGCGGACACCAATTTCGGATTCATCGACGCCACGCCGGCGGCGGGCGGTGCACAGCTAAGCTTCAACCGGCTCGATGGCATGGGCAGGGCCGATGATGACAATCAGCCCCTTCAGCTTCCCTTCGCGTTTCGATTCTTCGATCAGCAGTTCCTGGCCGGCAGCGCGCTCTTCGTCTGCACCAATGGTTGGGCCTCGTTCACGAACACCTCCTTGCAGCTGGAGAACTCGGGCCTTCCCGGCGTGAACATGCCTGAGAATTTACTGGCCGTATTCTTCGACGATCTAGTGAACGCCAACAATGCCCAGAGCGGTGTCTTCTCCAGGACCGTCGGCACCGCCCCCAACCGTCAATTCGTCGTCGAGTGGCTCAATTCGGGTCAGTTCGACGACGGCGGTGCGATCACCGGTGCGACCTTGACCTTCGAATTGATTCTTTTTGAAGGCTCCAACGACATCAAGTTCCAATACCTGACGCTTCAAGGCGGCGCTTCGAACGGGTCCTCGGCGACTGTGGGGATTCAGAACGACGCGCGCAATGAGGGCATACAAGCCGTTTTCAATCAGGGCCTGCTCGGTCCCGGTGGAGTCTTCGTCTTCGCCTTCGACAACGGGAACTATCAATTGAGGAGCAATTGAACCGAGAGTCGAAGTTGGGGAACCAGAGAAACGGAGATTCGGAGAAGCAGGGCCGAATACCCAGGCCGGTGAGGGCCCCAATCAACACTGCTGGCCAAGCACGGCCTGGCCAGCAGTATCAACAGATTAACCCGTCTACTTCAAAACGTCACCGGCCCCGTCGGCCAGTTAGAACGGCCGGAAACGGACCACGTGGTACTGGTCAAGGAGATAGAAATTCCGCTGGCTATCGACGTATACGAACGGGTTCGGCCTTAAGAAGCCGGATTGGGTCGAAACAGCGCCCTCGGTAATCGGGAGCGGCTAATCTCCCATTCCTGGTCTTATCCACTATTCCCTCACCTTCCACTTCGTCCGTGTCGAGTTTGGTGCTCTCCAGAGGCTTCCCACCCAACACGCTTGATCCCAAGAATGCCGTGAACCCAGCCGCCTATGCCGTATTGGAAGACTTCCCCCTTGCCGAGATCTTTCAGTGGAGTTTAGGGGTGCAGCGTGAGTTCTTCAACGATAGCGTTGTCTCCGTCTCTTATGTTGGCTCAGGTTCATCGCATCTGCGCGGATGGAGCGATATCAATGCGCCAGTACCTGGTCCAGGAGATCTCAATTCCCGCCGGCCCTTCCCGGCTTTTGGCTCCATCACGCTCAGTTCCGACTTCGTTCACGCCACCTATCATGCGCTGCAGGCTAAGTTCGATCGCCGCCTCAGCCGGGGCTTCTCACTGCTGGCTTCTTACACGTGGAGCCACGCCCAGGACAACTCACAGGATAATGAAGACTTCCTGTCCGGGCCCAACTTCCCTCAGAATCCGCAGGACACCAACGCGGAGAAGGCGGAAGCGGGCTTCGATCTCCGTCATCGATTCGTTACCGGTATGATCTATCAGATACCACTCGGGCTACCGGGCAGCGTTTTGAGCAGCTCAAAAATAATGCGGGCCTTGTTCGGCGGTTTTCAACTGGCCGCCATTTTCGTGGCGCAGACGGGACCAACGATTAATCCGAGCGTCAGCGGCAATCCCGCGAATGTGGAGAACACCAGTCTGATTCGACCCAACCGCTTGCGTGATGGGAATCTGCCAGGCGACCAGCAAACTATTGATCGCTGGTTCGATCCAACAGCATTTGCAGTCCCGGTGCAATATACGTTCGGCAATTCAGGACGGAACGTGCTTCGTGGCCCTGGTCTGGTAAACCTGGATTTACTGATAGCGCGGAATTTCCAGCTGACCGACTCCAAGCGACTCGAGTTGCGCGGCGAGTTCTTCAATTTCACCAACACTGCGCATTTCGGAAAACCCAATGCGGTGATTGGTTCGCCACAAGCCGGCCGTATCACATCAACTTCAGCCCCGAATCGCCAAGTCCAGATCGGATTGAGGATTGTGTTCTAAGTGAAGAGAGCCATTGAAAGGATCAGGGATCTCGTCGAAGAGCAGAAATACATAGTTTCTTCTCATGCCAACCAGGAAATGTCTAATGATGAACTCCAGTATATGCATTGGAGAGTGAGGAACGATGAGGCAAGAAAGGTGTGAGTTTTGCAACGGGGTGATTGAGAGGATAACGACCCGAGTCCCATTCCACTATAAGAAGGAAGTCATTTACGTGGATCATGTTCCTGTGCGGATGTGTCGCAAGTGTGGCGAGGTGTATTACGAAGCTAAAGTGTACAAAAGATTAGAAGAGATAGCGGCGAGAAGGAGAACAATCAAAGCTAAAATCACTTTCCCGCTGGCCGACTACCGCCTGGCGCAAGCACTTGGAACGTAACTCACTAGCACAGGGGGCGGCTGCTATCCCCTTCTACAACGCAGGTGGCTGATGTGACATCTACGTTCCCTTTTGGAGTACGGTGGCAAGCCCGGCGCGCCACCGCTTTGGCTCCGGTGGCAGCCCTAGCACTGCAAAGCGCCGTCGGCGCTTCGCTCCGGCCGACGCACTCCAAATCTCGCCCTTTTGAAGTGCGGGGGCAAGCCCGGCGCGCCACCGCACTCCAAAAGGTGACGTCTTGGTGGAGATCCGACGCCAAGGGAGGGCTTGGAGGGAGACCATGACATCGATGCCCCGAGCGTTCCTCTCGTCTGTAGCTCGCAAGGTCCGCGTGAGCCCTTCCTTACGGTCGGGCTTCCGCCTTGTGGTGTTACTACCCATTCTGATTTTCGGCTTCACCAGAATCACCTACGGTCAAACCGCTCAGGTCACGGGTCGTATCACGGACATCCAGGGAGCAGTGGTCTCCGGGACGGCGCTGATCCTGACCCACACGAGCACAGGAACGAGCAGGAAGACCGTCTCGAACCAGGAGGGGGTCTACACGATTCCCTTCCTGATACCCGGGCAGTACCAGCTGACCGTGCAGAAGACCGGGTTCAAACCGATCATGCAGGAAGGGATTGTGCTGTCGGTAGAGCGAGTTGCGCGACTCGATCTCGTGCTGAGTCCAGGCGAAGTCGTCGAAGAATTGACGGTCGAGTCCAACTCCCAGCTGCTCAATCGCGAAACGTCTTCCGTCGGTCAAGTCATCGATAACCGAACCATCGTGACGCTGCCGCTCAATGTTCGAGACTTTACTCAGCTCGCCCTGCTGTCTCCGGCCACGGCCAGGTGTAACGCTTCACGGTCGTGCAGCCCGGTTGAGAACCGGCTGACGAAATCCGCGGCGTGGTCATGAAAAGACTCAGTCGTGGTTTGCCGCGAGTTCCTTGACGAGGTCGGCGGTGAAGGCCTTGGCATCGCCGAACAACATCATGGTCTTGTCCATGTAGAACAGTTCATTCTCGACGCCCGCGAAGCCGGAGGCCATGCCCCGCTTGATAACCATTACCGTCCTGGCCTTGTCGGTATCGAGGATCGGCATGCCGTGGATCGGGCTGTTCTTGTCATACCGCGCGGCCGGATTGGTGACGTCGTTGGCGCCGATGATCAACGCCACATCGGCCTGCGGGAATTCGGGATTGATGTCATCCATTTCGGACAGGCGGTCGTAAGGAATATCGGCCTCGGCCAGCAGCACGTTCATGTGGCCGGGCATCCGGCCGGCCACCGGATGAATCGCGAACCGCACGTCGACGCCCCGCTTCGTCAGCGCGTCGTAGAGCTCCCTGACCTTGTGTTGAGCCTGCGCCACCGCCATGCCGTAACCGGGCACGATGAAGACCGAACTCGCCGTCTCGAGCAGCGAAGCGGCCTCCGCGGGCGACGCGCTCCGGACGGTGCGCTGCTCGACCTCGCCCGCAACCGCCTGGACCTGACCGAAACCGCCGAAGAGCACATTCGTGAAGGAGCGGTTCATTGCCTTACACATAATGACCGAGAGCATGAAGCCCGAAGCGCCGTCCAGCGCGCCGGCAACGATCAGCAGCTTGTTGTCGAGCACGAATCCCATTGCCGCGGCGGAGAGGCCTGCATAGGAATTCAGCAGCGCGATGACGGTCGGCATATCCGCCCCTCCGATCGGGATGATCAACAGCACGCCGAAAATGAGCGAAAGCACGACGATGATCGGGAACAGCTCCGTCTGTCCGGGATTGAAAATGAGGTAGATCGTGAGGCCGACGGCCAAGGCCAGCACCGAGAGGTTAAAGAAGTTCTGACCCTTGAAAACAATCGGACGGCCCGGCAGGAGCTCCTGCAGTTTCCCGAAGGCCATCAGGCTTCCGGTAAAGGTGAGGTAACCGAGGATCACTTCGATTCCGAGCGCACCCATCGTGAACGCGGAGAGTTCGCCGGTGTGCAGATAATACTCCGCTGTTCCTACCAGTGACGCCGCCAGCGCGCCGAAGGCGTGCGAGAGCGCCGTCCGTTGCGGGACATGCGTCATAGGCATCCAGACCGCCAGCGGAATGCCGATCGCCGATCCCAGGAAGAAGGCGATAAAGATCCATTCGTAGCTGATGATATCCTTATGCAGAAGCGTCGCGACGACGGCCAGGGCCATGCCGAACTCGCCGATCCGGACACCGCGACGTGCGGTCGTAGGATGGCTCAGCCACCTCAAAGCCATAATGAAGGAAGCCGCGGCCGCCAGGTAGGCGAACTGCACGAAGTAGAGTTTCATCGCTTGGCTCCCTCACGCCTCTTGAACATCTTGATCATCCGGTCCGTGATGACGAAACCGCCGACCACATTGGCCATCGAGGCCGTCACCGCGATGGTTCCCAGGATCGTCGAAAGCTGGCTCTTCTCCGATCCGGCGATCACGATGGACCCCACCAGCGAGATCGCGGATATCGCATTGGTCAGCGACATGAGCGGCGTGTGAAGCAGCGGGCTGATCCGTCGAATGACCTCGAAACCCACGAAACCCGCCAGGACAAATACGAATAGACCGTCTGCCAAATTAGATGACATGAGACTGCCCTCCTATCTATGGAAGTACCTTCGGACTAGCGTATGTATGATTTCGCATCTTGTTCCGGGTACGGCGCGGGAGCCGGATTCTCCCCACGGGCCGGGCTACACTTCGGCCGGCACCTGCTCCTTCAACTTGGCCAATTCCTCCTCGGCGAGCGGCGGGAGTCCGAGTGCGTCGCGAACCCGGGCATTGACCACCTCACCTCCCCGGGCGATCAGCGTCTCGCGGACGATCTGATCCTCAAAGTCGATCTCCAGCTTCCCTTTCTTCACCAGCAGCAGGATGAACGCGGAGATGTTCTTGGCGTACATCTGGCTGGCATGGAACGGTACCGTCGAAGGAACATTCGTCGGACCGATGATGGTGACGCCGTGGTAGTGCACCACTTCGCCCGGGCGGGACGGCTCGACGTTTCCTCCCTGCTGCGCGGCAAGATCGACGATGACCGATCCCGGTGCCATCCCCTGCACCATCGCCTCGGTCACCAGCACCGGAGCCTTCTTTCCCGGCACCTGTGCCGTGGTAATGACGACATCACTGGCAGCGACAACCTTGGCCATCAATTCCCGCTGGCGTCGAAGGAAGTCCTCGCTCTGCTCCTTCGCATAACCACCCGAGCCCTTGGCTGCGCTCGTGTCGAGTTCTACTTCCACGAACTTGGCCCCCAGACTCTGCACCTGCTCTTTCACTTCGGGCCTTACGTCGAAGGCTTCCACCACCGCGCCGAGGCGCCGGGCGGTGGCAATCGCCTGCAGACCGGCCACGCCGACACCGAGAATGAAGACCCTGGCCGGCGGAATCGTACCCGCGGCCGTGGTCATCATCGGGAACATCTTGGGCAACGCCTCCGCCGCCAGGACGACCGACTTGTAACCGGCGATATTGGCCTGGGAGGAGAGCACATCCATGCTCTGCGCCCGGGTGATCCGGGGGATCATCTCCATGTCAAAAACCGTCAGCCTGAGGCCCGCCAGGACCTTGGTCGCGCCCGGGGCCGCCAGCGGATTGGAGATCCCGATCAGGATATGGCTCGGGCGCAAGAGATCCAGGTCAGCTCTTCCCTCCTGGGGATTGGTCCCTAACATTCGCACCTGAGCGATCATGTCCGATTCATCGAAGACCTGTTTGCGGGCGACGATCGTCGCCCCTTTCTCCTGGTAGACTTCGTCCGAAAAACCGGCAGCGCGTCCGGCATCGTTCTCCACCAGGACATGCATTCCGGCTTTGAAGAGAGGGGGGAGCACCAGAGGCGTGAGGGCAACCCGTTTTTCGCCCGCGAAGGTCTCCCTCGGCACTCCGATAGTCAACTTAGCCTTATCCGACATGGTGGTCTAAATCCTCCTCGAGGAGAAACCGAGATCGTTATCCTTCAAAATCTTCGGGCTCAAAAATCTGGAACTCCTCACGGACAAAGGCCCGGAGAATGTCCGACCGCGAGACGATCCCGACCAGCTTGCCATCGCGCACGACCGGGATTCGAATGATGTTGTACCGGGTCATGAGCTCCACCGCCTCGTCCACGGTGTCGTCCGCGTGAAGACAGATCGGATCCTTGGTCATAATCTCCTCAGCGGTCTGATGGAGCCCGTCCTTCCCGCTCCTGAGCGCCTTAAGGATGTCGAACTCGGTGACCACTCCGATAACCATTCCTCGACTGTCGGTCACCGGCATGCCGCTGAAAAAACCGGATAGCATCTTCTGTGCCAAGGTATTGCAACTTGCCGTGGATTTGGCGGCCACGACCCGCCGGGTCATGATTTCACTGATTTTCATATTCTCCTTCATCGTATGATCCCCGTCATGGCGTCCTTCCGATCGATTCAGCCGGGATCGGAATGCCGCCAACGTAA
>JACQTD010000049.1 GCA_016210985.1 Acidobacteriota bacterium
CAAACCAGACGATGACAGCCTCCTTCACCAGCCTGAAGTGACAGAGCACCTATAAGGCTGGCGGTTCAAACCGCGGCTTGCAGCCGGGTGCAAAATGTAGAAACTCCAGGTGCCGGCCTTGAAAGACCGGCCTGAAGTCAGTGGCCACTGTGCGGCCGCTTCACGTTTCTTCTCGCCTCACACTTTTCGCTGAGGAGCCCATTAATGGTGCTCCTGACTCTATCATCATCTCAGACGCTGGCCCCTTTAATCGTCTCATCTATACGCTTCAGTAAGCCAAGGAGCGGTTTGAGCCGTGATAACGGGAGCGCATTCGGGCCGTCAGAGAGCGCGTGCGGGGGATCGTCGTGGATCTCCATGAATACGCCGTCCACACCGCACGCCACACCGGCACGCGCGAGATGCTCGATGAACTCGGACTGGCCGCCGGTCGCATCCCCGAGTCCTCCGGGTAACTGAAGGCTGTGTGTGATGTCAAAGACGACGGGCCAGCCCCATGACCGCATGATGGGAAACGAGCGCATATCGACGACGAGGTTGTTATATCCGAAACTGCAGCCCCGCTCGGTCAGGATCAATCGTTCGCAGCCCGCGCTCTCCGCCTTTTCGACGATGTTTTGCATGTCCCACGGCGCCAGGAACTGACCCTTCTTCACGTTCATCACCGCGCCTGAGGACGCCACCGCGACGAGCAGATCGGTCTGGCGGCAAAGAAACGCCGGGATCTGAAGCACATCTGCCACTTCACGAACCGGCCCAACTTGACTGACCTCGTGAACGTCCGTTAGGATCGGAAGCTTGAATTCCCGGTTTACGCGCTCCAGCACCCGCAGACCTTCCTCGAGCCCAGGCCCGCGGAACGATCGGATGGAGGAGCGATTGGCCTTGTCGAACGAGGCCTTGAAGATCAGCGGGATACCGACTTCATCCGCGGCGGTCTTGATCGCTTGCGCCATTTTCATCGAGTGAGATTCGTTTTCGATGACGCACGGGCCCGCGATCAGAAAGAGATTTACCCCTCCGACCGTTAGCTCTCCGACTGGGAAGGTCCTCGTTTGCGGTCTGTTGATGGCGCTGCTCGTCAACCTTGCGCAGTCTAGCCCTCGATCCCCAGGTTTGCAAGAAACGCCGCCGGCCGCACCTTCCCGGCTGCCGGGACAGGCCAGGCCCGCGACGCCTCCCAATCCGGATTCCGGCGTGACGACCGTGTCACCCCAGGCGGAGCAGCCGGTTCGACTGGAGAGTTCCCTGATCCAGCTCAATGTCTTCGTCGCCACCAAGGGGGGCGACGCCGTAACCGATCTGCTTCGAGAAGACTTCGAGATCCTGGAAAACGGGAAGCCGCAGCGCATCAGCGGATTCGGACTCGAAGTATTTGACGTCGCATTTCAAGCCCCTGCCGGCCCGGCCGCGGCGACCTCGGCGGCGACTCTATCCGAATCCCGGGGACAGGATCGTTCGATCGTGATCCTGGTCGATGATCTTCACATCGGCCTCGAGAACATGTCGCAGGTGAAAGCGGCCCTGCTCGGATTCATCACCTACGAAGTCCGTGACGACGATCAGGTCGCCATCGTCTCCACGAGTGGATCGCTCGGTTTCCTCCAGCAGTTCACCACCGACCGCACGGTCATGCGGCTGGCGCTCGACCGGCTCTCACATCGCCCCATCGGCGGCGTCGGCCCCGCGGACCGTCCTATCCGAAGCGTCTATCATGCCGAGTTGGTTCTACGAAACGACCGGGAGGTGGTGGAAGCGGCGATCGCGGAAGTGCTGTCCGAGAATCCGGGACTGCGGCCGGATCAGGCCGAAAGGATCGTCATCGACAGCGCCCGGCGCGTCTCGCAGCAGGCTGATCATGTGGCCGTGGCCACGATCGACACGATTTCAAACGCCTTGCGGAACCTCCAAAAGCTGGAAGGCACCAAGCTCGCCATGCTGGTCTCCGACGGCTTCGTCCTGAGCACTGTGAACAACCAGGCCCGCGATCGCTTGCTGAAAGTGATCGACGGCGCCACCCGGGCCAGCGTCGTGGTGAACACGATCGACAGCCGCGGCCTGGTCACGGACGGAGCCGATGCCAGCGTCTCCTCGGGCAGTTTCACCCCGCAGCAGCAGAATGTCGCCCATCGCCTCTCCTCGGGCGACCGTCTGAGCCGGCAGGATACGCTGGTCACGTTGGCGCACGAAACCGGCGGTACCGCGTTTGTCAATAACAACGACCTCCAGACGGGGCTCCAGTCCGTGCTTCGAAAGAACAACGCCTGCTACGCGCTCGCCTACCTGGCAGACCTGGGCCCGGGCAAATCGAAGGATGAATTCCGCAAGATTGAAGTCAGGGTCAAGGCGCGACCCGAGCTGGTCATACGCTTCCAGCGGGGGTTCACCATCCCATCCGCACTGGCGAAGAAAAAAGATCTCCGGGAAAAATCGGAGTCAACTCCGAAGGATCAGATCAGAGAGGCTCTGGGCTCGATCGCCCCGGTCCGCGACGTCGGTGTAATCGCCCGCACCAACTTCATCAGCATGGCGGACAAAGGCGCTCTGGCGATCACCGGCGTTTTGATCGACGCCAAGTCGCTCACCCTGAAACCGGAAGACAAGACCCATAAGGGCCAGATTGAACTGGTGGGCCTTTACTACAACCAGGAGGGGGAACGCGTTCACGATTTCTCGAAATCGGTCATGCTCAACCTTCGTCCTGAAACCTACGAAGGGGTACTGCAAGATGGCCTCAGGTATGTGGATTACTGGCATCCCCCGCCGGGGCTCTACCAGATTCGCATCGCGGTTCGGGACGGAGGCAGCGGCAAAGTCGGCACGACCGCGCAGTGGCTGGAGGTGCCCGATCTGACTGCGCGACCGCTGGCCCTCAGCGACATTTTCTTTCTGAACGAACTCCAGCGACCCGAGAATCCCGAGGCGACCGCCGAGATCAACCCACCAGGGACCCCGACCGCGCCTCCCCCCATAGATCCCCGGCTGTTGGTTCCGGCCTGGAGGCAGTTCGACCGCAACGACTGGATCAACTTTGCCTTTTTTGTCTACCATCGTCCGGACCAGGAGAAGAACGAATACGTCGTTCAGGTCCAGCTGATGCGAAACAACACTCCTGTCTTCACCAGCCCGCTCCGCCTGATCTCCAGTGGCGAGCGGGTTGATCCCGAACGGATCTTTTATGGAAGCCGCGTGTCGCTCGAGGGCCTTAACCCGGGTAAGTACTTCCTGCAGGTGATCGTGATCAATCGTACATCCCGGGAGCGCGCTCTTGGCCGGATCGATTTTTCGGTGACATCGTGATCAGCGACCTCCGCGAAGCCGCCTATGACTGAAATCGAGAAATGGGACG
Organism: Acidobacteriota bacterium; assembly: GCA_016210985.1. GTDB lineage: Bacteria > Acidobacteriota > Blastocatellia > HR10 > JACQTD01 > JACQTD01. The sequence goes on from JACQTD010000049.1 coordinate 3,350, forward strand.
AATCGAAGTGGGGAGTGCTCACGGAGTCAAACATGCGGCGGGTGTTGGAATCCCGGGGCTACGCCGTCAGTAAGTATACCTACCCGCCCGGGACCTACTTCCCGGATCATACCCACGCCATCGACAAGATCGATACCGTGTTGAAGGGCCGGTTCCTCATCCGGGCCGAAGGAGGCGATCATCTTCTGGGTCCCGGGGACATGATCGCCGTGCCCGCCGGCACCGTGCACAGCGCCGAAGTGATCGGCCATGAGACCGTCGTCAGCCTCGACGCGACAAGATCCCGATGATCCTATCCGGTCTGCGGCATAACGTTACCGTCACCCTCGCTTCTTAGCCACGAACTTCACGCCCTCGATCCCGCTGAAATCGGCATCCTGCGTCCACAAGATCGCCCCGCATTCACGCGCTGTGGCGAGCACCACGCTATCGGCGAGGGGCAGTCTGTGCTTGATCCCCAGTTTGGCCGCCCGCAAGGCCAGCGGCACATCCAATTCCCTTACCGTGCCCTGCTGCATCAAGGCGATCGCCTGGAATGCGGCTCCCTCATCTCGCTGCTGAAGTACGCGCTTGAAGACTTCGAGCAAACATATAGTCGGGACCACGAGATGGATCAAATCTTCCACCGCCGGCGCAAAGACACCCGCATTCGGGCCGTTGGCGAAGTACTCCAGCCAGGCCGAGGAATCCACTACGTTCATACCCTATCTTTCTCCCGTGGGACGCTCGTATCAATGCCCGCGAGAAAGCCCCTCATGCTCTTGATAGGCTTCAGCGGAATGAATTCGATTCGATTCTCATACTGTACCGCCTGCACCTTCTGACCGGGTTCAAGTCCGAGCGCCTCGCGAATAGCACGCGGGATAACGACCTGGAACTTGGGCGAGATCGTGACGATTTCCATGGCAACCACCTGTCGATAGAATTGCTGTACTACGTTTGTCAAACGATTATGATATTGTAGGATGGTACTGCAATCAATAGGGAAGTCATAATACAGCCGAATCCTGCCCGCACTGATTGCCTCCGCGTCGACGCCGGTATTCATGCTAACATGCATGGTTCGGAGGGTATGCGGCAATGGCGGGTCTGGTGAACATGAATGGAGAGATCTGCGGCGAACAGGAGGCCGTGGTATCGGTTTTCGATCACGGCTTCCTCTATGGGGAAGGAGTTTATGAAGTGCTCCGCACGTATCACGGCCGCCTCTTCCACTTCGACCGCCATATGCGCCGGCTCCGCCGTTCGGCTGAAATGATCGCCCTGACAGTGCCCGTTTCCGATCCGGAAATGGAACAGCGAGCGCTTCAAACCATCGAAACCGTGCGGGCTCAAACGGAGGTTGCGGGCGAACTCTACGTCCGGATTATGGTGACTCGTGGTGCCGGCGAACTCAATTATGATCCGAGACTGTGCCCCCAACCTTCGGTCATCATCATTGCCCGGCCGTTTCTGCCTCCCTCGCCCTCGGTGTACGAGCAGGGCGTAAAGGTGGTGCTGGCCTCAGTGATCCGAAACCACCCCGGGTCGATCAATCCGCTCATCAAATCCAACAATCTCCTCAATAATGCCCTCGCCATGCAGGAGGCCTATCGCCGCGGAGCCTTCGAGGCCGTCATGCGGAATCACCGCGGCGAACTCGCCGAGTGTTCGCAGTCGAACCTCTTCGTGGTCAAGGCTCAGACCGTGCTCACACCCCCATTGGACGCCGGATTACTGGCCGGTATTACCCGCGAGTTGGTGTTCGAAGCCGGGTTCGACGCGGGAGTGGTCGTGCGAGAGACCGTGCTACATGATCAGGACCTGCTCAGCGCGGACGAAGCCTTCCTGACAAGCACCACCCGCGATCTGGTTCCCATCGTCCGCGTCGACGATAGGACGATTGGCAACGGGCGCCCTGGACCGATCACTTTAAGACTCCTCGACGGCTATCATCGGTCGGCACTGAACCGCTCACGGTCATGATCGCCAGGAACCTCGCAGGGGGGTGGAGGAGCGGAGGGGCAGGGGAATTGGTTGTCCCGGAGGGACGGGGGGTATTAGCCGGTGGTGAAACCACCGGATTCGATTCCCCACAACCTCGCGCCCCAGCGGGGTGCAGGACCCTTGGCTATCCCATCGCCCCCGTAATCAGGTAAAATAGGCCTTACCAAAAACGGAATCGACCTATTGACCGGGATCCCAGGGCTCCCGCGGCAAGGAGTGAGATTGATGATCGATCACCTTCGACGCCGGCAAAGGCATGGAATTATCGCATGGGCCTCGGCAACTCTGCTGCTGGTACTGGTTTCGAGCTCTTATACGGATGCCGCCCGCCGAATTCAGCCAGGCCGCCGGGTCAATGTCGGGGGGTTCATGACCCCCGAAAGCGTATCGGTCGGCTCCGACGCGAGGCACTACATCTCGGATATCGGGCAATTCGACGTGCCGGGCGACGGAACGATCCGTGTAATCTCGGGCAATCCGTTCGCCAACACGGCCGTGGTGAGCACCTTCGCCATGGGGCTCAACGATCCCAAAGGCATTGTCTTTGTCGGCACCGATCTCTTCGTCGCCGATCAGAACCAGGTCTGGAGAATCCTTACGGCCGGAGCCATGACCGGCCAGCGGCTTCTTCATCTGTCACCGCAGGCTTTTCCAGGAGGCGCGCAATTCCTCATTGAGCTCCAGTAGCGTGGATGCCGGTTTTCCGTTTGCCGGCTTCGCCCTGCCGGAGCCGGAAGTCTTCATTCGGAGGTAAGCCATGAATTCGCTTCGACGCCTGGTCGGCGGCCAAGCCCGCTCAGGCATTTGGGTTCGGGTCGTGGTCATGATGCTGATCCAGCCTGCCGTTCCTTGCATAACCGCGGAAAACGCACACCCGGAACCTCCCGCCGCCGCGGCTACGTTCACCGTCACGCAGACCGGGAATTCCGGACCGGGCTCCCTGCGCCAGGCGATCGAGCTTGCGAATCTTTTCCCGGGCGCGGACGTCATCAACTTCAATATCCCGGGTGCGGGGGTAAGGGTTATTCGTCTCAGTTCAGCGCTTCCGGTCATCACGGGACCGGTATTCATCGATGGCACTTCTCAGCCGGGCTATTCCGGCGTTCCGCTCATTGAGCTCGACGGAACGAATGCCGCCGCAAGCGCCGGTACAATCGAGGGAGTCCAACAGGGACAGGGAGCCAACGGCCTGGTCATTACGGCCGGCAACAGCACCGTGAA
>JACQTD010000045.1 GCA_016210985.1 Acidobacteriota bacterium
ATGCTGGTGATCGGCTTGAGCACGGCGGCGGTTGCCAAGACGAATGTACTGGGTTCGGCGGTCGAGCCGGCAGCAGCTGCGGGTGCAGTGGCCCAAGGCGCCGGGCCGTACAAGGACCCGGATTTCCGACAGTTGGATTCATGGATTGTCATTCATGAAGACAACACGGCGAGCTTTTTCGTCGGCAAGACGGACGGCGGCCAGGGTACCGGCACGGCGTTCCGGCAGATGATGTGCGATGAGCTGGATATGCCGTACAACAGCTCCCGGCTGCTGATGGGCGATTCGTTCCTGTCGGTCGACCAGGGCGGTTCGGGCGGCTCGGACGGCATCGAGGTGGACGGCTGGCCGATGCGACGCACAGCGGCAGAGGCGCGGCGCGTGTTGCTCGATTTGGCGTCGGCAAGGTTTGCGCTGCCCGTCAGTGCGCTGACGGTCGCGAACGCGGTGATCTCGGTCACGGCCGATCCTTCGAAGTCGGTCACCTACGGAGAACTGATCGGCGGCAAGCGGTTCAATGTCACACTGACCGGGAATAACATCAACGCGACGACTGGAATCGCGAAGGTGAAGTCGGTAAACGACTTCAAGATCGTCGGCCAGTCGATCAACCGGTACGATATTCCGCCGAAGGTCGATGGGTCGTTGACCTGGGCCGTGGATGTGAAGGTGCCGGGCATGGTTCACGCCCGGAACGTACGTCCTCCGTTCTTCGGCGCGCAGCTTGTGAGTATCGACGAGTCGAGCGTCAACGGACTTCCGGGCTTCCTCAAGGTCCTGAGCAAGGGCAACTATGTCGCGGTCGTCGCTGAGCGGGAAGAGCAGGCGATCAAGGCGGCCGAGCAGCTCAAGGTCACCTGGGCGAAGACTGAGGGACTGGTGATGCCGACTTCGGAGCAACTCTATGATTTCATCCGCGCGGCCAAGCCGAACTCGAGTACCGCTCCCGCGAACACGGGAGACGTGGATGCGGCGTTTACCACGGCGGCCAAGATCGTCGAGGCGGAGTACGAGGTTCCGTTCCACGGGCACCAGGCATTGGGGCCGGCGCACGGTATCGCGGATCCTCGCGACGGGCAGATGACAATCTGGTCGAATGACATGAAGATTTACGGTCACCGGAACGGCGTCGCCGATTTCCTGGGCATGCCTAGGGACCAGGTTCGCGCCATCTGGCTGGAAGGACCGCAACTTTACGGCCGCACGGCCGCAGATGATGCGGGTTTCGAGGCGGCTTGGATCGCCAAGGAGCTCAATCGGCCGGTTCGCATGCAGTGGATGAGGCATGAGGAAACCACGTGGGATACCAAGGGCCCGGCGTACGTGTTCAAGATGAAGGGTTCCTTGGACGAGGCCGGCAACGTGACCGGGTGGCACTATGACGCCCGAGCCTGCGACTATAACCACCTGGGTTACAACGTGCCCCAGACCGTGTTGATCAGTCAACTTCAGGGAAACCGGCTTCGCAATTCGGCAGGAGTGGTCACCCCGGCCGGAGGTGGGTCCGCGTCGCCGGCGGAGATGTATGTCATACCGAACCGGCGAAACACCCGCCACGTGGTCGGTCTGCCGCTCATTTGGGAAACGCCGATCCGTACCGCTAATCTCCGGGATCCGAATGGTCCACAAGTCACTTTCGCCGGCGAGTCGTTCATTGACGAACTGGCGTTTGCCGCAAAGGCCGATCCGGTTCAGTTCCGGTTGAAGCTGCTGACCGCCTCGACTGAAGACGACGCCGGATTCAAACGGGCCCGTTCGATCGCCACGGTGAAGGCCACGGCCGAGCTCTACGGCTGGGACAGCCGTCCGTCTCCGAATCCCCGGGCGGTCAACGGTGATATCGCCACCGGTCGCGGTATTTCTTACTGCTACCGCGTCCAGACCGTGATTGTCACGATTGCTGAAGTCGAAGTCAATCTCAACACCGGCCGTGTCTGGGTCAAGAGGTTTACGGTGGGTGCCGACTGCGGCCTGGTGATCAATCCTGAAGGGCTTCGCAACACGATCGAAGGCAACACGCTGCATGCAATGAGTCGCGCCATGTTCGAGGAGTTCAAGTGGGATGCGGAGAAGGTGACGAGCGTCGACTGGCTGACGTACCTGACCGGCACGCATCTCGACGCGCCGAGGAAGTTCGACATCGTGCTGGTGAATGGCGATCCGAATCCGAACCGGCACGACCTGCCTCATTACGGCGCAGGCGAACCGCCGCACAAGCCTACGGCGGCTGCCATCGCGAATGCGATCTTCGACGCGACCGGTGTCCGTATCCGGCGGATTCCGTTGACGCCGGAGCGCGTGCTGGCTGCGCTCCAGACCAAGTAGTTATTCAGCTGGCCGGTCGGCCTTATCCCCGTCAGGGAGTGAAGCTGGCCGGTCCGCTGATCGACCGATCTACACTCCGTTTCTTGGTGCCCGCCGTGCCGTTTGTCTGGTAGGGCGGGCTTTCTGATTCCGGCTCACGGTGCGGGCGTCTGTCCTGCGGTGAATTGCAACGTCGCCTCGGCGATCTTGTACCGATACGACGCCTGCGCATACTGCGCTTCGGCGCTGCTGGACGCCGCCTCGGCCGCGCTGAGCTCGACGAATGATCCGATGTTCACGCGGTAGCGAACCTGAGCGAGACGCAAAGCCTGTCTCGCCTGCACGATCAACTGCTCGTTGGCACGGATCGCTTCGATCGCGCTCGTCAGTTCGTTGTGCGCGCGCTGTACCTGAAAGCGAATGTCCTGAGCGAGCGTGTCGCGTCCCGCCCGGGTTCGCCCGAGATTCGCTTCCGCTTCCTGGATTTCAGCCTCGATTCGCCCTCCGGTGAAAATCGGCAGGTCAATTCCGAAAGCGCCCAACAGCAAATTGCCCGGGGAGAGTTCACTGAAGCGCACCCAGCCGCTGCTGAACAGCGCCATTAGTCTTGGCCAGCGACTGCTCCGGGCACGACCTACGAATTCGGCATCGGCCCTGATCTGCATGTCCAGGGCCAGGAGGTCAGGCCGTTGTTGCTGGCTCCCGGCCAGAAGTGTCTCTATCGGCGCGGGGGGCTCGACCGCAATCCTGGGTTCTTCCAAAGTGTAGTCCGGCGCCCCGTCAGCACCCATTGCCCGATGGAGTTCGGCAGATGCCGTTCGGAGTCGGTCACGCGCCACCACCAACTCCAGGTTCGCGTCTGAGACGCCGGCCTCGGCGAGCGAAAGGTCCACCTTTGATCGTATCTGAGCGGTGTAGAATGCGGCGGCCTGGCGCGCGATGAGCTGGCGGTCGGTCAATATCTTTTCAGCGACTTTGACGAGACGTTGTTGTTGCAGTACCGAATAGTACGCTTGCTGGACGTCGAGAACCACGAAAGCCCGCACGGCCTCGAGCGCATGATTCAATGAAGCCACCGCCCACCGGCTGGCCTTCACCTGATGCGCCGTGCGGCCGAAATCGTAGAGGTTCTGAAATACGGCAGAAGAAGCGCCGATGTCACGGAACAACGGTGAGGTAACCAACCCGCGTAAACCAAGAGCGCCGGAGGCGCCTGATAGCCCTTGCTTGGCGAAGCCAGACACGCTCACCTGCGGGTAGTAAGCCGATTTCGCCTGTTTGGTCCGGGCTTCCGCCGCCGCGATCGATTGGCGTGCTTGGCGCAGAATGGGGTGCTGGGCCAGGGCGCTCTGGATCGCATCCTCAAGCGTGAGCCTTGGTGCCCCGGGTGTTTCCTGGGCTGGCGGCGTCTGAACGGATTGCCCCGGCGGCGTTTCCTGCGTTTGCGACAGGGGGGCCGGTGATCCGCTCCGCGCCATCGTGGTCGCGCTGGAGCCGGAGGCGAATAGCAGTGCCAGCAGAAGGACCGGTCTCTGTGTCATCCTGGTGAACCTCGGCCTCAAGATGGCGGATCGTGAGCGTCCGGAACCGCCTCTTCCGGCTCGGTACTGTTGACGATTACTTTTGGCTTACCTTCACCGCCAAACCGTCTCTAATCCCGCTGGTTCCTGAAACGATGAGTTGCTCCTCGCCGCGCAACCCCTCGGTGATCTCGACCCGGATGCCGTCATCGAAGCCGGTCTTCACTTCAGTTCGGCTGGCTTTTCCGTCGGCCGCGAGGTAGACGTAGCTCCTGCCCCCTTCAGCCTTGAGAGCGGTGGCGGGTACGGTGAGGGCATTTGCTCTCCGTTCGAGCGCCAGCTTGACGAGGCCGAACATACCGGGACGCAATTCGCCGTCATGATTCAGAATGTCAATCTCCGTCCTCATGGTCCGCGTCTTCGGATCCAGCGCCGTCGTGAAGCGCGTGCAGGTTCCCTCGAACACTCTGCCGGGCAGGGCATCGACGACAACCGTGACGGTATTGCCTTTCTTGATGAACGGCACCTCCGGCTCATTCACATCTATAAAGACGCGCAGCATATCCACGCGCGCAACGGTGACGACCGGCGACACATTCGATTGGGACTGTTGAATCAACGCGCCCGGGTCGACATGGCGCTTGATGACCACTCCGTCGAATGGCGCGCGAATCGTGGTGTACTCCCTAAGGCTCGAGAATCGCGCTTTCGATGCTTCCGCCTTGGACAGCTCGCTCTGAGCCACTCTGATTCTGCTCTCTCCGACCTTGAGCACTGCGCCGGCTACGTCATATTCCGCCTTGGCCTCATCGACCTGCTGCTGAGGCATGACATCCGGCTCCTGATCCCGGATGCTCTTGAGCCGCTCATAAGTGATCTTCTTCAGCTCCAGCTCAGCCTTCGCTCGCTGGAGGTCCGCCTTCGTGTTGCCAATATTGGCCTGGGCTCGTTCGACTTCGGCCTCAGATCCCGCATACTCCGCCGCCAGTTCCGGTACATCGATCTCGGCAAGGATTTGGCCCTTCCGTACCCGATCGCCGATATCGACCTTGATCCACTTCAAGTACCCCGAGACCTTGGCATAGAGCGTGGTTTGCTCAAACGCTTCCAGGCTCGCGGGCAGGGAGACCTGCCGGAAGATCTCATTCCGCTCGGGCGAAGCAACCTGAACATGCACGATGTCGCTTGCCGTGTCTCTGGCCGGCGCGCTGCCCGCGGCTCCGATCCTCGCTGAGTTTCGCCAGTACCCCCACAGACCTGCACAGGCCAAGAGGACGACGAATCCGGCTATCACCCAGCTGGCTCTTGGCGACAGGCGTTTCGGGAACACAGAACCGTGTTTTTCCTCCATTCATTCTTCTCCGGTTTGTCGCACGGCCGGGCGTGCCTCCACTGTCGATGGATTTAAGAATGCCGTATGGTCGAATAAGGTCAAATTTTGGTCCATGCTTTGATCTCTATGTCCGCGGCAGGTCGCGTTCCTCAGCGACGGCGGTTTTCTTGCCCTCTTTTTTGAGGAGCGTAAACATAACCGGCACTACAATGAGCGTGAGTATCGTCGAGACCGTGAGTCCTCCAATGACGGCGAGCGCCAGGGGTACATTGGCTTCGGCGCCTCGACCTGGCAGGAACGCCATTGGAAAAAGTCCGAGCACGGCCGCGAGCGAGGTCATGAGAATGGGTCGCAATCGTATGCCGCTCGCGCGGACTACCGCTACTCGCATCGGCAAGCCATCCCGCATTAGTCGATTGGCGAATTCCACGAGGAGAATGCTGTTCGACACGGCTATGCCGACCATGAAAATCGTGCCCATGAAGGACTGAATGTTGACCGTGGTGCCGGTCAGCAGGAGTATCCAGATCACTCCGATCAGCCCGAGCGGCACGGCGAACATGATAATGAATGGATCAAGAAAGGACCGGAACTGCGCCACCATCACCAGGTAAACGAGCATCGCGGCAAGGATCAAACCAAAAGCGAGGCTCTCAAACGACTCTTTCATGCTCGACACTTCCCCGCGCATGTGGACGCGGTAGCCGGACGGAACATCGAGGCGATCAATACTCCTTTCAATCTCGCCGGCCACGGATCCGATATCGCGACCCTGTGTGTTCGCATAAACATCTATGACTCGAACGATGTTGACATGATTGGTCTCGAGGGCGGCGGTCGAGCGCTTGAACTCAGCGATGTTGCGTAGCAGGACGGGCGTCTTCTGATGCTGCCCGGTAACGGGAATGTTCTCAAGCGTCTCCTTCGACTCGATCCGGTCTTCCGGATACTGGACGCCGAGGAAGTAGTGATTGCCGTTCTTGTGGTCGATCCAAAACGCAGGGTCGAAACTGATGCTGGAATTGAGGGCGCTTGTGGCATTCTTGACTACGTCTTCTTGCGTGAGACCGACATAGGCGGCCTTCACCCGGTCTACGGTCACGTCAATCTGCGGATAATCGAGTCGCTGTTGAATACGAACATCCGCCGTTCCGGGGACGGCCTCGACCAATGACTTGATCCTTACCGCGATCTCGTGGGAGGTTCGAAGATCGTTTCCCTCGACTTGGATGTTAATCGGGGACGGCAAGCCGAAGTTGAGCGCGGCCGTGAGCAGGCCCCCCGTGTCGTAAGCGAATTCGATTCCGGGAAATCGCTCGGGAAGTCCAGCGCGCAGTTTCTCCACGTATTGTTGCGCGGTGGCCCTCCGGTCAGGCGACAGCTGTACGTTGATGAACGCGTCCTGGACACCCGAGTTCGGCGTGTAGGCGGCGGGCCAGTCATTAAGTACCCCGATGTTGGAGATGATCGTCTTGCGATCCCGGTCAGGGATCGATTCTCGAAGCGCCGCTTCGATGGCATGGACGGCCTTCTCCATCTCCTCGATTCGTGTGCCGGATGGGCCGCGCGCGCGAATCATGAACTGACCGGCATCAACCGGAGGGAAAAGCTCGTTGCCGAGCAGGGGATAGAGCGCGAGCGTGCCCGCAAATGCCATGATGGCCGCGGTAACAACCTTTGGCCGGTTCAGGAGAGACCAGGCAAGGATTCGCTCGTAGCTGCGCCGGACCCGCTCAAACCCTAGCTCGAAGTATGAAAGAAAACCTCGCCGTTTCCTCCCCTCGCCCATCGAAACCTTTACGCTCAGCTGTTCTTCGCCGCCCGGTTCGCGTCCAGCCGCCGTTACCTCGCCCTGCAGGACCTTCCCTTTTCTCCACCGGTATAGAAACGCCATAGCCACGGGCACGACAGTCATCGAAACCACATACGATGCCGCCATGGCGAACGCGACCGACAGCGCGAGTGGCGTGAAGAGGTACTTGCCCACGCCATAGAGAAAGATGACCGGGAAGAAGACCACGATCGTAGTGATGGTCGAGACCAACACCGGCATGGCGACCTCTTCGGCCGCGTCACGCGCCGCCTTGAGCGCTCCCTTGCCAAGTTGAAGATGGCGATGCGTGTTTTCCAGAACGACGATCGAATCGTCCACGAGCCGGCCGACCGCCAGCGCCAGTCCTCCGAGGGTCATGGCATTGATCGTGTCATTCGTGAAGTAAAGGCCGATAAAGGCGGCAAGTACCGAGAGCGGAATGGACATGAAGATAATCATCATCGAGCGGAAACTCCCGATGAAGAAGAGGATCATGATCGAGGCCAGAAGCGCGCCGAGCACGCCTTCCATCTCGAGGCTCGTGATGGCTTCCCGCACGAAGTGTGATTGGTCAAGAATTACATCGAGCTTGACGCCCTGAGGTACCCGGGTGAGGATCCGCCCAGTGGCCTCCCTGACGCCCTCGACCGCCTGGATGGTATTGGCGCCTGGCTGACGGTAGATCGGTATGTATACCTGTCGTTTGCCGTCAACGTGTACGACGTTGGTTTGGATGGCGAAGGCGTCCTTGACCGTTCCCACATCCCTCACGAAGACGGGCGCGCCATTCTCGACCTTGATCGGGAAGTGGTTGATCTCTTCAACGGTGGCCGGCATGCCGTTCGCGGTGATCTGGTAGTCCAGCTCTCCGATCTTCGCCTGCCCGGTGGGGATGAATACGTTGGAGTCGCGCAGCGCCTTGGATACGTCGGTAGGAGCCAGCCCGTGTCCTCTCAGCTTGTCGGGGTCGAGATAGACGAGAATTCTTCGCAGCTTTCCGCCATACACGGCGGGCGCGATAACACCCGAGATGCCGCTCAGTTGATTTCTGATCGAAAAATACGCGATGTCGTAGAGCTCCTTTTCGTCCAGCGTGTCGCTGGATACGCTCAGCAGCGCAAGCGGTATCGTCGCCGTCGGATCGAAGGGCATCACCATGGGAGGAATCGTTCCCGGGGGGAGGTAGTAGAGATCCGAAATGGCAAGCGAGGAGACCTGTGACATCGCCGTATTCGGATCGATGTCGGGCCGGAAGTAATCCTTGACGATCGAAACGCCGATCATTGACTTGGATTCCTGGCGCGCAATGCCGTTGGCCTGGGAAGTCCATCGTTCCAGCCGGTTGGTAATGTCGCGTTCGACGGTTTCCGTAGGCATCCCTGGGTAAAACGTCAGGATCTGAACCGCCGGGGTCTTGAAGATCGGCAGAATGTCCGTGGGGAGTCGGCCGATCACCGTCACGCCCATGATCAGGATGGCGAGGACCATGACGATGACCCCGTATGGATTGTCGAGTGCCCGTCGTACCATATCTGTTTCCTATTCAAACCCTGCCGCGAGCTGAAAGAGGTCGGTGTTCGGTCCATCCGATACCAGGCCGTAGAGCAACCCGCGCTCCTTCCATAACACCACGTTGTGACCTCTCTCCGCTTTCAGCCAACACTCCTTTCCATCCAAGGGAACAAGAGAATCCCCGGGAAGTTCAACCTGCTGACCGTTGAGGACGAAGACTGATACTCTGCACTCCGGCTTTTGATAGACGACCAGTGCGGCGCGCTGGCCCCTCAAGTAACAGAGTCGTCCTCCCGTCAAGCGTGCGTCTGATGTCCGGGGCAGACGGAAGGAAAAATCAACCCGCTCGCGGAACCACTTCCGCACGGATTCGGAGTCCGAGGAGGTGATCTGCATTCCCTGGGAAAGGTTATCGATGTGATCGGCCACCATGATCGAGGCAAAGTCATCAGGCGTAATCGCGGCGGGTTGGCGGTGCAGCATCAGCAGCGCACTGATACTAATAATGATAATTAGGAGCGAGATTCCAATCGCGAGTAGCGGAGGGGACAGATTCGCCCGCCGAATCCAGCGAGATTCGATAGTTGCTCGGCCTTGTTCCTCCGCGACTCGGGCCAGAAGCCGCTCGCGGAACGACGCCGGCGCCCTCGATGCCGATGCGGATTGCTTAACCAGCCGGACCAGGCGTTCTTCTGTCGCAAAAAACAACCGGCACCGGGGGCAGTCCGAGGCGTGGCGTTTCGCTTCCTCTCGCTCCTCCGTCACGCTCCGGAAAACATTCCCGCCATACAGGTAACGTCTGGCTTCACCGCAGTTCATACGTTATTCCCTGATGAGCCCACGGCGCTGGGCATATTCCTGGAGGCGCTCCCGAAGCAGGCTGTGTCCGCGATAGAGTCTCGAGGCCACTGTTCCCAAGGGACAATTCACCACTTCGGCAATCTCCCGGTAGCTTAGGCCCTCGACATCCGAGAGCCACACCACCAGGCGAAACTCGAAAGGGAGCCGGTCCAGCGCCGCCTGCAGCTCCACGTCGAGCAACTGGTCGAACAGGTCCTCCTCTGGCGTCCGGACCTGCTCATGGAATCCTGGCTCTAAAAGCGCCTCGCTAAGATCAACATCCACAACGTTCGATCGGCGGAACGCTCGGCTGAACTCGTTCAGGTGAGTGTTGACGAGGACCTGGAAAAGCCATTGCTTGAAACGCTCCGGATCGCGCAGTTCGCGATAGTGTCTGCAGGCCTTCAGGCAAGTCTCCTGCACCAGGTCTTCGGCGCGCGCCTTGTGCCCCGAGACCAGACGGAGGGCGAAGGCATAGAGTCGGTCAAGATGAATCAATAGCGCTTCTTCAAAGTCGGGCCATGCCTCTGTAACCGGGTCGTCGATCCTTCGAGTGGCAGCCCTCCCGCCGGGTATAACCTGGAACCGCTTAGGCATCTTCCTCAACTCACTATGACAATAATCCTCTCCTATTTCTTCCCATGTTGATAAGGTTCCCACAATGGCCAATCCCGCGAACCGGGGGAGGCTGAGCCGCCTCCCCCAGCAGAACGATTACTTGAAATGATCGAATCCGAGGGGAAGGAGGGGACGGCGTTCCCCATTATCCTCGAGAAGAATCATTCCGGGCCGATCGGTGATCTCCCCGATTCGCGTGATGGGGAAGCCCGAGACCAGCGATTTGAGCGCTTCGACGTGATCGGGAGCCACGGTAAAGAGAAGTTCATAATCTTCCCCGCCGTGCAGCGCCATATCCATCGTAGGGAATCCCGACCGCGGATCGAGTCCGGCGATTGGAAGAGACGAGAGCTCCAGTACCGCGCCCACTCCACTTTCTTCACAGATGTGCGTCAAATCGGTCGAGAGCCCGTCACTGATGTCAATCATCGCGCTAGCCAGGCGGTGTTCGGCTAAGACGCGCCCGAGGGCTACCCGGGGCGTGGGATCCAATTGGGTAAGAATCAACCCGCGAACTTCCTCGGATGAAGCCGTATCCAGCCGCTCCCCATGACGCAACAACTCGAGGCCCGCCTTGGCGCCCCCAAGCGCTCCGCTCACCCAAACCTGATCTCCCGCCTTCGCGCCGTCGCGGCGAATGGCCGCGCCGAAGTCGCATTTTCCGAGCGCCGTGATGTTAATCACCCAGCGATCCGGAGTCGCCGAGAGGTCTCCCCCGATGAGGACCACGCCGAATTCCCGGGAGCGCTCTTCAATGCCCCTGAGAACTTCGTCGGTCACCTCCCGGTCCGAATTCCGGGGGACGGCAAGCGAGAGCAGCGCGAACTCAGGCTCCGCGCCCATCGCGGCCAGGTCGCTCAGATTGACCGCCATCGATTTTCTTCCTAGACATCGTGGATCGGTGTACTCCATTGAGAAATGCACGTCCTCGACGAGCTGATCGGTCGTGATTGCCCAGACCCTCCCGGCGACATTCCTGATGAGCGCTGCGTCATCCCCGATCCCCAGCAACAGATCGGGATGAGTGCGGAGCGACCGCGCGCGGATCTGTTCAATCAGCTCCTGTTCGGTCTTCATCGCACGACTCTAAGCCAAGCGTCGCCACGCTGCAATCAACCTTGGGAGGAAGTGAGGATCGCCCTCCGCTCCTGACTCGCAGGCGAGTGGCGGCCGGCATCGGGGACTCCACGATCGATGAACGGAGTTGCGGCGGTGGGTGACTTTAGCGCCTAGCTCAGGCAGGAAGGCGAGCCCTTCTAAAGGCTCGCCATTCCCCGAGTTACTGGCGGAGCGGACGGGACTCGAACCCGCGACCTCCGACGTGACAGGCCGGCGTTCTAACCAGCTGAACTACCGCTCCGCATTCCTGGTGGGCGGTACCGGACTTGAACCGATGACCCCCGGTTTGTAAGACCGATGCTCTACCAGCTGAGCTAACCGCCCTCCAAAAAGGAAACGCGCATACTAGTGGCCCAAGGTGCCGCTGTCAATCGACGCCTTCGGCCATTACTGCGGCCGATCGGCTCCCTCGGGCACGATGTAGAGCTCAACCCGCCGGTTACGGGCGCGATTTCCACCCGGATCCGGCCGGGAACTGCCAAAGCTCCGAACCTCGATCCGCGCCGGGTCGATTCGCTTATCCCGAACCAGGTACTTCTTCACGTTCTCGGCGCGACTCTTGGCGAGCGATTCCGGCTCGCCCTTATCGCAATGGCCGTCGATCAGCAGAACGGACTTCGGTTCCTGCTGCAACCGCAACGCCACGTCGTCGAGCAGCGCCTTATGCATGTTGTTGACCCGGGCATTGTTCCTGGGGAAGATCAGTTCCTCGCCAAGCCGCGTGGCCTCGGGTTTCCTGACGGAATGAACCGTCAGCGTGCGCGAATCGGTATCAGAACCGCCCCGGCCGTCGCTCACCGTCAGCCGTACGGTCACGTTCACCGGCGGGGCGCCCGGTCCGCCCGTCAAGCCGGTGGTATCCATTCTGACCTCGGTTCCCCTTCCGGTGATCTGTCCGGGACTCACCGACCACTGATAGGTCAGAGGATCATTATCGGGATCATGTGCGATCGCCCAGATCCGCACCGTCTCGCCGTCGGTGATCTGCTGTTCCACCTGAGGCGTGCCGACGACGGCGTAGTTGATGGCATCGATCTCGGGCGGTCGGTTGGCCGGCGGCGGAGGTGGCGCCTGCGGCGCCGGAGCGACGACGCGCAAGCTCCGGGTGGCGCTCGCGGTGCCTCCTTTTCCGTCGTCCACCGTGACGCTGGTGATGAGATCGACGGGGGCCGAGCCGGTTCGGGGATTAATCCCGGCGGTGTCGAGCGTCACGGTTGGGCCGCTGCCGCTGATCCTTCCCGCGGTACTGCTCCAGGTGAACCCAAGCACATCGTTGTCGGGATCGCTGGCGCGAGCCGTCAGCCGGATGGGCTCGCCATCCGTGACGCTGTTCTTGTCCGAATCGAGCGCCACACTAGGAGGACGATTGTCTGGCTGCACGGCGGCCCGCTTCGGCCTCCGGCCGTAACCCAGGCTGACCACGAAACCATTGACGTCCCCCTGGTCGATCGTGATGGGGTCGAGAGCCTGGGTCGTGGTATTGAATTGAAAAACGGTTCGCTTGTCCCTGGCATCAAGCAGCGTCCGCCAGCCGCCACCGAATTGAAAGCGCCCGTCACAGAGGAAGAAGCGGGCACCGATAACCAGGTCGAGCGGATTCACCGCGTCCTGATTGGGCGTTCCGCCGCCGGCATAAACCGTACCATTCAGTTCACCGGTATAGACCATGTAACGGTTGGGCGCCCACTCGAGACCCGTGTTGAGCATCAACTCGTTCCGGCGGTCGAGAATCTTCAGGCCCTGCGCATGGGGGTCGCCGTTGAAGATGTATCCCACGTTCTGATGAAACCGGAGCCGGTTATCGAAGAACTTCTCGCTCGTGATCAGGACCGGCCCGCCGTCCAGTTCTCCGGCTCCGCGGCCTTGGGCGAGCCCGTCGAATTCACTGGTCGTGGGGATGCGCAGCAGACCCGCCGCGGCCACGCTGAACCAATGATCGACGTCGTTCAGGGCAAGCTTGGCGCCCACGGTGACGTTGCCCAGCCCGTTCCCCGATTGCTTCGGCCCGCCGGCGTCCATGTAAGGGAAAAAGGGCAGGTCATTGTAAAAGCTGGGTCGATTGAACGGCTGCAACCCTGACGGCCCCAGGTTCCCGGCGAAGGCGCCGATGACCGGCAGGATGCCTCCACCGAGGGCGAAGGTATTGGGGAAATAGGCCGTGCCGTCTCTGCCGCCGACCGGGGGCCCAAACGCGAGGAACGGATCGTGACCCGGTCCGCCGTTCGCGAACCGGCCGTCATTGAAGGCCGAGCCGCTGAGGAAAAACGGCTGCCGGGTAGTAGGTTGCTGGAAGAAATCGACATTGGCGAACAACTCGAGGCGATTGGTGACGCCATAGGTGAGATTGAAGGGAATACGATTGATATCCAGGTCGCCCGGATCACGATCGAAGTTGTTCCAGAATACGCCAAGCGTGTACTCACCCTTCTTCAGCGTACGGGCGCTGAACGTCCCGAAGAGCCCCGTGCTGGTCCCTCCCATGGTCGTCGACGTGGTCTGATGGGCGGGATTGACCTCACGCTCCTGCGGCAGCGCCGTACTCGAGCAGGTGAGGACGATGACGATCGAAATAAGAAACCGTGAGATATTCCTCATGTCGGGCCTCCATGAGCGGCGAGGCGTAGGTCAGGGAGCCGCTGGTTATCCGAAGATCAGGAGATGCACAAGTGCTATCGCGTCACCTGCTCGAGGTCATTCGCAGGTACAATATGTTCGATCAATCCAAGCTCGCGCGCCAGGCTGTAGAACAGGTCCAAGCTCCTGAGGTGCTCCGGCGTCAAGTCATAGGTGATGCCATCGGTCAAATAAGCGCGTAGGTAATCGACGTCCAACTCGAGTTCGCGGGCCCGTTCGGGCAGGATCCGGTCGAGGGCGGCGAGCCCTTCCGCCCGCGCGGAACGAAAGTCGATCGCGTTCAGCCGCTCCAGAGCGGACCGCCGTTTGGCCCAGAAGGCGAAGGCAAATGGAAACCCCGTATGGTTTTTCCATAGCCTTGCGAGGTCGTAGACGCGAAGTCGACCGGGGTGCGCGGCCTTCCGGAGTGCAGGGTCCCCGATCAGGAGCACGGCGTCGGCCTCCTCGAGCGTTTGCTCAAGATCAGGCAGCGCGTCCCTGAACTCCACGTCTTGCTGCAGAAACCGGTGAAACAGGATACGGGTCAGGACTACCGACGTCCTCGACTTCGGATCGAGCGCGACCAGGCGGGCCTCCGCCAGCGGATGGTGCGACAGCAGCACCACACTACGAACATCATCCCTGGAAGCCACGGCGATTCCCGGAACCAGCTCCAAGTCCGGAATCCGCTGGTATTCGATCGACGGGATCAGGGCCGCGTCGACTGCTCCCGATTTGAGCAGCTCGGCGCAACGCGCGGGAGAAATATCTCCGACAAACTCGCATCGATCGCGCTGGGCGCCATAGAGAAAGCTGTAACAGAGTGGGAAAGAATTCAGGTACGTGGACGCGGCTATGCGCGGAATCGCCATACGTATTCGCCCGAGAAACTCAGCTCCACCACGAGATTAGTCTATATAAAGGCACAAAAGGTTGGCAAGCAGCACTGAGATTGGACCCCGAGCGGTGAATCGTCGGCACGATCTCCCGCACAGCACTCAACCTCAAGCCCGCGTTCCTTGCGCATGCAGCAACTCCAGTATGCGGGCCGCTTTCAAGCCGGCGACCGAGACGACCTTCCGGCGGGAGGTTTCGCCTCGGACGATGGCGATGTTCGATTTGGGGGCACCCAGCGCGCTTGCGAGCATCTCCACGAGCGCCTTATTGGCACGTCCGTCCACCGGGGCCGCCGTCAGTCGGATCCGGCAGGCGCCCTCGCGGACCCCCGCGATCTCGTTTCGGGAGGCGCGCGGTTGAACACTGACGTTGAAGAAACAGACTCCGGCATCCTCCCTGATCACGATCATCGCCGGAATCACCCCAGGATGGTTACCTGCACCGCCCACCTCAGCATGCTGAGCAGGAAGTAAGCTATGAGCGGAGTGAGATCGAACATCCCCATGGCGGGAATGGTCCTTCGAAGGGGTTCGAGCACGGGTTCCGTAATCCGGAAGATCCATCGCGATAACCGGTTTCCGTAAAGGCTCAGCCAGGAGAAGAGGACCTGGAGGATAATGCAGATGATGAGGACCGAAATCGCGGCGAGCAGCAGGTGGCCGACCACGAAACGCAGTCCGCGGGCGGGTTCACCGGCCATAAACGCACTCGCACCGAAGGCGATGCCCTCGGCTGCGGCCCGAATCTCCGACAGGAGCTGCAAGGTGAAGGCGCCGAGCAAAATACTCAGGAGGATCAGTACCACCGGCGCTATGTCCTGCCTGGCATTCGCCACCATCGCACTCCGCCGGAGCGGATAGAGCAGCGTTTCCGAGTACCTTCGGATGTTAAAAGCGAACCACCCGAACGGATTGAGCTTGAGCCACCCGACCGCCGACCGCAGCAGCACCAGCGCAACCACTCCCCCCATGAAGGTGAGCACGGCAAGGCGGGCAAAACCATACAGGAAATTGACAATCAGCATCGTTCAACCCAATCTCGAACGCGGTCCGAAGATCGCGGTTCCCACTCGAACTAGCGTGGCGCCCTCCTCGATCGCGACTTCAAAGTCATGGCTCATCCCCATCGAAAGATCCGTCAATGGCGAAGAGAACCGCTGCTCCCGGTTGAGCTCCGCCATCAGGTCCCGGGCATGCCGGAAGTAAGGCCGGACCTGCTCCGCGTCCTCGAGGTAGGGAGGGATGATCATCAGTCCGCAAATCCGGAGGTGGTCCAAGGCGGCCAGCTCCGAAGCCTGCGCTTTCAGCCATGATGCTTCGAATCCCGATTTGCTCTGCTCCTCACCGAGATTGACTTCCAGGAAGACGGGCAGCCTGGCGGCTCGTTCCTCCGAGAGGCGATTCAACCGCCGGGCCAGTTCGAGGTCATCCACGGATTGAACGATATCAAAGATCTCCATGGCCCGCTTGGCTTTGTTTGACTGGAGGTGGCCGATCAAATGCCAGCGCGCGGTACAACCCTTGGACACGAGCAGGGGAATCTTTGTTGAGGCCTCCTGAACGCGGTTTTCACCGAAATCCATCAGCCCTTCATGCCAGGCCGACAGCACCGAGGTATCGTCGACCGTTTTGCTGACGGCGACCAGGGTAATCGTTTCCGGATCCCGTCCTGCCCGCTGAGCTGCTTCTGCTATACGACGGCGGACCTCGGCGATTCTCTCCCGGAGATCTTGACTCAGACTAGGCATGGGTGATCCGCTTCATCGCGGCGATCGGCAGGGACCCTGACCTCGACCCGAAGTTGTAATCGGTGGATCCTTCGTGAGCGTGCGATTGGGTGCGTGACTACGATGAACGGAGACCGGCGCCGCCCGGACTTACACTCCGGAGAGCAGATGGCCCATCTTTTCTTTTTTTACACGCAGATAATCAAGATTCTCTCCTGCCGGCGGCATCTCCAAAGGTACCCGCGCATCGACAATCAGCCCGGCCGCTTCGAGCGCCGAGATCTTGGCAGGATTATTTGAGAGGACACGCAGTCGTCTGAGACCGAGCGCCTGCAGCACTTCCGCGCAACCCTCGTACGATCGCCCGTCCACCGCCAGACCGAGCTCCAGATTGGCCTCCACGGTGTCACGGCCCTGATCCTGCAGAGCGTACGCGCGCAACTTGTTCATGATGCCTATGCCGCGGCCTTCCTGCTGTTGGTAGACGATGGCGCCGACTCCCTCATCCTCGATCATCTCCATCGCGCGCCGGAGCTGGCGCCCGCAATCACACTTCACCGAGTGGAATACATCGCCGGTAAGGCATTGGGAGTGGATTCGGACCAGGCAGGAACGATCGGCAGAGAATTCCCCCTTGGCCAATACGACAAACTCCTCATGGCTAGCGCGGTGGCGGAAACCGAGAATCCGGAATTCTCCGACTTCGGTGGGAAGGCGAGCTTCCGCTACGCATTCGACCGGGCCCTCGTCGGGGAGTCTCCGCGAAGAAGCCCGACGGTCTTCGAGCTTCACGCAGACGCCGCGGTCACCGTTGCCATCATTACCCATTCCGTCTCACCTCGATTCGGTTACCTCCCGAACGTGTCATACAAACAAACTCCGAAAAGCCCGCAATTCTATATGACGCCGGGTGGGTTGGCAAACCGGCCTTCTCCAGGTTGAACTCCTGAAGAAATAGCCGAGGAAACGGGATGGACCGGAAAATGGCCGCTGGCCAGTCTCAGGTCGGCCGGGAACCTGAGCCGGGCGATCGCGTGGAAAGTCCTGAATTTTGCTCACTTTGTCATCCGGAAGTGTGCTATACTCCGCGACCTTTTGAGTGCAAGCGATCATCTTAGGTGGACCCGTCCACCATATTCAGGGAGGAAACTGACTCATGTTAGAGGGGAAGGTTGTCCAGATTATCGGGCCGGTCTTGGACGTGCAATTCGAGAATCATCTCCCCGGTATCTATAACGCCATCAAAGTTACAAGCGAAGGCTTCGACACGCCGACGCCGATTGATATCACGGCCGAGGTGGAACAGCACCTTGGTGAAGGCCGAGTTCGTTGCGTGGCCATGGAACCTACGGAAGGCCTGGTTCGCGGCATGAAAGCCGTCGACACCGGCGAACCTATCACCATGCCCGTCGGCCGCGGCACCCTGGGACGGGTGATCAACGTGATCGGTCAGCCGGTCGACAAAATGGGACCCATTGCCGCCGAAAAGCGGTATCCCATTCACCGGCCGGCACCCAATTTCGAGAGTCAATCGACAGAACTGCAGATGTTTGAAACCGGGATCAAGGTGATCGACCTGATTCAGCCCTTTCTCAAAGGCGGGAAGATCGGACTGTTCGGCGGCGCCGGCGTCGGGAAGACGGTTCTGATCATGGAACTGATCCACAACGTCGCGCTCCATCACGGCGGCCTTTCGGTCTTTGCGGGCGTCGGTGAGCGCACCCGAGAAGGGAACGATCTCTGGCTCGACATGAAGGAGTCAGGCGTTATCGACCGGACGTCGCTGGTTTATGGACAGATGACGGAACCGCCCGGCGCACGGCTTCGAGTCGCCCTGTCGGGGCTGACGCAGGCGGAATACTTCCGGGATGAGCAGAACCAGGACGTGCTGCTCTTCATCGACAATATATTCCGATTCACGCAGGCAGGCTCGGAGGTTTCGGCCCTGCTCGGGCGCATGCCCTCGGCCGTGGGATACCAGCCAAATCTGCAAACCGAGATGGGCGAGCTGCAGGAACGGATCACCTCGACGAAGAACGGCTCGATCACCTCGGTGCAAGCGATCTACGTGCCCGCGGACGACTTGACGGACCCGGCCCCGGCCACGACCTTCGCCCATTTGGACGCGACCACCGTGCTCTCACGTCAGATCGTGGAGCTGGGTATCTACCCGGCCGTCGACCCGCTGGCATCGACCTCCCGGGTACTCGATCCGCGGATTGTGGGCGACGAGCACTATCGCACCGCGCAACAGGTGAAGGCCATCCTCCAACGATATAAGGATCTACAGGACATCATCGCTATTCTCGGCATCGACGAGCTATCGGACGAGGACAAGCTGGTCGTCGCCCGCGCGAGAAAAATACAGCGCTATCTCAGCCAGCCGTTCTTCGTCGGTGAGCAGTTCACCGGACGGAAAGGGAAGTATGTCAAGGTTGAGGAGACGATCCGCGGATTCAGAATGCTGGTCGAGGGCAAGTGCGATGATATTCCCGAGCAGGCCTTCTACATGGTGGGCGTGATCGAAGAGGCGTTTGAACGGGCTCAGGAGATGCGCTCATCGGCGGCCGGCTGATCGCGGAACGAGTGGACCTATGGCGGCTCAATTGAAACTTGAGGTGGTTACTCCGGATCGCATGGTGGTGAGCGAGATGGTCGATGAGGTCACCGTACCCGGTCTCGATGGCGAGCTGGGCATCCTGCCTGAGCATACTTACCTGATGAGCATGCTGCAGACCGGTGTACTCTCTTATCGGACGCAGAGCTCGCGGTCACAGCTCGCAGTCTCAGGCGGATACGTCGAGGTGCAGCCCGACCGTGTGATCGTCCTCGCCGAGGTGGCCGAGCGGCCGGATGAGATTGATATCGAGCGGGCGCGCAAGGCACGGGATGAGGCGCTGCAGGAAGTGAGCAAGAGCGACTCCGAGTTGAATCTCGCCACCGCCCAGGGCCGCCTCCAGCGCGCGCTGAACCGCCTTCATGTGGCCAGGCGAGGGACCGACTGAATCCTCAGGACTCGAGAATGCAATACACCGTCTCGCCCGCGGTGAAGACGCGCTGAAGAAACCGGTTGCCGTGCCGTTGCCAGACCTCCCGAATGCGAGAAATCTCCACGACGTCGATCCCCAGTCCGACGATCATGGCCGGGCCTTCGGGTGGGTGGACTGTGAAGATACGTTGTTCCTGGTCTGCGCACCCATGGACACGGCGGGCGCCTGGAATCGATTCAGCACTCGTCTTGATCCGAAGTCGAATGATTCACAGGATGCCCTAAACTCCGCCACCCGGCAAGCCGCCCTTCCCTTGGAGAGCGATCCGATCAGGACCCGGCTGCTTCGGGCACTTTCCCTACCCGAGGCCACGCTGGTGACGCTGCGGCAAATTCATTCGGATGTGGTGATCAACCTGGATGGACGCGGTGACGTGCCGGCGCTACGGTCAGAGGGAGACGCCCTGGTCACGGATCGGCGGGATCACGCGCTCGGCATTCTCACAGCCGATTGCGTTCCCCTGCTTATCTATGATCCCGTCCACGCGGTCATCGCTGCCGTCCACGCCGGATGGCGGGGAACCGTGCGGCAGATTTCCGCCAAGACGGTGGATGCGATGGGGAGCTCCTACGCGACGCGTCCGTCGGATCTCCTGGTGGCCATCGGTCCGGCCATCCGCCCATGTTGTTACGAGGTTGGGTCTGCAGTGACAGAGGCGGTCAAGTCATCATCTCCAAAGGGGGACGCCTGGCTGTCTCCTCATCCGGTTTCCGGCAAGGCGTTCCTCAATCTTGCGGCCGCCAACGCCGATCAGCTCCGAGCATCGGGAGTGGCGCCGGACCGGATCTTCGATTGCGGTCTCTGCACCGCCTGCCGTCCCGACCTCTTTTACTCGTACCGCCGCGATGGCGATGCGCCTGAAAAGCCATCGAGGATGATCTCGATAATCGCCTTCAGGCCGAAGAGCTCACGCGCGGGCGCGAAGCCGCGAAGGGATCCGTGATGGCTTCTGAGCCCTGACGAGCCCCAGCTTATCGCGGCGTCTCCGCGCCTCCGCGTGAGACGGCATTTAAGAGTCGGCTATGCCGCTTCACACCCCGGCGATTCAGCTTTCAGTGAAGCGGTCGCGGATGATCTCGCAGATCATCCTCCCGAATTGAGAAACCCTTAGCGTTCAAACCGGTTTAGTGCTTCCCCAGTCCAAATGGATGCCCCACGATAAGACCGGTCGCCGTGTATCCCTCGACATCAGGATGGAGTATCATTTCTGGAGTCCATCACCTGCATGATCAAAGACGCCGACCTGCTGAACGAGTTCGAGAAATCGCAGATCCGCGGCGAGCCGCCGGACTTCCGCCAGAATCTCATCATTTACGAAGCCTTGTTTCGGGAGGCGACCGCGATGGGCATCTTTCCGCTTAAAGATCCACTGGACGGGATCGACGTTGATATCCGTCTGGCCAGAGTTCTGAATGTTCGGATCCCTACTTGAGCGAATTGCGGCCGCGTTTGCCAACGCTGAGATTCCTTACATGGTGATCGGCGGGCAGGCCGTGCTCCTTTATGGGGAACCTCGGCTCACAAAGGATGTCGACATCACACTGGGAGTGGGCCTCGATCGATTAGATGAGGTAGTCGGTGTAGCGGCGAGTCTGGCATTCCAACCGCTCGTCGATCCCGAAACCTTCACTCGGCGGACATGTGTGCTACCCTGTTTGGACGTGCTCTCCGGGATCCGGTGCGATCTGATCTTTTCGTTCTCTTCGTTTGAGCAAGCGGCCATGCTTAGAACGAGGGCGGTCAGGATCGGTGAAACCGATGTCCGATTCGTCTCCCTGGAGGATTTGATCATCCACAAGATGGTCGCCGGGCGCCCGCGAGATCTCGAGGATGTAAAGAGCCTAATGTTGAAGAATCCGCGGGCGGACAACGGCTACGTTAAACACTGGCTGGACCTCTTCTCCGCCAGCCTGGGGGAGCCGTTTCGGCAGCGCTTCGATGAACTCCTGAAGGAATTGACCTGCTGAGAATGGTAATCCTCACTATGGGGGATTGTAGAATAGAGTGACGCCCTTCAACGGGCCTTCGTTGTGGGAGTCCTCTCCTCCAGGGCGATGGGGTGCTGCTGCTACAGTACCCCTCGGACTGCGGGAGAGCCCTCCCACAAGTACGGTCTCTTCCATGGATGTCCCTATAATATGGGGAGGGTGTAAAGCAAGTTTCAATAGGCAATTCTATTGAACACACAACTCAAGCCCGGACCCTACACGGTTATGACGGCGTCAGATTCCATGGGAATGACCGCTCGCTCGGTCGTCTGCGGCACGATAATGGATTTCAATATCTCGGGGATTTCAAGTTGCTTCACTGACGCATGCACGCCTCCCTGCCGGAGGTTGCTGGCTGCGGACACTTGACGGTCAATTCTTGACAGGAACCAGCTTGCGGCGTTCGTGTCTTGATCGAACCGGTGTCCATTCGGGCACTGCAGGATAAGGTCAGGCCCTCCCGGCGTTCGCCTCCCACAGGTGAAACAGGTGGTTGAGCTGTAGGCCGTCCTCCCGTCTATGAGCAGCATCTTCCGCTTGAGCGCCTGGTGCTTCAGAATCTTTCTAAACTCGCCGATCGCCGCGATTCGACGGTTGCGGTCGGCAAGGCGGAGGCGCCCTTTCTTCGAGCCATCCTCCGACATCTTCCTGATGCCCAGATCAGCTTCCCAGGAAATGGTGTCATAATTTGTTGCAAGCCAGGCCGCGAGATTCTGGTAGAGCCAGTGGCGTCGCCGGCCGAATCTCATGCGCGCGCAATGAATCCGGCGCCGGAGCCTGGCGTCGTTCACTCTCCAGGCTGAAATCAGTTGCCGGATCTCCGGGCCGGCTTCGGCTTCCTGAAGCTCGCGCTGGAATTGAAGGAGCGCAGCCTGTCCCAACTCTGTAATCGCTGAAAACTTGTTCCGAAGATTTTCGGGCCATTCCGGCCCCGCAGCACGGCGGGCTATCTCTGCTTTAAGGGATTCAAAGGATTGGTCCGCCCGCGAGGTTGCTTCTCGGATCTCCTCCCAGCTCTCGTATATCCTGTCCGCGTTTGGCCTTCCCGATCGTTCGATCCAGCGGCCGAAGTCCCGGGTAGGTCGGCTCGACATGTCGAGCGGAAGACGCAGTTCGGCAACCTCGCCGGTATGGCCGACCAGCATGCCGATACGCAGGTAAGAACCGAATCTCCTCCAGCCAAGATCCAGGCCACAGGTGCGGCCCGTGCTTTCCGGAACCGCGCTGGGAGGTAACTCGCATACGATTGCGATCGACCATTCCCAGCCGATTTGGCCGCGGTGGTTACCAATCAAGTTGACCGTCTTGATAAAGGCCTCCGCCGGGACGGGCCGGTGTAGCATCGTTCGAAATGTCATTCTCTCGCCATCCAGTCCGAAGAACCCTTCGGTGTATCGCAGCCGTTTGGATTTTCGGGAATTGTCGATGTAGGCCTGCTGCGGAACCGGCTTGGTCCAGAATCGCCTGAGCGACCTCCGGGGCCGGGCTTGGAGCAGATTCGCGGCGGGTATGCCGCCCTGGCTGTACCGGTGCGGAATGACGATATTGGTCAGCCGGGAACGTCTTTGGGGAGTTCCGACCTGCGCATCCTGTCCCCCGTGGACGGTCGCATGGATCGCCCGCTGGACGGCTGACCTGAATCGGTCGAACAGGAACTCACGGCATTCCCAATTCAATCCCGAACGATCCGCAGCCTTGCGCAGGGCAGCGTCCATGGCAGGATGAAACACGTCTTTGGGGGTTCGATCAAGCACGGGCCGAGCCGTGTCGGGATGGGCGGTCTCGGCCTCAAGCAGATCCACGAATTCATTCCATAACGCCTGCATCCGTCTGGACGTCTCCCACACTTTCTCCGGGACACACGTTGGCTGAATCCAATACTTGTAAACCAACACCTGCCAGTCTTTCCTCAATCGCTGCCGCGCCATGGGTCCGCTCCGACAAGGTCTTCGTTCATTCACAGGGAGGCTCCCCGATTCTCCAAGGACCTTTCCCCTTCATCTGCGTAGGCGCAAAACCGCAGTAAAAACTGGCACGTCCGAGATAAGGCGTCCGGAATCGGTCGACTCCGGCGGACTATCGACAGCCTGTTTGAGGGATGATCGGGTGTGTTATCCTGCTTCGGTCTCAAGGTTTTACTATCCAAAATGGAGAGTGAGTCCATCGCCTCCTCACCGCATCAGGTTACGCATTTGCTCCTGGCCTGGAACCAGGGTGATTCGTCGGCCCTGGAGCAGCTCATTCCGCTGGTTCACGAGGAACTGCATCGGCTGGCGAGAAAGTACATGAGGAATGAGCGGCCGGGTCACGTACTGCAAACGACAGCGCTGATTCATGAAGCTTACTTGCGGCTGATCGACGTCGATCGGATCACCTGGCAGAACCGGGCCCACTTTTTCGCCGTCTCGGCCCGAGTCATGCGCCGCATACTTGTCGATTTCGCCCGCGCACGCCAATCTCGGAAGCGGGGCGGAGACGCCCTGCAGGTTACACTGGGAGAAAGCCTGGAATTGGACGAACCTCAACAGGATGATCTGGTCGCCCTTGATGATGCGCTGAAGACGCTTGCAGCCCTGGATCCGAGGAAGGCTCAGGTCGTGGAGCTGCGGTACTTCGGCGGGTTGAGCGTGGAGGAGACCGCAGAAGTACTCGCCGTCTCTCCGGACACGGTAATGCGGGATTGGAAGATGGCCAAATTGTGGCTGTTTCAGGAGCTGAGCAAGTCCTAACCGCGTCAGGCTTGGGGAATTGCGAACCATCGCAATTTCGCAAGCCTGACGCGGGTTTGGCTGAAGGGTCGTTTGGGGAAAGGGGGCAGGAGGGTCGATCATTCAAACGTACCCAGGTCCAGCATCTCCACGCGGGTCAGCAGGAATGCATGCTGGATCGGCTTGCCTGACTTATTAATGCTGGTCGTATCGGAGAATCCGGCCACGTCGCCTCGCTGATTGATACCCACGGCCGCGCTGGTGGGGCCACCCAGTGTCCCGAGATCCACGAGCGTCCCGTTGTCACAGATGAATGCCCTATCGTCGCCGCGGGAGTCCTTGGCTATGCCGACCACCTGGCACCGGTTGTTGATACCGAGGGCCCGGCTTGAGGAGCCGCCCAAAGTCCCGAGGTCCATCATCTCTCCCTCTCGATAGACAAACGCGTGAGTCTTGCCCGTGGCGATCTTCGATTCCCCGGCCACCTGGCCACGGTCGTTGATGGCAAACGCCTGACTGCTCGTTCCCCCCAAGGTTCCGAGATCCTTCATAATCCCATCACTGTAGAGAAACGCGTGGAGCTTGCGATCGGCGGTGGTAGCCGCACCCGCGACCTGGCCAAGACTGTTAATTCCATAAGCTTCGCTGAACACGCCGCCGAGCGTCCCGAGGTCCTTCATCTGACCGTATTCGTACAAGAAGGCGTGCGTCTCTCCATAATCCGTGTCGGCGCCGCCGACGATTTGGCCGGCGTCGTTAATTCCAAAGGCTTCACTATTGGGGCCCCCTAGTGTTCCCAGCTCCGACATCTCCCCTTGATTCCACAAGAAGGCGCGAAGCACCGGCTGGCAGAATTCGACGGAGACGGTGTCGGCGGTGCCGACCACCTGACCCGAACTGTTGATCGCGGTGGCTCTGCTTTCCCAGCCCTGGAGCGTGCCCAGATCATGCATGCCCTCCTCGTCAAAGAGGAAGGCGTGGGTGAGTCCACCGGGGGTGGTGGACCAGCCGACCACATCGCCCTGGCTGTTGATGGCGGAAGCTTGGCTGGTCTGCATGTTGGGAGTCGATGCGGTCGCCTGAAGGGACAGGCTTAACACCGTCAACCCCGTGAGTAGAATCTGCAGTGACTTCCTGGTCTGCGCGACTATCCTGGCTTTGATCTGTGCGTTCATGGCTGCTCTCCTTTACGGTTTGGAATTGGGGCTGGCGTGCTTGCGTGCCTTGCGACCCCGAGGCCAGCCTCTCAGGCTGCCCTCACCACCTAAGGCGGAAAGCAGTGGCGGAAACTTGCAGCCCCAAAGGGGAAAAGGTCGGAACCGGTGAGTGTGGGAGGGCTCCTACCCATAACGGGTGTGGTATCATGGCCAGGCTTCAGTATTTAACCGACCGGAAAGAGGGGTGACGCCATGGCGTCCTCGACACTCACTCATGACGCCTGAACGGTGGCGACAAGTTGAGGAGGTGGTTCAAGAGGCGCTCGTGCGGGATGCGGCCAACCGAGCGGCCTACCTGTCCCAAGCTTGCCAAGGCGATGAATCCTTGCGCCAGGAAGTTGAAGCCCTGCTCAAGAATGAAGTGAAAGTGGAGCGCTTCATCGAGAATCCCGCCCTGGAAGTAGCGGCGGCGCGGCTAGCAGAGGAGGGCGCCCCGTCGTGGATCGGCAAGAGCTTGGGGCCTTACAAGGTTGTGGAACGTCTTGGCGCGGGCGGGATGGGGGAGGTCTATCGCGCGCGGGACAGTCGGCTGGGCCGTGAGGTCGCGATCAAAGTCGTGACGGCCGGTTTTGCAGCGGAAGGCGAACGGCTGCGGCGATTCGAGCAGGAAGCCCGTGCCGTCGGTCAGTTGAATCATCCCAATATTCTCATGGTCCATGACATCGGTACCCATGAAAGCGTGCCTTACATGGTGTCGGAATTGCTCGAAGGGGAGACCTTGCGAGTAAGTTTGGACCGGGGCGCGCTGCCGGTGGGGAAAGCGCTGGATTATGCCACTCAGATAGCCCGCGGCCTGGCGGCGGCGCATGAGAAGGGCATCGTGCATCGCGACCTGAAGCCGGAAAACGTGTTCCTCTCCTCAGATGGACGGGTGAAGATTCTCGACTTCGGTTTGGCGAAGCTGAAGGCGCCCCGATCGAGGCAAGAGGTGGTTTCGGAGATCCCGGGAAATACGCTGCATACCCATCCGGGCATGGTGATGGGAACTACCGGGTACATGTCGCCGGAACAGGTGCAGGGGCGGGAGGTGGACCATCGATCGGACATCTTCTCCTTCGGTGTCATGCTCTATGAAATGCTTCTGGGGCAGCGGCCGTTTCGGGGCGAGTCGGCGGTGGAGGTGATGAATGCGATCCTGAAGGAGGAGCCACCGGAACTCGGGGGGACGGAGGCCTCGGTTCATCCGGCACTGGCGCGCGTGATCGCGCACTGTCTGGAGAAGAGTCCAGACGCGCGATTCCAGTCAATCACGGATGTAGCCTTCAATCTTGAAGGCATGCCCGGGCTCCTGGGCTCAACGCCGCTCATCTCGACATCCGCATCGAAGCGCGTCGAGAGCCACAAGCGGCTTCGTTGGGTTGTGGGTGCGACGATGGGTCTGGCGGCGCTGGTGCTGTCCTCGGTGTCGCTCATTTACTTCCGTAGCGCGCCGGCTGATCTCCCGACGGTTCGGTCGTTCATTCTGCCTCCGGATAACTGGAGTTTTTGTTCCGTCCGCGGGGGAGGGGATCTCAGCCTCGGACCTGTCGCCGTCTCGCCCGATGGCCGCCGTCTGGCTTTTGTCGCCGAGTCGCCCGAGGGCAACCGATTAATCTGGATTCGTTCCCTGGATGCGCTCCCAGCCGAGGTCCTGCCGGGCACGGAGGGCGCCGGCCTCCCGTTCTGGTCGCCGGATAGCCGCTTTGTGGCATTCTTCGCGGATCGAAAGCTCAAGAAGATCGACGTTTCCGGAGGCCCGCCGGTCGCGCTGTGCGATGCGCCCGACAATCGGGGAGGAACCTGGAGTCAGAAGGGGGTAATTGTATTTGCCCCGTCAATCCGCGAGCTCTATTGGGTTTCTGACACCGGCGGAGTGGCTACCGCGATCACGAATCCCGACGAATCGCGGATGGAGAAGAGTCACCGTTTCCCTTGGTTTCTGCCCGACGGCCATACGTTCCTTTACCTGGCCATCAGTCCCGCGAACGAGAGGGAGCCTGGAACAATTTATGCTGCCTCGCTCGAGTCGAGCGAACGCAAGCTGATCTTAAAGGCCAATTCGAATGTCGTTTATTCCCAGGGCCATCTACTTTTCCTTCGTGAAGACACCCTGATGGCGCAGCGTTTTGATCCGCAACAGTTGGCGACGATAGCGGACGCTTTTCCAATCGCACAGAACGTGCTGTTCTCATCACTGACGTACCGAGGGGTCTTTTCCGCGTCGGAGAGCGGCATACTGGCTTACGAGAGCGGCGCTGACAAGACTGACTCCCAGCTCACCTGGCTGGATCGAACGGGGAAGACCCTCGGCGTGCTTGGCGAGGCGGCACGGCACCGCCAGCTGCGTCTCTCACCGGACGGGAAGAGGGTGGCGGTCACGATCGCTGAGCCTCGGACCGGGGACATCGATATCTGGGCCTATGACGTGGCGCGCGGTCTGAAGACGCGTTTCACCTTCGACGCCGCGGAAGAGAGGGCATTGATCTGGTCGCCTGACGGAAATCACATCTTTTATAACTCAGAGGTCAAAGGCTTCTGGGATCTTTACAAAAAAGCTGCCGATGGTATCGGAAAGGAGGAACTGCTTCTCGAATCCAAGTTCGATAAGTATCCGAACAGTCTGACGCCGGACGGGCGGTTTCTCATCTATCACACGCGTAATACAAAGACCGCTTACGACCTTTGGGTTTTGCCGTTATCCGGAAAAAGGGAACCGTTCCCGTTTCTACAGACGGAATTCAACGAGGCAGGAGGCCAACTATCCCCCGATGGCCGGTGGCTCGTATATCAATCGAATGTATCGGGCCAGAGTGAAATTTATGTAGCAGCCTTCCCGGGCCCGGGCCTCAAGCGGAGAATCTCCTCCTCGGGCGGCGCGCGTGTACAGTGGCGGGCTGATGGGAAAGAACTCTTCTTCCAGACACGCGACGACAAGTTCATGGCGGTGGAGATGAGATGGAAGGGAGGAGATTTGGAGATTGGGGCGCCGCGACAGTTGTTTGAGCTTCGATGGGACAGCAATGAAAGCTACGCTGTAAGTCCGGATGGCCAGCGCTTCCTGGTTAACAAGGCAGTCCAGGTGAAGGGGCCCGCTCCACTCACGCTGGTCACCAACTGGACGGCAGGTTTGAAGAAAGGATAAGTCACCGGTGGAGAGCGGGCAGTCCGCGGTCCATGGTCGACTGCACTTTGCCCGTTGGGAGCCGTGAAAGGTGGCATGATCAGGCAACTTACGAACTTGCCAGGTATTGAGAGCCCTTTACGTCCAAGTGACAGGGGACGATGGGCTCCGAAGCACACACTCTTCTCCCTCGTGTTGCTTGCTGGATTGCACTGGGCCGTCGAGATGCCGGGGTTGGCTCAAACAGCGCAAGTCACGGGCCGCGTTACCGACAGCCGTGGCGCGGTCGTTCCAGATGCCGTGCTGACCCTGATCCACATCAGCACAGGCACGAGTAGGAAGACCGTCTCGAACCAGGAGGGGATCTACAACTTTCCATTCCTGGCGCCGGGGCGGTGTCTGGTAATGTCGAGACTAACGACGTCTTGCCGTTTTCGATCGTTTAGTCCTACCACGCTTCTTGCTTGAACTGGGATTCACGATGGATGCATCAACGGACAGAGGATTAGGCTCTCCGAATCTCTGGATACCCAATTCGAGGATCGGGACAAGGGCGGTAGGATACGTCTCTTTAAGGGCAGTGGTCACATTCTTCGCTTCGATGCCGAACTTCACGAGTATGGCCCAGTGTCCTTCGTGGATGCCCTGCTTCTTCAGCAGCGCTTCGGCAATCTCCTTGAAGGTAAAAGCTATCTGCGATGTCTCAGCCATTTGGACTCCCTGCGACAGCTTGTCTTTAGGCGACGTTGGCAGCCGATGTCGCGTTCTCGGCCATAGTGGGATATTCCCATTCAGCAAACCTGCCGCCTGTGCCACGCCGGAATACGAAAGCCCGGATTTGATATCGCTGGTTTCTGGCGCTAAGATTCTCAGCGTTCACGGCGGTTTCGCGATCAGCCCGCTTGCTCTCCAACGCCCAAAAGTCTTGAGGCTTCCCAGCGTTTTCCCAGCAAATACGGAAAACGTCAGAGATAATCGGACCCTTAGTATTGTCCCGGTCGGCGTCATCATAGGCAACGATGGCAACCTTCAATCCCAGAGCCCTAGCACATCGAACAATCGTCACCAAGCCTAAATTTCCAGGGTTGTTCAGCAGTTGCGAGACCCGCCCCTTGCTCACTCCTAGCGCCTGTGCGAGCCTCGACTTACTCAATCTTTTAGACTCCATCTTGGCTTCAATTTGGACCACAAAATCAGACGCAATGCGGTACAGGAAATCCGCCGTACTTTGCTCGCTCCAATGGGCAACTTGTTTCCTCATCTCCGCCCTCCGCTGTTGAGTCGGAAAAGACTAGTCACGGCGCGTCTAATCTCGGTGTTGTTCGACATATCAAGAGCCCTTCTCAACTCGGTCTCGTCGGTCTCACGCTCTCGCTTGCTTGCATAAACACCAAGCACACACGCCTCAAACCTGGGATCGCTGGGGGCAAGATCCGCCCTCGGATGACACAAGAATCCATACATCCTACGATCTAATTTCCCGTCCGATGCCTTGAACACGAAGCAGTTTGAATAGCGTCCACCGTATTCCGATTTATCCCAACCATGAAATCGCTTCCTATTCACCATGCCCTCCGTCCAGTAGTCAAATCCCGTGAGAAAGCCACGCCTTACATTCTCGGACAGACCCTGGTATTCACCACTGGCATTCATCCAAGCGAAGCCGTACCATTGGACCAAGATAACCGCCCGCCTCGCAGTGGAGTGCAGAATCTCCGCCGAACACGGTCTTGGCTTCGCCATTCATGGCACCAGACAGACCAGTTTAGCTATAACTAAACCCTGCGTCAAGGCCGCTTTTCCCACCTAGCCTTCGCGGCCCTCTTCGCGATTGCGTATCGTTGGTAGTGGGGATTACGCCGTGATTGGTTCGCCGCAAGCAGGCCGAATCACCTCAACCTCGATGCCCAACCGTCAGGTGCAGATCGGATTGAGGCTGGTCTTCTGATATTCTTAGTAGAACACTTTCAGGCCGAAGTTGAAGTACCGCTGTAGCGTGCGCTCCCCGGTCGGCAGGTATCCATCGCGCAGTCGGTCCGGAGGGGCGGCCGCCAATGAATTGCTCGGATCAATACTGAGCGTGGCCGTGAACGGCAATCCGCTGTGCAGGCTCGCGATCCCGGTCCATCTCCAGCAGAACCGGCCGGGAAATGAACAATGCCTACTCGGGAGTCAATCGCTTGACATTATTGAGTATGTAGGACAGCACGTGAAATGAATCGATCTATGATGCATAGATTCTCTCACGATTCGTCGATGTCCTCATCTTCCCACGGGACACTGTGTGTAGTCACATTGACAAATAGTCTTTAAATGATCATGATGTGATTATGAGGAGATCAATTCCTGAGGACAAGCCGCCGCGGCAAAGTGAAGTCAGGGTGGCGGAGATGAAGGCCAACTTCAGCGAGTATCTGCGTCGAGCTTCAGCCGGGGAGAGGGTGACGGTGATGAAGCGAGATCGACCGGTTGCCCAGCTCGTCCCGGTGCCGGATGAGAAGCACCTACTGCGCCTCAGGAAGCCGATAAAGGACCCAACGGGTCTTCTCCCGCTGCTTGATGTTCCACCCGTCGGCCGTGGAAAGGTCAAGAGCCTTAAATTGCTTCTGGAAGATCGACGGAGGCGGTAGCGATCGGCGGTGATTGCTTACGTGGACAGTTCAGTGCTGCTTCGAAAGCTCTTGGGAGAGGCCAACCCTTTGGAGGAGCTATTCAAGGCGAGCTACTTTGTGTCATCTGAACTTCTCAGGACTGAGTGTTTAAGGACTATGCACCGCCTCCGCATAGCGGGTGTGCTGAACGACGAAGAGATGGCCGGCCGATGCCGGATACTCCACGAGGCATTTCAATATTTCGAATTCGTGGAAGTCAATCGGGAGGTCCTGGACCGGGCATCGGAGGCCTTTCCAACAAGTTTAGGCACGCTTGACGCCCTTCACCTTGCTTCCGCGATCCTGTGGAAGCGAACACAGCAAAGTGAGCTGACGATGCTCACGCACGATCGTTCGCTGGGACGTGCCGCGCGCTCCCTAGGCTTTGCTGTGTTCGGTGTTTAGGCACGACCGTCTTCGTGGCGCGACCCTACGCCGTAGGAGGCTGCTCAATTTCGGACTGACGCGCGACGACTTGGGCGATCCAGGTCAGCAAATTAGAACGGCCGGAAACGGATGTCTTCGTGGACCGACTCGGGCTCCTACTCGAGTTTCGTGATGTATTCATTGTTCCGCCAGAAATTTGCAGTTGCGCCCATGCCTGAGATAGTCAGGCTGCGGCTCCCGCCATCGGCGGTCGGAACCTGCAACTTGCCTCCCGGAACATCGACTTTGACATTGGCCATCGCCTGTGGAATCGACGACCGGAGGTCGCTTTGAGTCGCAGCCCAGGCGGACCGCTGGGGGATGAGAAAGCGGAAAGGTTGCGACTGGGGATCGTTTTTGCTCCGCGTGACGATCGGGCCGGGGCACGTGGCCTCAGCCGAGACATTGAGGCCGATACCGGGGTCCGTCACGGTAAACTTGAAGCTGAGATTCCCTCCGTCTTCCACAATCTGCGCGTTGACATTGGCCAAGCGGCTGGCGCCTGGCCCAAACACCGCGTTCTGGTAGTCCACCAATTCTTGGCTGGACCATTCCTGGACCAGAAAACCCTGTTCCTGGCGATTTGGCATGAGGTTGGTGTTTATGACACCGGTCTGGATCCGCAGTCCCGAGCCTGGTCCGAACGTTTTGCCGTCACTGAGGCTCGTAGTGCGTTGCTGAAACAAGAAAAGCAGGCCCACCTGGGCCATGTTAGAGCCTGCGGGATTTGGTCTGGCGATGAATCCAGGCGGAAGCACCGCTTGAATCTCCGCCAGGGGAACCAAGATTGTGATCTGAACTA
Organism: Acidobacteriota bacterium; assembly: GCA_016210985.1. Taxonomy (GTDB): domain Bacteria; phylum Acidobacteriota; class Blastocatellia; order HR10; family JACQTD01; genus JACQTD01. Next base: position 32,238 of record JACQTD010000045.1, read on the forward strand.
GAAACGTTTGCAGTGAGCGAGCCTCGGCGCCCGCCATTAACGGGCTGGTTGGTCCCTGTACGCCCGGTTCCGCATCATTGTAATCATAACTCGGTGGCGGGGAACCGGATCCTGTCTGAGCCGATCCAACACGAAAAGGAACCGCCATAATCATACCCACGAGGCCCAGGGCAGCCAGCCCGAGCCTGAAACCTGTGAAAATATCTGACGTTCGATCTTTCATATCCTCCTCCCGCTAATCTGTAATGGGTTAATCAAATCTGATCTTGCCATCAACGGCTTCACGGCAGTTCCCATGGACGATTCTCATTTGCTCCCCCGTTCGCTTACTGGTTTCAATTACATGTGATAAACTGCCTCTCCAAGCTAGTTGAGCCGATCATGTTTCGCGGAGCTCGGGCCGAATTCTTCGCTCGGTGTGGCCTAAAAGTCCTTAAGAGAGCCATTGGTTTTTCCTAAGATTTGCTAAGTCCGGTATGAAGATGGAATCCGGCGTCGCTTACGCGTTTGATGCGTTTCGTCTCGACACAGCCAGGCGCATCCTGCTTCGGGATGGGGAGCATGTGCCATTGCCACCGAAAGTGTTCGATACGCTCCTGGTCCTCGTGATGAAGAGCGGGCAAGTGGTGGAAAAGGAAGAGTTGATGCAGTTGGTCTGGCCCGACACTGTGGTCGAAGAAAACAATTTAACGGTAAACATCTCCTTCTTGCGGAAAGCGCTGGACGAACGTCCAGATGAGCATCGCTATGTCGTGACGGTTCCTGGTAGGGGTTATCGGTTTGTCGCGAAGGTCAGAGAGGGTAGGGATGAAGAGGACGATCCGTCCGCGGGAGAGGGGTCGAAGGACGAGGATCGATGCGCAACACCATCTTTTCCAACCTGGTCCTCTTCCCGTTGGAGCATGAGGCGGAGGATCTTGGCCGCGGCGGTGTTGTTGGCCGGGCTGCTCACAGTCGCCGCTCGCGTTTGGAATTCAAACCACCCTGGCGAAACTGCCGGTGGCATGACCTTCAAGTCACTGGCTGTGCTGCCGTTCAGGCCTCTTGGCCCGGATCGCGGTGACGACTACCTGGGGCTCGGAGTGGCCGATTCCCTGATCACCAGATTCAGCAGCATACGGCAGATCGTCGTGCGCCCGATCAGCACCGTTCAAAGATACCTCGCGCCGGGTCAGGACCCGTTGGCAGCGGGGCGTGAACAGAAGGTGGATGCGGTGCTGGAGGGCAGCATTCAGAGAGCGGGTGAGAAGATCCGCGTGACCGTGCGGCTGCTCAATGTCCGAGATGGCTCGGCGCTGTGGACCTTCAAATGCGATGAGCAATGCACCGATCTCTTTAGCGTGCAGGATGCCATCTCCGAACGGGTTGCCTCTGCATTGGCGCCGAGTCTTACGGAGGAACAACGGAGGCACCTGACCAAGCGTCCCACGGAAAACACGGAAGCTTATCAGAACTATCTCAAGGGCCGCTTTTTCCTGGGCAAGCTAAGCCGGGCAAATTACGAAAAGGCCATCGAGTATTTCCATCGGGCCATCGCACTGGATCCCGATTTCGGACCCGCCTATGCCGGCTTGGCGGCGGCATGTATCCACCTTCAGGGGAGTCCTCTGGGATCGATAACGGATCCCGTGTCAGAAGCAAAGGCCGCGGCGCTGAGAGCCGTGCAGATCGACGATACGCTCCCGGAAGCTCACATCTCGCTGGCGATGGCGAAGAAGAATCACGACTGGGATTGGCTGGGGGCTGAGCAGGAATACAAACGGGCTATCGAGCTCGACCCGAACTATGCACTGGCCCACACCAGCTACGCTAGTCATCTGGGACAAATGGACCGGCATGAAGAGGCCCTCGTGGAGGCGAAGCGAGGCCTGGAGCTTGATCCGCTCTCGCTCCATACAAACCAGGTCCTCGGAAACGTCTATCACATGGCTCGACAGTACGATCTCGCCATCGAGCAGACGCGCAGAACGCTCGAGCTGGATCCCTACTCCATCATGTCTCTTGCCGTTCTGGCCAGCTGTTACACCAAACAGCGGCGATACGAAGAGGCTCTCGTAGTGACCAACAAGATGTTAGCTTTGGTAGGGCCCGGTTTTGACGCCAGGGGAAAGGCGCAGCTTGTATTCATTTATGCGGGGATGGGCAAGAGGGCCGACGCGAAGAGGATAGTCAGTGAGATGAGGGAGGAATCGAGGAGACAGCCCCTGGCGCTTGACGTGGCGCGGGTCTACTGCGCCCTGGGTGAAAGAGACAAGGCGTTCGAATGGATCGAAAGGGCGTATGTGGAGCGCAGCTGGAATCGTCTTTGGATCTCGCTGAAATCCTCCCCGGATTGGGACAACCTGCGCGGAGACCCTCGGTTTTCGGCTGTGTTGCGGCGCATGGGCTTTCCGCCGTAGGAGCAGTGACGAGGGACAAGTGACAATAGATGTGCATCGGGGTCACAAAGTTCGGAGTTCAAGCTTTAGCTTGCGAGTGTGTGGACTTAG
>JACQTD010000050.1 GCA_016210985.1 Acidobacteriota bacterium
GCCGGAGACAGCCAGGGTGCTGCTCCCCCGCCCGCCGACAAAGCCATCCAGCGCCGAATCGAAGTCTACCGTCCCGCTGTTGGTCACGGTAAAGAAGAAAAATATTTCCGAGTTTCCCGGAGCTTTGAAGGTGTACAGCCCCGGTAATAGCCGCAGAGTTGTCACCGCGGAAGCCAAGCCAGAGAAGAACGACTCACTGATGATACTGAAATCAGCCGAGGTCAATGTCCTGGCATCGAAGGTGATCGGGAAGCCGGAGACAGCCAGGGTACTGTTTCCCCGCCCGCTGACGAAGCCATCCAGCGCCGAATCGTAGTCTACCGTCCCGCTGTTGGTTACGGTGAATAAGAAAAAGATCTCCGAGTTACCCGGAGCGCGGAAGGTATAAGTCCCGGGGAGCAGCGAGAGGGTGGTAATGATAGATGTAGAACCCGATCCGGATGAACCACTACCGACCGGCAAGATGCTGAAATCCTGCGCTGTCAAGGTAGTCGCATTGAATGTAATAGAGAAAGTTTGGGCAGCAGCATTCCTAACAGAAACCACCACCAGAAATAGAAACAGCGCCACGAATAAGATTCTCTTGTTGAGCATAAGTTCTCCGGTTCGTCTCCCAAGAGTGTGGAGCTGGGAGGAGGTCAAAGGGCCGCATCGCGGCCAGTGAATTCGGGGTGGCAATTCAAACCCGGTACCGGTGACGCTGCTTCCATAAACCCCGGAGCCGCTCGCACTGTCGGCCAAGGCCCACGCTGATGACGGGAGCGGCAGCGGTTGGTCGTCGGCTCCTCTCTGCTGGTCGCTGAGTGACTGGTCGCCGCGTCCCCCCGTTCCTGCGATCCGCACCGCCGTTGTGCCTCCGGACTTTTCAGGTAAGTCGAGATTGCGTTGCCCCGATGAATCGCCAGGATGTGGTTTCCATCGGGTCTCAAATCCCCATAAACCATATCCGAAACTCCAACTTACCTAGCGGTTGCTGCTCATTTTCTGTAAACAGTTCGGCCCGGGGGCACTCAAGCCCCTGGGCTACACTTACTAATTCGGGAAAACCCACCGAAAACTGCCATGCCAATGAAGAATTCTCTTGAGGGTTGACCGGCCGAGAGGTTTGGCGCTATGATTCAACCGTTCCAAATTCTGTAAGATCAGATAAATAGATGAGGGAGAATGGCGGCTTCCTCCCCAAGGCAGATAACCTGCCTGCTAGTCCAATGGAGTCACGGCGATCACACGGCTCTGGAGGAGTTGGTGCCTCTGGTCCGGTGTGAATTACGTCGCCTGGCCAAGTGCTACGTGCGCCGCAAGGCGCCTGGCCACTCGCTGTACACCTCAGACCTGGTTAACGAGGCCTATGTGCGGCTGATCGATGCAAAGAACATCAGCTGGCAGGATCGGGCCCATTTCTTTGGAGTCGCCGCCCATTTGATGCGTCAAATCCTCATGGATCACGCGCGACGATATCGGTACGCAAAACGGGGGGGCGGTACACCCAAGGTGTCGCTCGACGAGGGCGCCGAGGTCTGCAAGCAGCCAGCCGCGGAATTGATGGCGCTCGATGACGCGCTAACAGGTTTGGCAGCCTTCGACCAGCGCAAGAGCCGCGTCGTGGAGCTCCGATTCTTTGGGGGACTGAGCACCGAAGAAGCGGCCGAGGTGCTGGGAATCTCCCCGCGTACCGTCGCGCGCGAGTGGCGGATAGCGAAGGCGTGGCTGCATCGAGAAATCTCAAGGGACTGACGCCTGTTGTCAGTGGTCCGTAGTCAGTTGTTCGTTGCAGAGGTGATAGGCCGGCTCATGACTCCGAGTGGACTAGAAAGTGTCCAGAACTAATTTTGAGAGCCTGATTGTTTATCAACTCGCTGAGAGGCTCGCAGACGAGCTCTGGAAAATCGTTCTCAAATGGAATCTGTTCGCGAGGGATACCGTTGGGAAACAGATCATCCGTGCGGCCGACAGCGTCGGTGCGAATATCGCTGAAGGGACAGGAAGAGGTAGCTTTCAGGACAATCGTAGGTTTGTAAGGATCTCGCGAGGCTCTTTGTATGAAGCGAGACACTGGCTCAGGAGGGCATACAACCGCAGATTGCTCACCGAGAAGGAGGTCAATAAGCTCAAGCCCATCATAGACGAGCTGACACCGAAGCTTAACGCCTATCTGCGGTCTATCGGCAATGTTCCGGAAAAGCAACGGGCGACCGACAACTGACTACGGACAATGGGCGTATGACTGGAGAGAAGTGGCAACAAATCAACGACCTGCTGGCGGCAGCGCTTGAGCTGGAAGGTGGCGAGCGGGCTGACTTTCTGGAGAAGGCCTGTGCAGGTGACCCTGGACTCCAGACAGAAATTGAGTCCTTACTGGAGTCGGACCAGCGGGCCGAGAGTTTCATGGAATCGACCGCTGTTGATTTAGCTGCTTCCTCGCTGGCGGAGGAGGGGTCCGATTCCCTAGTGGAGGGTTCTATTGGCCCCTATCAAGTTCTGGCTCAGCTTGGTACAGGGGGGATGGGGGAGGTTTATCTTGCGCATGACGCCAAGCTGGATCGCAAGATTGCGCTAAAGCTCCTGCCCGATGATCTCACCCAGGATGAGCAGCGCGTACGCCGCTTTCAGCAGGAAGCCCGGGCGGCGTCGGCCCTCAATCATCCGAGCATCATCACGATTCACGATATCGGGGAGGCCCGGGGCAGGCATTACATTGCCATGGAGCATGTGGAAGGGGAGACGCTTCGGCAGGTTATGTCGACCCGCAGGTTCAAACTACGGGAAGCGCTGGACCTCTTCATCCAGATCGCCAGTGCCCTGGCGGCGGCGCATCGAGCCGGAATTGTCCATCGGGATATCAAGCCCGAGAACATCATGCTCCGGCCGGACGGGTATGCGAAGGTCCTGGACTTTGGGCTGGCGAAACTCATCGCACTGGCAGAGAACCAAACCGATGCAGGACTGCCTGTCGCCCCGGATAAGGCAATCATGGTCCCCGGGGAGACAAATGACGGAGCCGAGGCAGCAGGGCCTTCTCAATCGACGTCGAGGCAGGCGCGGAGGAATGCAGTTAATCTCAGCGCCGAAGTGTTTGGCCGCAGGGTGGCAATGGGAACGATGCAGTATATGAGTCCCGAACAGGCGACGGGCAGACCAGTGGATCATCGGACCGATCTGTTCTCGTTGGGAGTCGTCATGTACGAGATGGTCTCCGGCCGGCGGCCCTTCGTAGGAGGCACTCCGGAAGAGACCCTCGATTCGATCATCCACGCTGAGCCGGAGGCCATCGCGCTATTCGACACCAACATACCTCCCGACTTGGACCATATCATTAGAAGGTGTTTGAAGAGGGAGCCCGAAGCGCGCTACCAGTCGGCGGGCGAGCTGTTGGTTGACCTTGGGGTTCTAAAGCGAGAGCTGGAGACGCTTCCTGCCACAATTGAAGCGGGAAGCGGCGAGAGGCCAAGGCCTCCTCGTCATACGCTCGCTGATTTCCTTCGGCGAAGACCGAGCCGCCCGCTTGTGTCCATAGCGGTGCTCCTCCTCGGACTAGCCATCAGTGTTTCCTACCTGCAGGTGTCCAATAGGCCACGGCATGCCGAGACAGGACTGGCCGTGCGATCTCTGGCTGTACTGCCATTCAAGCCATTGAGTACAGATGGCAGCGATGAGCACTTTGGGCTGGGCATGGCTGATACTTTGATCACTAAGCTCAGTAGCCTCCGCCAACTCATCGTCCGGCCCACGAGCGCCGTGCGCAAGTACGCGGACGCTAACCAGGACCCGCTCTCGGCCGGGCGAGAACAGCAAGTGGATGCCGTGCTGGAGAGCAGCCTGCAGCGGGTGGAGGGGAGAATCCGCGTGACGGTGCGTTTGCTGAACGTAGCAGACGGCTGGCCGATGTGGGCTTATGAGTGCGATGAGGCGGAGTGCAGTAACATCTTCGCGCTGCAGGACACCATCTCCGAGCGGGTGGCTCAAGCATTGCTGCCGAAGTTGACCGGTGTGGATCGGGAGCGGCTGGCGAAACACTACACCGATAATCGCGAGGCCTACGAACTTTACTTGAGAGGCCGATTCTATTTGCAGAAGCGAACTACGGAAGGCATTGAAAAGAGTCGTGAGTACTACCGTGAGGCGATTGCCCTCGATCCGCATTACGCGCTCGCCTATGCAGGATTGGCCGAATCGTATACCGGCCACTTTCTGCAGGGAAAGGACATGGGTGTGGCGGAGGCCGCAGCATTGAAGGCGGTGGAGCTCGACGACACGCTTGCCGAAGCACATTTGTCATCGGGACTGGTCAGGCTTCACTACCAGTGGAACTGGCCTGCCGCGGAGAGAGAGTTCACGCGCGCGCTAGAGCTCAACCCCAACTCATCCATGGCGCACTCCTGGATAGCCATCCTGTTGGCGACGATGGAGCGGCATGAGGAGGCTCTAGCCCACGCGAAACGAGCGAAGGAGCTAGATCCGTTTTCAGTCTGGATCAATGGGAACCTTGGCGTCGTGCTCTATGCGGCACGCGACGATGACCAAGCGATCGAACAATTCCGCAAGTCCATCGAAATGGACCCGCTTTGGCCGTCGAGTCATTACTGCCTCGGCCGGCTGAATGTGCGGAAGCAGCGGTACCAGGAAGCCATCGCCGAGTTTAACAAAGAGATCGAGGTCAAAGGAAACACGCCACTCTGCAAGGGGAGTATCGCCTTCGTCCACGCCATGTCGGGGAGAAACGAAGAGGCGCTCAAAATACTCGGTGAGCTGAGGGAGCAATCAAAAAGAGAACCGATCGCGCTCTATGTGGCCATCGGCTACGCAGGCTTGAAAGATACGGATAAGGCGTTTGAATGGCTCGATAAGGCGTATAAAGAAAGGACCGGGGTGCTCTGGCTTCGGCTAAATGTTGATCCGTACTGGGATAATCTTCGGTCAGACGCGAGATTCGTGGACCTATTACGTCGTGTGGGGCTGCCGGAAGTGAAGAGTGACGAGTGACGAGTGACGAGTGACGAGTGACGAGTGACAAGTAAAAAGTGACGAGTGACGAGTGAAAAGTGAAAAGTGACGAGTGACAAGAGGGAAGTGAGGTGGGGCAGATGAAGATGAACACGGGGCGCACACTGAAGAGGGATAGAGGCCACGCAGGCTATCAGGTCGGGATCAGCGGAATATCGGACGGAACGCGGTGCAAATCCGCTGCTCGTCACTCGTCACTTTTCACTCGTCACTCGTCACTTTTCACTTTTCACTTGTCACTGCTCCTTTGCCTGCCATCGGTGATGTTTGAGGGTACGGCTTCAGCTCAGACGGCGCAGCTCACTGGCCGTGTCACCGACACAAGCGGGGCCTTGATCCAGGGAGCTGGCCTGACCGTGACGAATGAGGGGACGGGTGTCAGCAAACATGCCGTCTCAAATCAGGACGGCAACTACACCATTCCCTTCCTGCCGCCCGGTAACTACCGGATCACGATACAGATGACCGGGTTCAAGCTGGTGCGGCAGGAGAGTTTTTGGCTGTCAGTCGATCAGGTCACCCGGAAGGACTTCGTGCTCGAGGTGGGAGAGGTGGTCGAAGCGGTGACGGTCGAGTCCACCTCCCAGTTACTGGAACGGGAGACCTCCTCGGTGGGCCAGGTCATCGACAACAAGACGATCGTCACGCTGCCGCTCAATGGCCGCAACTATTCTCAGCTCGCGGTGCTCATGCCCGGCGCGATTCCCGACCAGGTTGGGGGCTTTTTCACCGATGGCTTTAATCTCAATGGAAACCGCGCGCTTCTTAACAGCTTTCTGATCGACGGCGTAGACAATAATAACCACTTGTTGGCTATCAAAACCGGTTCCACGCAGGCGCTCCGGCCGTCGATTGACGCAATTCAGGAATTCAAGGTGGAGAGCGCCAACTACACCGCTGAGTACGGTAGGGCGGCTGGAGGGGTGATCAGTGTGGTATTGAAGTCCGGGACGAACCGGTTTCATGGTTCGGCCTTTGAGTTTTTGCGCAACGACAAGCTCGACGCCAACGATTTCTTTGCCAATCGCAACCGAGTCCAGCGCGCGCCCGTTCGATTCAACCAATTCGGCGGAACCTTGGGCGGGCCAATCCTTCGCAATCGTCTGTTCTTCTTTGCCAGCTATCAAGCCACCCGGGACCACCGCGCCAAAACGGAGACCACGACGGTGCCCACACCCGACATGGTGCGCGGCCATTTTGGCACAGTGAACATCTACGATCCGCTCAACGTGGTGGGAGGGGTGCGGCAACAGTTCCCAAACAACATCATTCCTGAAGACCGTATGGATCCGGTCGGACGCCGGCTGGCGGACCTCTATCCTGCCCCGAATCAGCCCGGTACGGTAAACAATTTCGTGGCCAGCCAGCCGAGAACCGATGACGCCGGTCAATTCGATTTACGGGTGGACCACCATCTCAGAGCTTCGGATACGCTGTTTGTCCGGTACAGCAATCTGGACCGGGACACATCGCTGGCGAGTCTCTTCTCCCCGCCCGGAAACGGACTGTCCGGCTCGGGCTCCGCCGCTGGAGGATTGAGTCCCGCGCAGAAGGCGTTCAACGCTTATTCCTTCGTGGCGGGCGAAACCCACATCCTCTCAGTCGCTTTGGCCAACGAATTCCGTATCGGATATACCAAAAATGAATCGAATGAGCGGAATCCGGCCGCCAAGTCGCTTTACGAGGAGTTTGGCATCAAGGGCGTTCCGCCCTTTGACGCATTGACGGGCCTGCCCAATATCAACATGTCGGGTAACTTCGCCAACTTGGGCGATGACACCTTTTTGCCGGATAGAAGGCGCTCACGGGTTCTGCAGATCAACGACAACCTTTCATGGGTTCGCGGGACCCATACGATGAAGTATGGCGCCGAGCTGCGATTGCGCAATAATTCCGGACACATTATGGGAGGCGCCCGCGGGATTTTCACCTTCAATGGCCAATTCACTTCGCGGGTCCCCGGACAAGGAACCGGGTCAGCGCTGGCCGACCTCCTCCTCGGTCAAACCAGTTCCGCAAACTTGAGCACTCAGTTGCTGGGAGACTTTCGGGATCGTTACTGGGGCTTTTATGGGAGTGATATCTGGAGGCTGTCCCGGAGGCTCACCATCAATCTGGGTCTGCGCTATGAATTGCAGACGCCTTTGTGGGAAGCCAACAACCGCATAGCAAATTTCGACCTCGACCGGAGCAGTCCCACGTTTGGAAGACTTGTATCCGCGACGGACGGCGGCATCCGTTCCCGGACTTTCTCCAACCTCGACACGAACAATTTCGCGCCCCGCATCGGCTTTGCCTATCTCGTTGACGCCCGAACCGTGGTTCGCGCCGCTTTCGGAGTGTTTTACGGCGGGAGGGGGTTTGAGAATCTTCCCAGTAGTGGAGCCTTCAATCCTCCGTTCAATGTCAACATCACTATCCCTTCTGATGGAAGGGCGGGTACCTCAAGTCTGGTGACCTCCGATGGTTTTCCCGAGGGACTTCTTGATCCGACGAAGGCTCGTAACCCGGCAGTTTATGGGCAGGCGGCGGATTTCCCTTTCCCTGAAGTCTTTCAGTGGAATCTGGGCGTGCAACGGGAGTTCACCGGCAACCTGCTCTTCTCGCTCACTTATATCGGATCAGGCTCAGTGCACCTGAATGGCTTTACCGACCCCAATCAACCACCACCGGGTCCGGGCGCGATCAATCCCCGAAGGCCCTTCCCCGCCTTTGGTAGCATGTATTTCCACTCCGCTTTCGCCCACGCGACCTATCACTCCCTACAGGCGAAGGTGGAACGACGCTTCGCGCGAGGGTTCTCGTTGCTTTCCGCTTACACATGGAGCCATGTGATCGACAATGCTGTCGCGCTGGGAGATAATGGTATAGCTGTTTCTGTCCCGTTCTTTTCCCAGGATCCAAACAATACCCGGGCGGAGAAGTCGTCCGCCGCGTTTGACATTCAGCAGCGATTCGTCACCAGTGTCATCTATGAGCTGCCAATAGGCCGAGCCGGAGGTGTGTTGGGAGATTCCCCCATCGGCCGGGCGATCCTTGGCGGCTGGCAATTGGGAGGGATCTTCGTGGCACAGGGTGGCACGCCGCTGACGCCATTTGTGAACGCCAATCGGCCCAATCTCGTCAATCCGACCAACAGCGCAAGCCCGTTCCGGCCGGACCGGGTGCGTGATGGAAATCTTTCAGGGCATGAGCGCAGCGTGGACCGGTGGTTTGATGTTGGGGCGTTTCCGCTGAGCGCCCAGAATACCTTCGGCAACTCCGGCCGTAACGTGGTGCGCGCGCCCGGCCTGATCAACCTAGATTTTCTCCTGGCTCGGAACTTCGCGATCACCGAAACCACACGATTGGAGCTGCGAGGCGAGTTCTTCAATTTCACCAACTCGGTTCACCTGGGACGTCCGAACCTGCTGATCAGCACGCCCATGGCGGTTGGCCGCATCTCCTCGACCGCCTCGCCCAACCGCCAGGTGCAGATCGGATTGAGGATTGTCTTTTAGAGCTTCGTGATTGTCGGTGGCGATCCAAAACTCGGACGGCATACCCGAGGTTGGTCCTCATCGCTGCGAACCTGCGGATGAAACTACCGGCTTCAGGACATGAAAATTCCCCTGATACTCCACCATCCCTGCCGTATCCGAATTCAGAAAGGGAATGGAATTCGGCGGCGGTCCAGACGAGAAGGCGAGTCTGGCCTTTGCGTGTGTTCTGGCTATGACCTAATGATGATCCCTATTGGGACGGTCTCAGCTCAGATCCGAGGTTTGTGAGCCGGCTGCGGCGCATGGGCCTTGAAGGAGTGACGAGTGAGCGGAAGTTTGTAGGATCCATTTGACAATGACCAGAATCGATGCTGTGTGCCACCTGCCTGGCTCGGGCGCTCTGAGGTTGGGCACAGCATATGGGCACAATGGCACTGGTGTCCCAGAAAGCCATTCCGCCCGCCGGGGTTTTTCGCGGCCTAACCATCATTCCGCTCTTCACTGATCGCCCTACGGAGCGCGGCCGCTCGGACGCGCGGAGCCAGCAGTTGCCAGAACGCCTCATCCAGCGGTCCGTCGCCCAGGCACACCAAACCGACGGCTGCGAGTGCCGCCAGCTGCGCATCGTCGTCCCCGACCGCACTCATAGGGACGATCCGGGCGACGGGTCGGTCGCGATCCCGCACGATGATCTCATCTCCGGTCTTAACCCTATTGAGGTAGGTGCTCAACCGGTTCTTCAATTCACCGATATTGACGCTCTTCATCATGGCCTCCATAGCTATAGTCAAATAGCTAATATAGCTAAATAGCTCATGCGGCGCACAATTCTCCTTGAAGACGGCCTGGCTAAACCCGCCCGTTTGGAGTTCAAGCTTTAGCTTGCTCGTATCGATCAAAACCGGCACACTAAAGCGTGAACTTCGAAACAAGGCGTTCGAATGGCTCGAGAAGGTCTATCAGCAGCGCGGGAAAATGCTCCAGCCGCTGACCCTGGATTGGAGATTCGCGAGCCTCCACTCCGACCCCAGATTCATCGATCTGCGGCGGCGCGTGGGCCTGCCTCACGAAAACATCAAACGCTGACTTCGTTCTGTTCGGAGTTCAAGCTTTAGCTTGGGCCAGATAACCAAGACCAGCACGCTAAAGCGTGAACTCCGAACAAGCGTGAACGGTCAGTTCAGACTCCTGTCTCAGCACATCAATGGGATCGGCATGCCGGATCCGGAGTTTAGCGTCCACGGGAAGGTGGCATCCCTGGACCGGATCAATGCCGAACCTTGACCCAAGATGTGGACAGACCTTACCTAATCAGTTTCCAATAGGGCTCGCCATGGCTGCCGAGATGTATCGCTGAACGTCTTCTTCAATCAATAAACGCTGCGCTTTGAGCAAATTCGCAGCCTGCGTGACCGCTTCGACGTAAGCCTGATGGGTCGGATACCGTTCCTCGATCGAGAGCCGCGGATCGCCGGCGGCCTCCCGCTCTGCTCTCATCTGGCGGAAATCGACCTTCATGCCGGCTGCATCGCACAAGTCATCCCCGGCGAAGGCCGCGCCACGCAGGTTCCAGCCCGTATAGGTAGCTACGGGTGCGGCGATCTCAGGCAGGCGAATTCCGGCGATTTCATTCCCATCAGCATCGGTCTTGGGCACGAAGGCCGGATAAGGCGATCCCAAAAATGCAGGTGGGAGGACCGTGAGGATTCCATTGCCGAAGAGAGGACCGTAATCAAACAGGTCTCCAGTCGTCATGAGTCGGTTATAGGTGACCCCGGGGATACTGGGGAACCCGGCCTCAGTTTGGGGCAGTGATGGGACCAACGTGCCGTCGGCTCGCCGCGGGACGCGACTGGCGGGTGGTTCAATCCCTCTTGTCACCCAGTCATCAAGTGCTATCAGGAGGGCCCGGAGTGCGGCGTTCGCGTTGAGCGGGTTTCTTGGCTGCACACAATTACCGGGTCCATTGAAGGCGACGTGTGGCAGGCTGGACATGTGGTAATAGCGGACATTCTTGGGATCCGGTAGATCGTTCCCAAGCGTGTCAGTGTGCAACAGTGACCCGGCCTTCACCCAGTATTCGTTGGACGTGTTGACCTCAAAGATTCTTGGACAAGTACTGCTGTCCTGGCACCGGCGGAGCCGTCCGTCTGTCTTCCCGGTGACCGGATCGAACATGACTTGATTGGCAAAGGGAAATTGGCGTTCGGGATACCATCGACCGATGTGCTGCCGGTGGGTACGCCCGGGCTGGGCGAAACGGAAGTTCAGGAAGATCCCGCTCCCCCCGCCAATCCAGTTCAGGATGCCGTCAAATACAGGTCTGCCCTGCAGGTCTTCGTTAAAACCCAGATGGACAAAGTCGCGCATATACCGGACCGGTTGGGAGCTGCCGTGTGTGTAAATGGCTTGCACATCTCCCGCAAGCGGATTGGGGTTGCCGGCGGCGTCCGCCGAAGCGTGCCGGAGGAAAGCAGCAAAATCACGGGTTGCCGCATAGCCCAGGCCGGCGACAATAGGATCCCGCGCGGGGTAGGTGAACGTATAGAGTCGCCCCTGCTGGAATGGTGTACCCGCCGGGAGCAGCCGAATGCTCTGCGCGTTGACGTACTCCCAGCCAGAAGCCGGTATGGGCACGGGCGGGTCGGCATATCGGGCACGTACCGTGAGGCTAGCCTCGGTCCTGTCCAGGGTCGCGGCTGGATAGGTGAGCGCAGCCGTCATGGTCGTTGCATTGTCAATGACGAACTCCTCGAGTGAGGGACCGACGATGGGTGAGCCATCAGGGGTGTTCGCCACGGGTACGGAGATGGTCAGACGTCCCCCTCCCGCGGTCACACCACCATCCCATCCGCTGGACACAATGGTGTAGCCTTGATGCATCAGGAATCCATTGCCGGCATCGGCGGGCGTCGTGGGATTATTTCCGCCGCCTCCGTCGTTGAGAGAAGCGAGAAAGTTCATGTTTCCGCGGTTATTCATGTGGTACAAGAGGCGGTGATTTCCTCTGGCCAGATCGACCGGTTTCAGCATGAAGAAGTCCATCGAGTACTCGACCATGCCCCGTGCGTTGCGCGGCGCAAACTCAATATCCGTGATCACGGTGTTGTGGGAATCTCGGGGATCGATTTCACCGTGTACTTTTCCTGCGAGTTTCTCGTACGGTCCTACGCTACCGAAAGCCATTCCCCCGGCGAACGACTCCCGCCGAGTGATCTCCAACCGGATGAGAGGTGCCGACTGGGCCGATAGGGCTAGTGGGGGCTCGATGAGTGCCGGTGAGAAACTCGTGACCAGCGACATCAGGATCATCAAGGGTTTCATTCTCTCAGTAATCGTCATCACAGACCTCCAAGTCGACATCGTCCTGAATTCTCTGAGGCGCCTCCGAATCCGGCCGTTTCACCGTCGCCAGGCGTCCGGCATGTAATGCAAGATTTCGGTCAAGAAAGGCTCAGAATTCCTTGGGTCGCATGTTTTAGGGCTCTGTGGCAAGTCTTTCGAAGCTGGCGTGGCCGCCTCTGGATGCGATAGGATTATCATTATTTAGAATGGATTAGGTGCATTCACCGATGGCGTCGCCTGAAGGAGTGAGCGAGTTGCTGGTCCGTTGGAGCAACGGAGATCAGTCAGCTTTGGAGAAGTTAACGCCTCTGGTCTATGACGAACTTCACCGCCTGGCCCGGCGATACATGCGTAAGGAACGCTCGGATCATTCCTTGCAAACCACGGCGCTGGTCCATGAAGCGTACTTGAGGTTGGTTGACCAAACCGACCTGTCCTGCCGGCACCGGAGCGAGTTTCTTGCAATCGCCGCCAATCTCATGCGGCAGATTCTGATCAACTATGCACTAAAGCGAAGCGCGGGCAAGCGCGAAGGCGGACAGCGCAGGGTTACGCTTGCGGAGGCAACCGGGGCGGCCCTGGAATCAGACCTTGACTTCATCGCGCTGGACAAAGCCTTAGACGAGCTGGCGACCTTGGATCCACGACAAGCCCAGATCGTTCAGCTGCGATTCTTCGCCGGAGCTACTATTGAGGAGACGGCTGAAGTCCTCCAGGTCTCCCCCGCCACTGTGAAGCGGGAGTGGACGGCAGCGAGAGCGTGGCTTCATAGAGCGATGACAGGTGACGGGTGAAAGCATGACGCCCGATCAATGGCGGCAAGCAAAGGAGATTTTCCTGGGTGCTATTGAGCTGGAGGAGGAACGGCGACCGGCATTCCTGGAGAAGACCTGCGGCAGAGATCGCTATCTGCGAAGCCAAGTTGAACCGCTTCTTCTTTCCCACGGCGAAACCGGAGCTTTCTTGGAGGGAACGGCCATCCAGGAAGCCGCGCGGATGATGGCGGCCGACCAAACCAATTCAACGGTAGGGCCGTCACTGGGACCTTTTACGATCATGAAGCATTTAGGCGCCGGCGGTATGGGGGAAGTCTACCTCGCGGAGGATACCCGCCTGCATCGGAAAGTAGCCTTGAAGACTTTACCTCGGTACCTGACAGCGGACCGGGAGCGTGTGGTTCGATTCCAGCAGGAAGCCCGAGCCGCTTCGTCGCTCACGCATCCGAACGTTGCGCCGATTTTCGAATTTGGCGAAGCGGAGGGCGTCTGTTTCATCGCCATGGAGTATGTCGAGGGTGAGACGCTGGAAGCCAGGCTGAAGGCGGGCCCGCTGGAATTGTCCGAAGTCATCGAGATCGGTATACAGGTGGCAGACGCGCTTCAGGAAGCGCACTCGAAGGGGATCATCCATCGGGATATGAAACCGGGCAACATCATGATCACCCAGCGCAGGCAGGTGAAGGTGCTTGATTTCGGCTTGGCGAAGTTGAGCCCGGCTGGGCGGTCGGTCCCGGCAACGGCTCCGTCGACGCATCCCATCACGAATCCGGGCCTCGTGATGGGCACCGTAGCTTATATGAGCCCGGAGCAGGCGCTCGGGCACGAGGTAGATGAGCGGACGGATATTTATAGCCTGGGTGTGGTGCTCCATGAGATGGCGACGGGCCGGCGGCCTTTCATACCGACCGGGGCGGCAGATAAGGAGGGCCGTGAGAGGTCCGATTCCGATCAACCATCGCCCACACTCGACAGCAGCCTGCCAGCGGAACTGGAACACATCATCTCCCGCTGTCTCCAAATGGATCGCGACCGGCGGTACGGGTCAGCCCAGGAGTTGGTCGATGATTTGAGGAACGAGGAGCGAAACCTGGATCTCGGCGTCGCCAGCGCCAAGCGCTTCGGGGCCGATCATCGCCCCCCGCAGCGTTATCTGCGCCGCACCGCGTTGATTGCTTTGGTCCTCGCCCTGGGCGGATTCGGATACTACTCCTTGGTAGGCCGCGGGGAGGCCATTGACTCCCTGGCCATCCTTCCGCTGGTCAAGGAGGGTGATGATCCGAGTATGGAGTACTTGTCCGACGGCATCACCGAGGGCCTTATTAATAGCACATCGCAGTTGCCGAAGTTGAAGGTCATCGCGCTCGCGTCAGTGCTCAAGTATAAGGGGCAAGTGATCGACGCGAAGGTGGTAGGACACCAACTGGGGGTGGGAGCCGTGCTCACGGGTCGGATTCTTCAACGGGGTGAAGACCTTTCCATCAGCCTTGCCCTGGTCGATGCGCGAGACAACCGCCACCTCTGGGGTCAACGGTATGATCGGAAGCTCTCTGAACTCCTGATGAGTCAGGAAGCGATTGCGCGAGAAATCGCCGAAAAGCTGCAACTGCGCTTAAGCGGCGAGGATAAACAGCGACTGGCCAAACGCTACACCGAGAACGCCGAAGCGTACCGGCATTACCTCAAGGGCCGCTACTTCTGGAACAACATTGAGGAAGAGCGCGGGCTTGAGAAAGCTATCGAGTACTATAACAAGGCAATCGACATGGATCCGAATTACGCACTGGCTTACTCGGGTTTGGCAGACTCGTACCTGTTTCTCAGCCTGACAGACACCGTTCCGCCAGCTTCTGTTATGCCGAAGGCAAAGGCAGCGGCGATAAAGGCGCTGGAGATCGATGACACGCTGGCAGAAGCGTACACTTCGCTGGGCAATATTAAGATGGTGTGGGACTGGGACTTCCCGGGCGCGGAACGGGACTTGAGGCGTGCTATTGAGCTCAATCCAAACTATCCGAATGCTCATCGCACATACGGAGTCTACCTGGCTTATGTGCTGGGACAGACTGACGAGGCCGTCGCGGAAAAGAAGCGAGCCCTTGAACTGGATCCGCTCTCGCTGATCACGAACAACCATCTGGGCACGGCCTTACACTATGCGCGTCGATATGACGAGGCGATAGAACAATTCCAGAATACGCTGGAGCTGTATCCCGAAGACAGCGGAACGCATAATATGCTGGCATTCGATTATGTCCTGACAGGGCGATATGAGCAGGCCATCGCAGAATTTGGAAAGACCAAAAGCGGGCAGGTTCCTGGATGGGCGTATGCCTTGATGGGCAAGGAGGACGAAGCATGGAAGGCCGCAGCGAAGTTGGAGGAGAGATCAAGGCACAGCTACGTCTCGCCCATGTCGGTGGCGGGGATTTACGCATGTCTCAATGAGAAGGACCGGGCATTCGAATGGCTTGAAAGAGCCTACGTGGAACGAGGCCGCCTGATTCGAATCAAGCGGGCGCCCTTGTATGACAGCCTGCATTCGGATCCCAGGTTCGCCCAACTGGTACGGCGCATGGGATTACCCCCTGATTAACGGAAAACATGAGGCTCGACTTTCGATTCGATTCAGGAATTCAAAGTGGAAACGGCCAATCACAGCGCTGAATCCGGCGGGGCCGCCGGGGGCGTAGTCAGCGTCGTGATCAAGCCGGTGACGAACACGAGGGGGAACGTACCGGATTGACCCCAGATGGGGACAGACTTATAATGTCACCTTGGGAGGCCCTCATGGGAGAATTGAAAGTCAGACAATTGGACGACCGAATCACCGCCGAGCTGAAAGCGCGCGCGGCGGGGCGCGGCGTGTCGCTGGAAGAAGAGGTACGGTCCACCCTGGCGGCTTCCGTAGCTATGAGGCGCGAGGCCATACTGCGACGTGCTGCCGCTATTCGAGCCGCCGCCGGCAACAAACCTGGCGCTCCACGCCTGGACAGCGCCCGCCTGATCAGAAAGGAACGCGATGCCTGGGGCTGATCCGCCGGTTCGGCGTGCGGTCCTTGACGCGTCCGTAGCAGTTCGATGGGTCGTTCCCGAGCGCGGGAGCGGGGAGGCGATCGCGCTGCTCGTTCAGCCCATCACATGGCTCAGTCCTCGACTGATGGTGAGCGAGGTCGCCGCCACCCTCCGGCGGAAGACGCGGTCGGGCGAGTTGTCTCCGGAGACGGCCTTCCAGGCCCTGGAGATAATTCTGGACGCGGTTCATGACGGTATCGTTCGACTCGCCGAAGACGAAACAGCTGTGAGGCTGGCACTGACGCTCGCCTTGGCGCTCGGCCATAAGCTCCCTGATTGCCTATACCTCGCACTCGCAGAGAAGGAGGGCGCGGCGCTGGCGACCGCCGACCGACGGCTTGCTGCGCTAGCCGCGCGGCGCGGCATCGCAGTGCTGAACATTCCATCCGCGTAATGGATCTACGGAACAATCGTCTTGATATGGAGCATTGTTGACAATGCCCGGCGCCGGTGGAAATGAATTTTATCTCAGTACATCGCTCGCACCGGCTTGCTCGATCAGACGCTGAGCGTCCTCGGGCAGGAGAAATCCCTGAGCCGTCAGCCGTTCAGCAGCCGCCCGCACAGCACTTACGTAACCATCGTGGGTTCCGTACCGCTCCTGGATTGAAAGGCGCGGATCGCCATTTGCCAGCCTATCGGCCCGAGTTCTAGCGAAAGGAATGAAGCTGCCTCTGAGCCCGCACAGTTCGTCTTCGGCAAACCCCGCGCGACGCAGGTTCCAGCCGGTGTATGTTCCCAAAGGGGCTTGTATCGTGGTCGAGCGAATGCCGGCTACTTCGTTTCCATCAGCATCCACTCTCGGGACCAGTTGAACATAGCTCGGGCCCTCCACTACCTTTGGCGGATGTTCAGTGATAATTCCCGACAGATCGCGGTTGTTGAACAGGGGGCCATAGTCCAGCACTGAAAGTTCGTTCGTCAATCCGGTGTATTTCACGCCCGGTATATCCGGCCAACCGATGCTGGCCTTGTCCGGCCGCACCAGCGTTCCTTCGCGCAGCGTGGGATACCGGCTGGGCGGGGGCTCGACGCCTTCGGTGATCCAGCGCTGAAGGGGTGAGAGCAGCGCGCGAACTGTATCATAGGGAGAGGATGGGTTACCCAATTGCTGGCACATCCCCAGATCGGGAGAATTCGGACCGGATGAGCTGCTGCCGATCAGAAAGATCCGGACGTTGGCCGGGATCTCAAGATCACGCCGCCCAAAGGCGTCCGTCGTGATCAGTGAGAAGTGGTTCTGCCAGTAGGCGACCGAACTTAGGGTCTGCATGATCTTTGGACAAGTTCCTGTCTGTTGGCAGCGATCGAGGCGTCCTGCGGTATAACCCGCGACTGGGTCGTACTCGGTCGAAAACGTGAGGGGAGACTCATGGCCCGGATTGTCGTGACTCTCGTGCTGAAAGGGATTTCCTCCCTGGGCAAATCGCACGTTTATTGCATGGCGTCCCGATCCAGGGTAGATGAGAACACCGTCGAACACGCGGCGTCCTGACGCATCCTGGTTGAAGCCAAGATGAAGGGACGCCTTGAGCATGGTCTCGCCACCTCCTCCCTGGCCAAACGCAATGGCATGCCGGATCGCACCAGCGAGCGGGTTAGGCGTGCCCCGGTCGTCGCTTGTTCCATATCGGAGGAAGGAGAACACGTCACGCACAGCGGCCAGGCCCAGACCCTCTACCTTTGGATCCTTCGTCGTGTAAACCAGCTGGTAGATGAAGTTGGGATCGAAGCCGTCCCTGAGGCAAATACTGGTGGTCCTGGGCGTTCCGGGAAATGGTACGCTGGAACAGTCGGCAAACGCCCACTGATCGCTCGGCACAGGGATCCTTTGGTCGCTCTCCCGCATTCGCATCGTGAGGCTCGCCATCGATGTGTCAAGACTGACTGTCTCATATCGGGATTGGTTCGCACCACCACCGATGAGGCTGGTGTTCGTTCGGGCATTGACGATTATCTCCCAGCCTATTCTTCCGGTGATTGTAGCGCCTGCTTCTGTCGCAACCGGGACCGTGAGGGTCATGCGGTTCGCCCCCGGGAGGAGACGTCCGTTCCAACCACACCATGCGATCGTGTAGCCTCTGTTCATAAGGAACCCATCACCGGCATGAGCGGCAGTCGTTGGGTCCAGGGAAGTAGTCGCCCGGTTCAAATCCCTCAGGGCGGTTTTGGCTCCGCCCCCCGACTGCTCGTAAAATAATGTCCCGTTGCCCTTGGACATATCCACAGGCTTCAGGATATAGAAATCGCCCTGGTATTCGACCATTCCGGCGGCGTTACGTGGCGCCAGTTCGATGTCCTGGATAATGGAATCCTGGGGATCGTCCGGGTCGGCTTGCAGGTAAGCCGTTCCGACGAGCTTCTCATAGGGTCCGACGCTTCCAAAGGACATTCCATCGGCAAAGGACTCCCGCCGGGTGATGTCCAGTCGCACCAGGCGTGAGCGGCGGAGAGGCGCTGAGGCGTTCAAACGCGATCCGTGCGCTTCCGAACCTTGAGCCAATTTTCTCCCTTGGGTAAGCCCGGGCGCTTCCTGAAATGTGCCGAAGCACGGAAAGAGCGACAAGACAACTAGGTAAACCATTCTCCGTGTGTTCATACTCCCTTCTCCTTTTGAATTCGAATTTCGGGGTCACCTATGCGTACTGCGTAGCTACCGAAAGCCATTCCCCCGGCGAACGACTCCCGCCGAGTGATCTCCAACCGGATGA
>JACQTD010000054.1 GCA_016210985.1 Acidobacteriota bacterium
GCTCCATACCCTCCAGCATAGCGTTCTCGGACGCAGTCTAGGAAAGCGTCCTGTTTCGATTCCTCGTGCTGCACCCACTTGAAATGCCGGCGATCATCAGCCGTCATGTTCATGCGACGATAGCGGGTTCCCTTCATGTGCGACGAGTACTCTTTGTTCTTAGTAACAACTGCGGCGTGATTACCGGAGGTCTCCAACTGCCGAACAAGACAAGTTAGCTGGCTGACTCGAATCCTTTTTGGCCGTGGCGAGTGAACAGTTTCTTCTTCCTCTTTTTCCCCGTGAAGGATTCTGTTCGCACGCCTCTTCAGGGCCGGGGGAAGCTCGGGGAACTCACGGCTGTCACCTGTAGGGGTTGCAGCGCCCCTCTGCTCTTCTGACTGAGATAAATTCCTTATTTCCGAGAGGGTCTC
Organism: Acidobacteriota bacterium; assembly: GCA_016210985.1. Lineage (GTDB taxonomy): Bacteria > Acidobacteriota > Blastocatellia > HR10 > JACQTD01 > JACQTD01. The sequence continues at coordinate 414 of JACQTD010000054.1, forward strand.
GCTCCGTTTAGAAGTGGCGTAGCGCTGAAATTCTGCAATGACTACCAGGTCATGGTCATAGAGCAGTTCGAAGGCGTCACCATCGCCCGAGCGATCCGCTCCGTACATGTATCGGGTGTACGCCGTATGCGCCCGGTCCGGATATCTGAAGATCGCTCGAATCAGCGGCACCACGATGAGATTGAACTGACCCCGATGGTCCACCCGCGTGGCGCGCTCGTAGAGAGGCAGAATGGCCTCCAGGAGGTGCATGACGAGGGTCTGGCCGAGGTCGGTCTTCGCGAGGGCGTCTTTTTCTTCCGCGCTCTCAAGGAGCAACGTTCTCCAGGATTCGTGGCGTGTCGGCCACTTCTTTCGGTCCTCGAATCCGTCAGCCGCGATCAGGCCGCGGACTCCCGTCGTGTCACTGCTCTTGTAGCAAACGAGATCTAGGAGGGCCAGCAGGTTGAATATTGTCGGCGTGCCCGCGTGGGGCAGCGAATGGGAGAACGCGCGTGCTCCGTCGTCAGTGCGCCGCCGAGCAATCTCTGCGGCCAGGTTGATCCACCCAATGACGGTCGGTTGGTCTGTTGCCGCACGTTTGGGATTCCAGGAGTCCAGCTCGGATTGGCAGCGCTCGAAGACTTGCTTCAGGTCGGGTTTCTGGGATAGGACCTCTTCGACGGCTATCCTGGATGATAGAAGCTTGATCTTCGCGGCTGGTCCAGTACCGCCCGTGTCCTTGAGAGCCTCATCTATGTTGATCATGTCCCCCCTCCTCATCAGATGAGCGGTGTCGCTATGTCTCTATGGCTTAAGCCCGAACATGTCGGCATAGCCTCTCAGGTCCAGATACCCTGTGCCTGACAGACAAAAAACGATGTCTTTCTTTCGTCCCTCGGCTTTGGCTAGCTTGGCGGCATCGATGGTCGCCGCGATGGCGTGGGCGCTCTCGGGCGCAGGAAGTACGCCTTCACATTCGTAGAACAGACCGCCGACCTCGAAGGCGCGCTCTTGCTCGATGGCGATCGCCCGAACTAGCCCTTTCTTCACCATCAGCGAGAGAATGGGCGATTTGCCGTGGTAGCGCAGTCCGCCCGAATGGATTTTCGGAGGTAAGAACTGGTGACCAAGGGTGTACATCTTGACCTTCGGGGTTAGCTTGAAAGCGTCGGCGTAATCATACCGATATTCACCCTTGGTGAGACTCGGGACGTTGGCCGACTCGGCGGCGATCATTTCGGGTCCCGGGTCGCCGCGAAGCTTGCGAAGCAGGTAGGCCGACATGAAGCCGAACAGATTCGTTCCTCCTCCCACGCAAGCCACTAGGACGTCGGGCTCGACGCCGGCCTGCGCCAGTTGCTTCACAAGCTCCAGGCCGACGATCGTCTGGTGGAGAGCGGCGTAGTAAGACATGCAGCCAAGGGCGAGACGAAACCCGTCGCCATGCAGGACCGTCTCCAAGGCCTCGCCCATCCCTATTCCCAGACTTCCTTGGTGGTCGGGATTCTCGGCGAGGAGTGTGCGCCCTTGAGCGGTCATCTCACTCGGCGACGAGTGGACCAAAGCGCCGGCGAGTTCCATCAGGTAGCGCCGATAGGGCTTCGCGATGAAGCTGTTCCGGGTCATGAAGACCGTGCATTCGAGCCCGTAATTGCGGCAGGCCCACGCCATCGCTGCACCCCACTGGCCCGCACCGGTGTCGGTTACCAGACCGCGTAGACCCTGTTCCTTGGCATACAGAGCCTGAGGGATCGCGGTGTTCGGCTTGTGGCTGCCCGTGGGATTGAAATCCTCCCGCTTGTAGAAAATCCGCCCTTCGTAGCCAAGATGCTTCTCAAGCCCGCGTGCTCTGAAGAGTGGAGTGGTTCGATACTTCCGGTACTGATCCATCACCTCGCCGGGGATGGAAATGTCGAGATCCGTCCCGTAGGATCCGTCGAGCAGTTCGATGCGGGCGCATTCCTCAGAATAGCGTGATGACAGCCCTTGTACGGTCAGTGGCCTCATCGCCTCGCCCTCGACGGGTAGCGGGTATTCGTTGCGGACGAGCGCCGCGAGATTCAGCCATGCGTCGGGAATCTCGCGATCGCTCAGAATCCATTTCGTATTCTCGCGCATGAGAGTTCGTGATTCCACTAGGCGAAATTGAGTTTCCACCAACGAAAGAACGTGAGCAGTCCGAATGCGTGAGGCGTGCGAACGCTCCAGGGCTCGTCGAGACGAAGGTAGCGCGTAAGCTCGTCGCCACCATCGTCCATCAACCCCTTTCGTTGCAGGTCCGTGATCCGTGCTGAGTATGCCTCAAGCATCGTGTTAACGCCACTCCTGTCCAGGATCTCCCAGACATCCGCGGGCGCACGGTCCACCTCGGCTCGGAGCGCATCCCGAATCGGGTGATGAAACGCGAGCTTTAGGGGCGAAGGGAGGGGCGCCTTGCGCCGGCGACGCCAGATCTGTTCGGGAAGGGCGTTCTTGAACGCGTTGCGAAGAACGAGTTTCTCGTGCCCATGATCACTCCCGACTTGTGCGGAAGGCGGAATGCGAAATGCCATTTCATAGACGGCGCGGTTCAAGAACGGGAAGCGTCCTTCCAAAGAGAAGGCCATGCTGCAGCGGTCGTTATCGATCAGGAGCCAGTGAAGAAACGTCGCGAGATACCAGCACTGCATGCACCGGTCCGGATTCGCTCCGTCTGACGCGACGGACTGATAAAAGCGTGCGATGGCCTCTTCTTGCAGTGCTTCGAGGTGGCCCGCCTCCGTGTTGGCGAGCAGGCGCAACGCATCTGGGATTCGCGCCTTCCAGACGCCACGGAAATCATCGGTCGAGCGAATGACGGGATTCTTGAATCCTGGAAACTGGTGATAGTACCCGAAGAACAGCTCGTCAGCTCCTTCGCCGGTCAGAACCACCTTCGCACCGTTCGCCTTCAGGGCGCGATAGTTGTTGAACATCGCAAGCTGCTTTATTTCCCAGTGCGGTTCATCGAAGTGATGGATCATCGAGTCCAGATCGACGAGATAGGAGTCGACCTCCATCACGGAGAAGATGAGATGGACCGGAGAGCCCGGGCCGAGCCACTGTGAAAGCAATCTCGCATGGTCTTCATCCTCATTCCGGTTCTGCGACCGGTAAGTAATGCACGAGGCGAGAAGGGGGGACTTCCCCCGCTCCGCACTGACACGAGCCGCGATGGCAGTGATCACGCTCGAGTCGAGTCCGCCGCTCAGCGCGACACCTATCGGGGCGTCCCCCATCATGCTCGCCTCTGTGCTGCGTCGAACCGCGCCTTCAAGCAAGCGGGCCGTGTCGTGTAGCTCTTGACCAGACATTTGCGCCGCAAGCGGATAATGGAAGTACCGGGTGATCTTCGGTGAACTGTCTGAAGTCCAGAACAGAAAGGAACCCGGGGGGAGCGACCGGATCCCTTCGTAAAAGGACCGGTGATTCAGTGAATAGCCGGCTGCAAAAGCGAAGCCATGCAGGAAGTACTCCCTTAAGGCGTCGAGATCAGGTCGTTTGGGAACGTTCGGCAGAGTCAATATCGCCTTGGGCTCCGAGGCGAAGGCGATAAAATCACCTTGGTGGTGGTAGAAGAGAGGTTTGATTCCGAACGGGTCCCTCGTGAGGAATAGGCGACGGCGGTTGACCGCCCAAACTGCCAGCGCCCACTGTCCGTCGAACCGCGAGGCGGCGCTCTCACCCCATACGGCGAAGGCCGCAAGCGCGACCTCGGTGTCGCAGTTGGTCGAGAATTCGACACCCTGGTCGATCAACTCGCGCCGCAGGTCGAGGTAGTTGTAGATCTCGCCGTTGAACACGGCGACATAGGTCTCGCCGCGGAATTCGCGGACCAGAGGCTGGCGCCCGTTACCGATATCGACGATCGCGAGGAGGAGGTTGCCAAGCGCAAAGTGGCGGTCGAGGTAGGTACCACGGTCGTCCGGACCGCGGTAGCTGATCCGGTCGAGCATGCCGGCCAGCTCGCGCTCGCCCAACGCACCTCGCCGTGAGAAACCAGCTATCCCACACATCGTAAAGGTAGCCAGGGACTTGATCCCAGGAATCGAGCGGACCCCGTCAACGGACGCCCTCGACGAACCAATCCATTCCCATGATCTGTTCGTGTGTGAGAGTCTGGTCCTTCGCGACCACGATTTTGCCCTTGTTGTCTGTGATCGGGCCGCGGTAGACCATGAGTTGCCCGGACTTGATTCTCGCGATGGCGGTTTCAGCAGCCCGGCGTACCTCGGGTGGAACGCTGGGGTTGAAGTCTGTAATCCCGATGTAGCCGCGGTTGAACCCGCCGTTAATGTCACCGTCAGTGCCCTTCCAAGTTCCCTCCAGCATGGCTTGGATACAATCTGCGTACAGTCTGCCCCACAGCCATCTGGTCCCGACGAGACAGGCTTTCGGAGCGAACGAGCTTAGATCTGTGTTGTGACCGATCAGCATGACTTGGCGCCTCTCCGCCGTCTTGGCAACGGCTACGGAGTTGTCAAGCACACCGCAAAGGACATCGCATCCCTGGCCAACCAACGATTCGGCGGCGTCGGTCGCGAGGCCCGGATCGAACCAGTGATTGATAAACGCCACCGATGCGGTAATCTTCGGGTTCACAGACCGCGCCCCCAGAACGTATGCATTGATCTGCCACTTCATGGGCGGAATGGGATGGGCAGCGACGATGCCAAGATTGCCGGTTTTGGACATCTTCCCAGCCACGATCCCCATCGCGTACCAAGCTTCGTACATCTTCGACGAGTAAGTCCCGAGGTTGGCGGAAGGCTTGAAACCCCATGCCTGGAGGAATCTCA
>JACQTD010000044.1 GCA_016210985.1 Acidobacteriota bacterium
GCACCTTGGCCGTGAGCGACTTGGGTTGAGCGAAGACGACTCGCAGGAATTCCTCCGAGTCCTCCGAAAGTAGTTCGATCTTCTTGATGAGGGCAGCCGATTCGCCGGACAATCCAACCGACCCGGGCGTGAGCGGCTTCCTGACACTTGTATCGTAACCGAGCTTTGCCAGAAATGTAGCGATGTCGTCGGACGAGGCAAGCTCGGTGACTTGCTTGGCCGTCAGGTCGAGATCGGTTGCGTGAACCACCCTTTCACCCTGAATCGCTCGGTCTTCGTAGGATCCTCAGGCCCTTCGTGTTGCCCTCATACTACAAGCTCCCTACCGTTCTGGGTAGCGGTTGAGAAGCGAGACACGCTGAAAGACGCTCAAGAGCAGAGTAGTAGAAGCGATTCATCGTGTATACTCCGCGAGGGGTATGCGACGGCGCGGTCGCGCCCCGAATTCGTTTCACCGGAGAAAAAATCACGCCATGCCCGCTGATCACCGGCCGATACTGTTGAGCGGAATCCAGCCGTCCGGGGAGTTAATGATCGGACACTACCTGGGAGCGCTCAAGAACTGGGTGGGACTTCAGGCCGACCACGACTGCCTGTTCATGCTGGTGGATCTCCATGCCATTACCGTCAGACAGGACCCGGCTGAGCTCCGCAGGCGCTGCCTCGATTTTCTGGCGCTGTATGTGGCGTGCGGGATCGATCCCTCCCACAGCACCGTCTTTGTGCAGTCGCATGTCCCGACGCATGCGGAGCTCGCCTGGGTCCTCAACTGTTTCACCTACATGGGCGAGCTCGGCCGGATGACCCAGTTCAAGGAGAAATCCCAGAAGCAGGAGCTCAATGTGAGCGCCGGGTTGTTCAATTATCCCGTTTTGATGGCGGCCGATATTCTGCTCTACCAGAGCCACCTGGTTCCGGTGGGCGAGGATCAGAAGCAGCATCTCGAACTGACGCGCGACATCGCCATGCGATTCAACAATCTGTACGGCGAAACCTTTCGCGTCCCGGAGTGTTTCATCCCGCCGGTCGGCGCCCGCATCATGAGTCTACAGGATCCGACGAGCAAGATGTCGAAGTCGGATCCCAATCCGCGAAGCTATGTCGCATTGCTCGATCCGCCGGACCTGGTGAGGAGCAAGATCAAGAAGGCGGTCACCGATTCGGGCACGGAGGTCGTTTTCGGCAATGACCGCCCGGCCGTCTCGAACCTCATGACGATCTACAGTTCGTTGACGGGCCACGGGTTTCCGGCGATTGAGGAGCGGTATCAGGGAAAGGGCTATGCTGACTTTAAGGCCGACCTCGCCGAGATCGTGGTTGAGTTTCTGCGCCCGATCCAGGACCGTTATCACGCGATCCGGAGCGACAAGTCCGAGCTGACCGCCATTCTCAAGCGCGGCGCCGAAGCCGCCCTGGCCCGATCCCGACCTACCGTCGCAAAGGTATACAAGAAGTTAGGCTTCATTGCCGCGTCCTGACCGCCACGGGGGCGGTCGGATCTGGCGGATCCCCATCGCGCTGTGTTAGTTTGAAGTTTGGCCGATTGGAATCACCGTATGATGCGCCCGTTCACGCTTCTGTGGCTGCTGGTCGTCACCGGAATGATGGTACCTGGCGCCCAGCAGAAGGGCGATCGCTCGGCTTTCGACAGTGTGCAGGAAGTCAGCCAGCTTCTCAGGGAAGCCGACCGCGCCGATGCGACCGAAGACGAAGCGAACGCTGCCCGGGCCATGGCGCGAGAAGCCGCCCTGCGACATGCCGCCCGGTTGAAGGCCGCCCGCACGACCTCGTCGGATAAGTTTTACCTGGCTTATCTCTACTACCTCATCAAGGACGAGAAGAACGCGCTGGCTGCCTTCGGCGAGGTAGTCTCGGATCCCGGTGTGAGTCCCGAGGAGAAGCAGCGGACCCGGCTCTACATGATCGAGATTCTGGCCGGCGGCGGCAGGCTGGAGGAGGCCGTCGCGGAGGTGGGCTCCATCCCGGACAGCGTGTTCAATTACCGTGAAGTCCTCTCCAGCGCGCACAACCTCCTTTCGGTCGCCTACACGAAAGCCGGCAACACCGCCAAGGCGCTCGAGCACGAGGAACAAGCGCTTCAGAACGCGCGCAAGAGCGGCATGATACCGCTCATTTGGAAGACGGCATGGTCGGTGGCACAACTCTACAGCGCCCTCGACCGAAAGGCGGAGGCGGTGACGACCCTCACGATCGTCAGGAAGGACCTGGAACGCCAGGCAAATTTAGCCACGGGTGAAGTTCTCGAGTCGCTCAGGCGAGGGGTTCGGCATCTCGATAACGCGATGGCCCAGATCGAAATGGTGGGCAAGCCGGCCCCGCCGATCGTCAGTTCAAAACTGGTGGGTGAACCCACCGGCTCGCTCGCCGAATTGAAGGGCAAGGTGATTGCGCTCGAGTTCTGGGCCGCATGGTGTTCCGACTGTCGAGGTCTGATGCCCTCGCTACGTGAGTGGGCGGGCCGCTTTGAAAAGGAAGGTCTGAAAGTTCTCGCGGTTACCCGCTATTACGGGTTTGACGGGCGGGAGTTGGGAAAGGCCACGAAGGCCGATGAAGAACGGTTACTCCTCAAGGTCAAGCAGGGCCGCGGCCTCCCTTATGGCGCCGTCATCGACGAGACCGACCGGAGTTTTGAACGCTACAATGTCGCCACCATTCCTACGGTGGTTATTATCGATCGGTCCGGCCGCCTCCGGTATGTCTTCAATTGGCACGAAAACCCGGCGCTCTGCGAGACGGTGATCAAGCGTACGCTTTCCGAGCCCGAAACTGCTTCGAAGTGAGCCCGCTAGTGCAATAAAAAACGGGCGCCCGAAGCGATGGTCGCCCGTTTTCCAATAACCTGCAATAATCGTTGTTAGAATAGAAGCTTCAGCGCGAGCTGAATCTTCCTGCTGCCGCCGCTGAACTGCCCGGCATTCAAGAAATTGACCGCCGACACGTTGGCATAAGACGTGCTCAAGGCGTTGGGATTGAACTGCTCAATGGTCCCCAGTCCGAGGCTGGGCTGGCGATGATTGAACGCGTTGAACATCTCGAACCGAAACTGAACCGATGTTGATTCAGAGATCGGCGTGTTCTTGAAAAACGAAAAGTTCCAGTTGTTCAATCCTGGACTCGTGATGATGTTTCTTCCCGCCGTGGAGATCGTTCCCGACTGCGCCACCAGGAACCGAGCATTGGGGTTTCTTGCCACATAGCCCACGACGTTCGGCCGGTCAGCAGCCACGATGGTGGTGAGGATCGAAGTGGCCCCGGTCGCCGGATCGCGTATTACGAAATTCACTCCTGACCCGAGGAGGCCCGAGGCGTTCGGATTGACGATCGCCCGGTCGCCCGCGGAGTCGAAGTCTCCATTGGCATCGATACCCGAGAGCGGAGTAATCGGCTGTCCCGTCTCCGCCAGATAGCTGCCGTTGAACTGCCACCCGTGAAGAAAATTCCTGGCCACCGCGTGGCTGACGCCGGCTTTGGGGAAGTCATAGACCCAACCAAAGACGAACTTGTGCGGTTTGTGGATCGTGGAGTTTCCGCGCTCGTTGCGAATGTTGAATGCATCCTGAGGACGACGAGGGTTCACGCGGCTGCTGAAGAGTTCGTTGGTGGAATCGTCGATCGTGTGGCTCCAGGTATAGCTCGACTTCAGGAAGAGGCCGCGGCTGAATCGGCGATTCAGATCGATCGAGCCTGCGTGGTAGATCGAATTTCCGATCGGACGAAACGAGGTCAAGAACCCGCCGTCGAAACCGAGCGACTCATAACGCAGACGTTGCGCAGCTAAGAACTGTGCAAGCGAAGGCGCGGTCGCCGGCACCACGGCCGGCACCTGCGAGGCGCTGAAATAGGTGGGCAGGACCAGGTTGGGGTTGGTCTCGAACACATTGATGATGTTCTCGCGCGTTTGAATGGGCAGGTTGAGGCCGCGCGTGCCGAGGTAGCGGAATTCCACTTGCCAATTGCTGGCGATCTCTCTTTGGTAGCTCAGCGTCCAGGTCATCGTTTTCGGCTGATGTTGATCGAGGATGATTCCCTGGGTCGCTGAACGAGCTGCCGCCTGCGTAGTGGGGGGAACGTTTACCTGAAGTAATCCGCCTCCCGCCAGGAAGCCCACGCCGGTCGCGCACCAGGCCGGTCTGTTGGCGCCGGCACACGAAAGATCCGGGTTTTGTTCCGTTTGAAGTTGTGGGGGCAATGACAGAAGCGGCAGGTTTTGAAAAGTGACGTCATACGAGATGCCGAATCCGCCTCGAATGGACGATTTCCCGGACTCTCCGAGCAGGCGCCGCATCCACCCGTTGCCGGGGTTGGGCGCATAGGCGAATCCAAACCGGGGACCGAAGTTGTTCCTGTCGGTCTTCGGCTTGCGGAACTCGAACAGTCCCGGGACGGTTGAAATCGCGTTGAGCGCTTGCAGACCATTGTCGCGTGGATTGGAGGTCCATTCGTAACGGAGGCCCAGATTGAGCGTGAGATTCGGGCTGATCCTGTAGTCGTCCTGGACAAACCAATAAATCGCGCTTTGGTTGCCGGCGAAGAACCCGGTGCCCGCTCCGCGTAGCGCGCCGTTGAGGCCGGTGGGAACGCGATCGTCCACCAGTTCCTCGAGGTTTCCATAGTCCCATTCACCGCGGGCTCGCGGCAAGAAGTCGGAGGGTGCGATCCAATGACGAAACTCAACCCCGAACTTCAGTTGATGTTTGCCGGCGATGTAGCTGAGATTGTCGAGGATTTGATAAACATTCTGAATGCCCGACTGGGGTGCGTTGCCATCAGGCCCGAAACTGAGACCCAGGTCATCGATAGCCACGTTCGGGAAATTGCTGAACTGATCCGGGACAAGCAAGCCGAACCGGTTCCGTGAGTAGGAGGTGCGAAAATCATTCACCAGGTGGGAAGAGATCGACCAAACGTCAGTCAGCAAAAACTTCCGATTGTCTAACGCGTATGAGCCCGTGAATTGCGGCAACGGCAAATCATCGTTCACATTAGGCTCCCGGTAGCGGTCATACAAGAACCGTCCCCGAATCTGATGGCTACCAACCTGGGCATCCACATTGATCTGATAGTCGTGCTGGGTAAAGAAATCGGGGGCGAAAGCTTGGAAGGTTCCGACGGGAATGGCTTGCCCCTTCACCATGATCGTCCGCGTTGCGGCGGACGCCAGCGGCAGTTGCGCGAGTATACTCTTTACCTCGTTGTTCGCTGCCATTCCATTGAGCGTAGCCAGACCGGCTGCGGTAGGCGTCAGAACGGAAACTCCAGTTGCCGCGCGTCCGCGCGTCTGGTATTCGTATGCGCCGAAGACAAACAGCTTGTTCTTGATGATCGGGCCACCCACAGTTCCGCCCAGCCGGTTGTAATCATAGCGCGGCTTTCCGGGAATATCCCCGGCCCTGATCGCCGCGTTGACCAGATTGTCAGCGGCATTCAAATTGCGGTTCTGCACGTAGTACTGCGCACCACCGTGCCAGCTATTGGTGCCTGACTTGGTTACGATGCTGAACTGGCCGGCCGTGGAGTGACCATACTCGGCGCTGAACTGATTGGTGAGCAGACTGAATTCAGCGACCGCGTCCTGAATGACGGGGGACAGAGGGCCCGTCACCCCAACATCGTTGTTGTCCACGCCGTCGATGGTGAAGTTGTTGTTCCGTGGACGATTGCCACCGATTGAGCCACCCACTCCCAAGACGCCGCCGGCCTGTGTCGTGGTGTTGGGGAAGGCAATGGCCAAATTCAACGGCGAGCCGCCGAGCACGGCGTTGGGCAGGTCGATAACTGCTCGTTCAGGAATCGAACCACCCAACTGTGAAGTGGTGGTGGACACGAGTTCGCTTCCTCCCGTGACCTCGACGATCTCGGTGGCTCCGCCAACTTCCAAGCTGACGTTCACCTCGGATATCTGATTGGCAAGGACGTCAACGTTTTTTCGGAGGTACTTCTTGAACCCCTGAACCTCTACCGTCACCGTGTATCGGCCGACCGGCAGGTTGGGAAATGAGAATGCACCGGCACTACTTGTAAGCGTCTCTATGAAGACGCCTGTGAAATCATTGGCGACCGCGACTTTTCCACCGACAATCACCGCCCCCCGGGCATCTTTTACTTCACCGCGGAGAGAACCGTCTTGTCCCTGGGCGGCGCGAGAAGACGCGGCGCATGCCCATATCAAAAATGCGAGTACCACAATGCTCCTAGCGAGCACGTTTTTTGACCACTTGCGGTTGCAACCATGAAACCTCATAGCCAGGGTCCTCCAAGAAAGGGATGGTATTCTAAAGGGAATTCGAACATGCCGCTGGTTAGGCTTTGGGTGAAAAACTCCCCGATTGGCGCCGCACGTCGCGGCCATTCGACGGTCGACTGAACGACGTTCGGTTGAGGGACCTCCAATAATGTTGGAGTCATCTCTCCTTCAGGATCGGACACCTCTCCAGTCATTGAGAGGGTAGCTGCAATTATCGTTCCGGTGATGAGGAGCCAAGACGAATTTATCTAACCTCTTTAGATCTTAAGATTTAACTGCGGAAATCAGAGATGCGATGGGCCAAATACTACAATATTCCGCCAGGAATGTACGAAAAAATGGACAAGTGAGAGGAAGAGGGGACCTGAAGATCCCCTCTTCTTTCGGTAACGCGCCTTGCCGAATTCCGTCCTGGATCTCCAGAAACTGATCCGGCGATAGACGACTACGGGTTGATCGGCGGTGTTCTCGAGTCGATCGAAAGGAGAAATCTCACCAGTCTTCTCCGTTGATCAGGGTCATCAAGGAGATCGACTCCTCCGGTCCCGGCGCTCCGGTGTTCGACGTTAGCCAGCACCGCCTCGAGCGAATCAACAGCGCCGCCATGCAGAAACGTTTTGGGGAAAGCAAAGATCGAGAGGAGGGAAGCGGGGGCGAAACCGTCGGCCCCCAATGGAGCGGCCGCCGTAGCTCGGACCTCGTTCTTCAAGCCGGGATCAAACGTACCCACCTTCCTCAATTCACCAATGAGTTGAGCGCTGCTGATCAGCGC
>JACQTD010000001.1 GCA_016210985.1 Acidobacteriota bacterium
CATTCAGGTAGCCAAGCTGGGCGGCTATCTGGCCCGCCGCTCCGACCCGCCACCAGGCTCGGCATGCATATGGAAGGGGATGATCGAACTCTACAGCATGGTAGCCGGATATCGCTTGGCCAAAGCGAGGGACCGTCCGTGAGAATTGTCCAGCCCGATTTATGGGGCAAGGGCAGGGCTAGCCTGAACAACGATATGCTCACGAGGTTGAGAATTGCGCTGCCAGATGTGGTGACGCAGGCAGCAATTGGTACCACCCTGAAAAGCCTTGACGACAAGATCGAGCAGAACCGGCGGACGGCACGGGCGCTGGAGCGGCTGGCGCGGGCAATCTTCCGGGCGTGGTTCGTGGAGTTCGACCAAGTGAAGGCCAAGGCCGCCGGCGCGACCGCCTTTCCCTCCCTGCCCCAACCCGTCTTCGACGCCCTGCCCACCCGCCTCGTCGATTCCGACATCGGCCCCGGGCCGGAGGGGTGGGAGGTCAAGGCGCTGAGCGAATGCGTCCAACTCACGATGGGTCAGTCCCCGCCGTCGGAGTACTACAACGAAACCGGTGATGGCTTGCCCTTCCACCAGGGCGTCACCGATTATGGGTCTCGCTTTCCGACTCATCGCGTCTTCTGCGCGGTGGACAGCCGGATTGCCGAGCCGCGCGACGTGCTCCTCTCCGTGCGCGCGCCCGTGGGCCGAATGGACGTCGCGGACCGTCGACTCGTGCTTGGTCGAGGGCTCGCAGGCCTGCGGCACCTGCGCGATCGCCAGTCGTTCCTTCTTCACCAGATCTCTCACATCTTCGCCGAGGAAGACGCCGTGGGTGATGGGACGATCTACAAGGCTGTCACTAAGCAATTTCTTTCACAAATGCCAATGCTCTCGGCTTCAAATGAAACACAGGCTGCCTTCGAGAACATCGCTCGACCGCTCGATGACCTTGTCGCGGCTAGCGAGATCGAATCTCGCAAACTCGCCGAGATGCGTGACTACCTGCTGCCACGACTTCTGAGCGGAAGTGTCCGAGTGGAGGGCTCCAGTGGCTGAACCCTCAAAGCGTTCAACGCAAAGGCGCAGAGACGCAAGGACGCAAGGAGGAAGACACAGTAAGTAGCCCATTGCGCCTCTGCGTCTCTGCGTCTTTGCGTTAAAAAAAGAACCATGACCGAAAACGACATCAGCCGCCACATCGTCGAGTCAGCCATCGAGGTCCACCGTACCCTTGGCGGTCCCGGTCTGCTTGAAAGCGTTTACGAAGAGGCGCTGGTCTGGGAACTCGAACAGCGTGGGCTGTCGGTGCAACGCCAGGTCTCGCTGCCGATTCCCTACAAAGGCCAGACCCTCGCCTCGCCGCTGCGCATCGATGTCATCGTCGGCCGCCGGGTCATCGTCGAATGCAAGGCCGTCGCCCAATACAACCCGGTCTTCGAGGCCCAAGTTCTGACTTATCTCCGTCTGACCGGGATGAAACTTGGGGTGGTCATCAATTTCGGGGAGCGGATGGTCAAGAGCGGCATTCATCGGGTGGTGAACGGGCTATGAACGGAAAACAACGTAACGACGCAGGGACGCAAGGCCCCAAAGCAGAAATAGAAATCCTTGCGTCTTCGCGTCCTGGCGCCTTTGCGTTACATGAATCTGTGGTCGAGGATGTCGCCTCCGTCTACTTCGGAGCCATCGGCGTTGCCATCAAGCGCGGCGTGGAGATCGACGACGCGGGGGAGCGCAGCGATGCGACCCGGTGTGTTCTGCAAGGCCGTCTCGGAGCAGCGCTGCATCGTCTCAACCCCGGCATGCCGCATGACACCATCGAAGGCGTGGTGCGCTCGCTCTCCCACCCGCCGCAGCCGACGCTGGTTCAGAACAACCGCTGGTTCCATGCACAGCTCACGGATGGCGTCGAGGTAGAGTATCGCGACCCAAACATTGGCGAGACGCGCGGCGGTCGCGCCCGTCTGGCCGACTTCGACAACCCGGCCGCAAACGACATGCTGGTTGTGCGCCAGCTCACCCTAACGGGGCCATCGGGCAAATTGATACGGCCGGACCTGACTGTGTTTTTGAACGGGCTGCCGATCGCGGTGATTGAACTCAAGGACCCGACCGATCCCCAAGCAGACCTCGGCGTCGCCATCGATCAGTTCGACCGTTACATGAGGACAGCGCCGGACCTGGGATTGGTCCCGCTGGTACCTCCTACCGACTGGCCTCCGACCTCTGGCCTCTAACCTCTTAATTAATTCTCAGGAAAAATCACTACCCGGCGGTAGGGCTCTTCACCCTTGCTTTCCGATCCAAGACCGGTCTGTCCGATGAGTTGATGCTGGAGGCGGCGCAGGTAGGAATTCTGTGGCGCCAGCTCCACGGGCCGCCGTCTCCGGGCAACCTCGAGAACCGCTTCCTCAGCCTCTTTGATCGCCTGATCGCGCGAATCGAGGCGATCGCCGTTTTCGAAGAGGCTCCTCAGGAAACTGGTGATCTGCGAGAGCGTGTTGCTCTTGATCGCATAGACCGGAAGGTTGCGTTCCGCGGCATCCCGCAGCTTCCGGACATTCCCCCGGGCGTGTCCCTTCAGCGTCAGCACCAGGTCAGCCTCGCGAAGATTGTTGGTGGCGCAGGCCGGCACGCGAACTTCCCGAATCCCGCGTTCCAATCGATCGCGGGTGACGGCATAGGGAAAGATCCGGATCTCTTTCGACCGCGGCCTGCGACCATTCTCCTTCGGCTCGGATTCCCGTGTTTCTTGCGCCGGCGGTTTCGCTTCCACCCGGATTTCTCCGTCCGACATCCGGACGCGAATCTCGGGCTGCGGCGGAACGCCACGAAGCAGCTTGTCGACGACGTCAGCGACGTTCTGATGAATGGCGAACCGGTCTTTGTCCTGAATCTCGATAAGAATGTCGAACGTGGGCGGCGCCTTACGCTCCAGTACCGTTTTCTGCGTGCCCCTTCGCCGCGCCTCCTCGTCACCCAAGGTCACCGGCTGGATCCCGCCGACGAGATCGGTCAGCGTCGGGTTCATCAGCAGATTGTCAAGCGAATTCCCGTGCGCGGTGGCCACCAGTTGAACGCCGCGTTCCGCGATGGTGCGGGCCGCAGTGGCTTCGGCCTCGGTGCCGATCTCATCGATCACGATGACCTCGGGCATGTGGTTTTCGACCGCTTCGATCATGACCGCATGCTGGTGGTCGGAGCTGGGCACTTGCATCCTGCGGGCGCGCCCGATGCCCGGATGAGGAACATCGCCGTCCCCCGCGATTTCGTTTGAGGTATCGACCACGACCACCCGTTTGTCCAATTCATCGGCCAGCACCCGGGCGGCCTCGCGCAGCAGCGTGGTCTTGCCTACGCCCGGACGGCCCATGATCAGCACGCTCCGGCCCGACTCGATCACATCACGGACAATTTCCACCGTGCCGAAGACGGCCCGGCCGACGCGACAGGTCAGACCGACCACTTCCCCGGCGCGATTTCGGATGGCCGAAATGCGATGGAGCGTCCGTTCAATACCCGCGCGGTTATCACTATTGAAGGCGCCGACGCGCTGAACGACGTGATGGATATCCTCACGGCTTACGAACTCCTCATCGAGGTAAACCGTCCGGTCCGGAAACCTGGCTTCCGGACGCCGTCCAAGGTCGAGCACGACCTCGAGGAGATGCTGAAGGTGAGCTTCCGCCTGGAGGGAAGTCTGAATATGCTCAGGCAGGCTCCCCAGCAAGAGATCGAGATTGTCGGTCGTTTCGGTGCGGTGGGCCATCCTCGGGATCGGAGCGGCGGTCAGCAGTTGAAACCCGCCGCCGGGCGCCATTGTGCGCCCTACTGGTCCTTGGAGACCCGTGCCGGCCGGGCCTGTGGAGCGATTTCGTCGCCTTTTCGGGATGCGGGATTGGCGTAGAGCCTGATCTCCACGCGGCGATTCTCGGCCCGGCCCCGGCTGGTGCGATTATCGGAGACGGGTTTATTGCTGCCCAATCCGATGAGACCTACGCGAAAGACCGGGATCTCATGGCGCTCGACCAGATAGCGCAAGGTCGCCTCGGCACGCCACTGGCTGAGCCGCTCGTTCAGCTCGTGGCTCCCCGTCGCGTCGGTGAACCCTTGAATCTCGATGCGGTAACCCTCCCTGTCCTCAATCGAGCGGGCTAGCGCGTCGAGGTCGGCCATGGCCTGCGAACTCAGTTCCCACTTGCCCGTCTGGAAATAAACGGTGGACTGGCGGGCAAAAACATATTTATCGAAGTCCGCGATGCGCGAATCGATCCGCGAGACCTCCTGTGCGAGTTGATCAGACTTCCCTTCGGCGCTCTCGGCCGTGCTTCTCGCCGCGTCGGCGCGGCCTTTCGCGTCCGAGAGGCCTGCCCTGGTCTCTTCTTCGAGGCGCCGCAATTCCGAAGACGTCCGCTGCGACGTCTCTTCAGCTTCTCCCATCCGTCCTTCAACGGTCTCCACCCGGCCCTCTACGGTGCTAACGCGACGATCGACCTCCGCTCGCACCTGCTTCTTCGTGGCGCAGGACGACCCCGTCACACCGACCGCCAGCAGGGCCGCTGTGAAAAGCATAAGAGATTTCATGATGACTCCTCCGTGCCTCAGGCAGGGACGGCTACAAATATGCCAGATCGTTACCTGAACATCAAGAATTCCGCCCATCCGGTAGTGGGCCTGGTTGCTGAGGTCGCCCTTTCGCCCGGCCGGTCCGTCCCGTTTGGAGTGCGGGGGCAAGCCTCGCGCGCCACCGCTTTAGCTGCGTTGCAGAATCGCGTCCGCACTTGAAAGCGCCGTCGTGCAACGCTCGGCCGGCGCACTCCAAATGGAGCCGATCTTGCATCCCGGTCATCTTCGTTTCCTCAGCCGTCTCGTCTGGAGATCGACCTGACCCACTACCGCCCATCAGGGATCTTCTTGATCGGAATACCCGTCCTCGGCGGTAACATGACAGGCCCGAAGCAAAGGTCGTCCACGAAGCCACCCGTGCGTACACGCACCTGGGTGATCAAACGGCCGCTCGGCGCGTTGATGACGCCGGCATTGCAGGCCTTGCTGAAGTCGAGGTGAGCCGTCAAGGTCGACCCGTCATCGAGGGTGGCGGTCATCAACTCGAGGCCACCGAACTGATCGTTATTCGTTTTTAACGAGAAAAACGGAGTCCCTGCCTGGGTGCCCGGCGAGCCCGGCATGATGAACCGTACACGAAGTTCCTGGCCGAGGGCCTTGCCCGCGAAAATCGCGTTCGGGGTCGAACATGAGGAGAGCGGTATAGTCGTAATGCCGGGAGCCTGGGGATCCCCGCTGCTGAGCAGAAGGCCCTGGGTCTGAAACTGGGTGTTGAGGAACGCAAACGGTGCGATGGCGACGCCGCTCGGCAGGTGATCGAAGTCGATGCAGCGCTCGAGGCGCCGGATCCTTTCAAAGCAAAAGTCATCGACGAAGCCCGATGTTTTCAAGCGAGCCTCGACGATGGTTCGCCCCGGAGGCGCGGCTGCGATTACCGTGTTGCAGCCTTTCGTGAAATCGACCTGGGCGATGACTGTGCTCCCGTCGTCCAAAATGGCGATGAGCGGCTCCTGGGATATTCCAAAATTGTTGTTCGCGGTGGTGACGGAAACAAAACCGGTCATCCCGGGCATGCTCGGCGTGCCGGGGTCGACGAATCGGGCGCTGAGGGTCTGACCCAACCGTGAACCCGCCAGCACGCCGTTGGGCGCGGAGCATGGCGTGACCGGGATGGCGGTCAGCCCATCGGCCGTGGGGTCGGTGCTCGAGAAAATCACGCCGTACGATAGGTACTGCCGGTTGATCAGCGTGAGCGGGGCCACGGCCGTGCCGTCGGGGAAAGAATCGAAGTTCATGCAGACCTGGTCGGGCTGCACGGGGAGTTCGAGTAGTTCGGTCGATCCCCGGCTCTGGAGGCTGCCGAACGTGCCTCCGCCGATCACCAGAACCTGGGTTCCGTTGGATACGGCCGCAAAAGCCGCCCGCCCGGTCTCCATCGGCGGGTGCGACCGCCAGGTATTGCTCCGGGGATCATAGATCTCCGCCGTCCGCAGCAAATCGTTGTCATCGTTGAGTCCGCCGACGGCAACGATCACATCCCGGCAAGTGACCGCCGCCAGATTCGATCTTCGCGTGGGCATCGGGGCCGCGGTTGACCATTGGTCTTTCACGGGATCGTAGGCCTCTACATTGTTAAGCATGCCGCCGCGGTCCGGATCATAACCGCCGATCACATAGACCTTATCCGCGGCCGCGACCGTGGATTGAATGTCCATCCGGGCGGTCGGCATGGGTGTTCGGGCCACCCAGGAGTTTTTTGCGATGTCGTAAGCCTCGACGGTATTCAGCGGTGTGCCGCTGAGCATCCGCGGGTTGTTCCGGCCGCCGATGGCGTAGAGCACGCCGCCTACGATGGCGGCGCCGAGCCCCGCGCGTGCCGTGGGCATCGCGGCGAGCGTGACCCAGGTTTCGCTGATCGGGTCGAATCGTTCCAATCGCTGAAGAACCAGATCACGGCTGAGGTCCCGGCCGCCAAGCGCGTAAATGAACCTCCCATCGGAGACAACGGCCAGGTCTGACCTCGGCGTCGGCGCGGAGGCCCGGGTCGTCCACTGGTCTGAACCGATATCGTAAGATTCGTTGATCGCCGTGTCTCTTCCGGCGTAACCACCGATGGCAAAGGCCGTATTTCCCACGACGGCGGCGCCCAAACCTTCTCTCGGGGTCGGTTGGGGCGCACGAATCTTCCATGCTGGAGCCTGATGATCTTCAGCCAGCACGCTCGAGCCGATGTTCCCGGAGAGCTCCGAGGGAGGAGCCAGAACCGAACCCAACAGCAGGATGCAGGCTAGCCCGCGGAAGGTTCGTGTCGCCGGACCTCGAAGAAGGACCAGGGGTCGTCGCTGCTCAGAGCGGGATATTCCCATGCTTCTTCCTGGGGTTGGTTTCGCGTTTGGTGTCGAGCATCTCGAGCGCGCGAATCAACTTCGGACGGGTTTGGCGCGGCTCGATCACCTCATCAATGAAGCCGCGCTCGGCCGCGACATAGGGGGAGGCAAATCGCTCCTGGTACTCCTGCTTGAGATCCTCCCGCCTGGCCTGGGGATCCGGAGCGCCCTGTATTTCGCGGCGATAGAGGATATTGACTGCCCCTTCCGATCCCATTACCGCAATCTCGGCCGATGGCCAGGCGAAGTTGATATCCGTGCGGATGTGCTTCGATCCCATGACGCAATAAGCCCCGCCATAGGCCTTTCTGGTAATGACCGTGATCTTCGGCACCGTGGCCTCGGCGAAGGCAAAGAGCAGCTTTGCTCCGTGCCGGATGATGCCCGCGTGCTCCTGATGGACACCGGGAAGAAAACCGGGGACGTCTTCCAGCGTGATCAACGGGATATTGAAGCAGTCGCAGAAGCGGACGAAGCGCGCACCCTTGACTGAAGCGTCGATATCGAGCACGCCCGCCAGGTAGGCCGGCTGATTGGCCACGAAGGCCACCGGCCGGCCCATAAGCCGGGCGAATCCGACCACCAGATTGGGCGCATAATGCTCATGGACCTCCAGGAACCGCTCGTCATCGACGATGAAACGGATCACATCCCGGATATCATAGGGCTGATTCGATTCAGCAGGGACGATCTGATTCAGCCGGTCATCGGTCCGGTCGGAGCGATCGCGCGCCGGCCTGACCGGGGGATCATCGAGGTTGTTTGAAGGCAGGTAGGAGAGCAGTTCGCGGATGATCTCGATGCATTCCTGCTCCGACTCGGCCGCGAAATGCGCCACGCCGCTCTTGGTGTTGTGGGTCATGGCGCCGCCGAGTTCCTCTTTGGTGACCGTTTCGTGGGTGACGGCTTTGATCACTTCGGGACCGGTGATGAACATGTGAGAGGTCTTCCTGGTCATCACCACGAAATCGGTGAGAGCCGGGCTGTATACGGCTCCTCCGGCACAAGGACCGGTGATCGCCGAGATCTGAGGCACCACGCCTGAAGCCAGCACGTTCCTGAGAAAAATGTCGGCGTAGCCGGCAAGCGAGGCCACGCCTTCCTGGATCCGCGCACCTCCGCTGTCGTTGAGCCCGATCACCGGTGCCCCGACCTTCATGGCCAGATCCATTACCTTGCAGATCTTTTCGGCGTTGGTTTCGGAGAGCGATCCGCCGAAGATCGTGAAATCCTGAGCAAATACAAATGCCGTCCGTCCGTCGATCTTGCCGTGTCCCGCCACGACGCCATCGCCGGGGTATTGCTGGCTCTCCATGCCGAAATCGCGACAGCGATGCCGCTTCAGCCGGTCGAACTCCTCGAAGCTGCCGTCGTCGAGGAGGGCATCAACACGCTCGCGGGCCGTCATTTTCCCTTCGGCATGCTGTTTCGCCACGCGATCCTGGCCGCCGCCGGCCTGCGCCAGGCGTTCCTGCTCGGAGAGGCGTTTCAGCTTGTCCTCGAAGCTCATCGTTGTTTCGGATCAGTCGGCAGGCCTCGACCAGCCTGGATGGGTCGTGCGGAGTAGGAAAGGGTTTGAAAAGGAGATTTCAGCGGCGCGTCTACCGAGCGCCCGGGGCCTGTCGCTTCCACTAGTCGCGTGCAGAGTGGAATCTTGATGTTGTTCACAACCGACTTCGTGACTCTATCAAACGCTGAACGGGGAGGCAAGACGGGTCTTCGCACAGTTTGGTAGGGAAACAAGTATGACCCGGATGCAGGATTGGCCCCATTTGGAGTGCGCCGGCAGAGCGAAGCGGCGACGGCGCTTTGTAGTGCCGGGGCAAGCACGGGAGCCAAAGCGGTGGCGCTTCGTCCGCCATTAGTTACTGGCGGACGAATTGCCCCCGCACTCCAAACGGGACGTACCGGCCAAGTGGATGGTTGATTTCCGCGACCGGATCCACTACCGGAGGAGGCCAACTGCTTGACCAGGATGGCATCCTTAATTACGATTAATGGTTTGTCGCCGGCAACGACAGTGAACCGTAATGATTACCCTGCGTGAAGTCTCGAAGAGCTATGGTCCGCGAGTCATCCTGGACTCTGCCAACCTGCTTATCGACCGGCGGGACCGGCTGGGCGTAGTAGGTCCGAACGGGGCCGGAAAGACGACGCTGCTCGGCATGGTACTCGGTCAGATCTCGCCGGACGGCGGCGAGGTGAGCGTCGCCAGGGGTCTGCGCATCGGTTACCTGGCCCAGGAAATGTTGCCCGGCGAGTCGTTGTACGTTTTGGACTTCGTCATGCGCATTTCGCCCGAGCTGGAATCGGTCGAGGAACAGCTCAGGGAACTCGAGGCCCAGCTCTCGAAGGTGGGAGAGGGGCCTGGGTCGGAGGAGCTGCTGAGGTCGTACGGCCGCTGCCAGGATCGGCTGGAACAGTTGGGCGCCTATGAACTGGAACACCGCGCCGAGAAGATCCTGGTCGGACTCGGATTCAAGACGAGCGACTTTCATCGACCGCTCCATCAGCTCAGCGGCGGATGGGTCATGCGCGCAACGCTCGCCCGGCTGCTCCTCATGCAGCCCGACGCGCTGCTGCTCGACGAACCGACGAATCATCTCGACCTCGAGGCGCTGCTCTGGTTTCAGGAGTATTTGACGGTCTTCCCGGGATGCCTGGTCGTCATCTCGCACGATCGGGAGTTTCTCAACCACATCGTCACCGGAATCCTCGAGCTGGAGCGGGGCAAACTCACCCGGTATACCGGCACCTATGAGGACTACGTCCGTGAGCGGGATGCCCGCCGCGAGCATCTGCTGGCCGCGCAGAAGAACCAGGAGCGACTGATTGCCCAGAACGAGCGGTTCATCGAACGGTTCCGCTATCAGGCCACTAAAGCGAGGCAGGTTCAGAGCCGGATCAAGATGCTCGACAAGATCGACCGGATCGGGATCGAGACTGAGCGTGCGACGGTCCACTTCAAGCTCCCTCAGCCCGAGCGCTCCTCCCGCCGCGTCCTCGAACTTCATCATGTCGCTCAGTCCTACGGCGCCCGCCGGGTCTATGAGAACCTGAACCTGATGCTCGAGCGGGGCGAGAAAATCGCCCTGGTCGGGCCGAACGGGGCGGGGAAATCGACGCTACTGAAAATCCTCGCGGGGGTGGCCCCGATCGATTCAGGCGACCGGCGCCTGGGCGCCTCGGTCCAGCTCTTCTACTACACCCAGTTCCGGCTCGATATGCTCAATCCCAACGATACCGCGCTCGCCTCAGCCCTCTCCGGCAGCAGGGTCCAGAGCGAGGAGTTCGTGCGGACCATTCTCGGTGCCTTCCTTTTCAGCGGGGATGATGTTTTCAAGAAGGTCGAAGTGCTGAGCGGCGGCGAGAAGAGCAGGCTGGCGCTCGCTCGGGCGCTGCTCAACCCGCCCAACGTTTTGCTGATGGACGAACCGACCACCCACCTCGATCTCGACTCGGTGGAGGCGCTCTGTGAGGCACTGGCCCAATACACGGGCACCCTGATCACGATCAGCCATGACGTCTACTTCCTCCGGAGGGTGGCCAACAAAATCATCCGCGTCGAGGACGGTCGCCTGACCACCTATCCCGGCGACTTCGACTACTATCTCTGGTGCCGAAAACGGGATCACCAGGCTTCGGAGATTCCCGACCAGGCGGTCCGTCCCCCCGAGGGGCCGGACTCGGCCGCGGTATGGAGCGGCGCCTCGGAGCCGGCTGCAATGAAGTCGGAAAATGGAACGGACGCGCCGAAGGAGAGTCATTCGGCGGGGACCAGTCCGGGCCAAGGACAGCCCCGCCGGAATACGGCAACGCCTCACGCCTCCAAGCGCGGTCAGGCTAAGGCGTCGGGGGGGTCCGCCCCTTCCAAGGCACGACCTCCGTCGAAGGGTAAAGGCACCACGGGTTCCGGACGAAGTCTGAGAGCGGAAATGGAAGAGATCGAACTGACACTCGAGCAGGCCCAGGCCAGATACGATGAACTCACTCGAGTGCTTCAGGATCCGGCAACCTACCGGCAAGGCGAGGGCGTTGCCCCCTTACGGGTGGAGTTCTCGGAACTGGAAACCCGAATCTCCGCATTGACCTCCAGATGGGATGAGCTCGCAGAATTGTTCAAGTCGCCGGACCCCGAATGAGGATCGGCCCTCGGGATCGCGGGCTCCATCGGGTCGCGGAAGTGACCGTCGCGGTAAACGGCGTTTCGCTTATACCCGGCGGGATTCTCATTATTTTTATTTACAATCGAACCGCTGTTCGTGGTACGATAGCCGACGCGGTTCTCCGAAACTCGATGGAAGCAGACTACCCGGTCCGGTTCGACCGGATCGTGGGATGGGGGCCGTTACCCTGTACGGCTAAATACTCATTGAACACGCGGACATCCTTGGATGGATGGGGTTCTGGTGTCTGATCCAAGGGATGCCTGAGAAGGTGCAGTCGTCAGTCTTATCTTGAAATCATTACGTTGGCGGCATTCCG
>JACQTD010000058.1 GCA_016210985.1 Acidobacteriota bacterium
ACCGGGCCGGGAGGGTGTAGTTGAAGCGGGCGAGGGCTTCCGGCTGAGCGTGAACAATCTTATCGATCGTCTCACTGCCGTTGGCGCCGGAAAACGGCAGACGCCCAGTCGTCATCTCGTACAGCACCACGCCCAAGCTAATGAGGTCGGTCCGCTGGTCAAAGGCTCGTCCCAGCGCCTGCTCCGGACTCATGTACGCCACCGTACCCATCACCAGGCTGGGTTCGGTTGTAGTTGCAAGTACGCCGTCACCGCTCAGCGCGGGCTCCTCGGTTCGGGTCACTCTGGCCAGCCCGAAGTCAACCACCTTCACACGACCGTCAGGCGTGATCATGATGTTGCCGGACTTGATGTCCCGGTGAATGATGCCTTCCCCGTGTGCCTCCTTAAGCGCGTCCACTACCTGGATACCGATGTCGATGACCTGAGCGTTCTCCAGTGAGCCGGCCTGGAGCCTGGCTGCCAGCGTCTCCCCTCGGACATACTCCATCGCGATGTAGTTCACACCCTCCACGTCACCGATGTCATAGAGCGTGGCGATGTTCGGGTGGCTTATCGCCGAGGCCGCCCGCGCCTCCTGCTGAAAGCGCTTAACCCGCGAGCCATCCGTGGTGAAGTATTCAGGCAGCAGTTTCAGCGCCACCTGACGCCCCAGCCGATGATCCTGGGCCAGGTAGACCTCTCCCATTCCGCCGGCGCCAAGGCGGGACACAATCCGGTAGGGACCGATGTCTTCCCCGATCCTTGACCCGGTCTGTTCTTCAGCCATTAACTCAGCCGCTACATCCACCGCAGGGGCCTCGATGAAGCTCCCCGCCTCCGCGTGCGCATGAAGCATCGCCTCGACTTTCCCACGCATCTCGTCATCGTTCGCGCAGGCTTTGTCCAGCAGTGCGGATCGTTGCTCAGGCTCGTGCCCGAGGGCCGACTGGAAGACATTCTTGATCTTTTGCCAGCGCTCCGGGGTCATACACCATGACTCATCATTCCTCACTCCTCACGCATCATTCGTCAATCATCACTCGCCACTCATCCCTGTATTCGTGATTTCGCAATAAAGCCATGCGCCAGCAGTCTGCCATTCGCGTTCTACCGTCGCATGTGAAATCTGGAGCACCTCGGCCGTCTCAAAGCGACACCCGGAGGGCTCCGCCTCAACGCTTAGCGTGACGATGACTCCGGGCATGGTCCACCAGGACGCGACGCATCAATTGGGCGGCAACGCCGAAGAAATGGGCTGGATTCTGCCAGCGGATATTCTTGTAATCAATCAGCTTCAGGTACGCCTCATTGACCAGGGCTGAGGTTTGCAAGGTGTGGCCCGGGCTCTCCCGGCGCATGTAGAGACTGGCGAGCTGGCGCAGCTCCCCATCGACCATCGGAACCAGTTTCTCAAGGGCTGTCTGGTCCCCATTCCTCCAGTCCAAAAGCAGCTGGGTTACTTCCCCCTGTGAGGATGTCGCCATAGCCCCTCATTTGCCTGATCAGATTGGTCTTGCAAGACGCAAGCATATCACATGCTCTCACCAGCGGACATTCCTGCGAAACCCGGGTAGTGGGTCAGTTTCGATGGAACAACCATGTATTACCATTTCCAAGGAACCGGATGGAGTGCCAATTCTGTAGATAGTATGAGAAGGCCAGTTTCCACGGAGTACCGGTAAAATGGTCTCCAGATTGAGAAAATCACGGGCTCGAAGCCCAAGGAGGAAACTGGCCATGACCGAGTATAGCGCAACGATACCGAGCAGGACGATTGGAATCGATTTAGGGGATCAGTACAGCCACTTTTTTGTGTTGGATGAGGCCGGGCAGGAGGTGGAATCAGGGCGGGTAGCGACCAGCCAGGCGGGTATGAAGAAGTTCAAAGGGATGGAACGGGCACGGATCGTGATCGAGGTGGGGACGCACTCGCCGTGGGTGAGCCGGAAGCTGGAGGAATGGGGGCACGAGGTGGTGGTGGCCAATGCACGGCAAGTGCACTTGATCTCGAAGAATGATCGCAAGAGCGACCGGGTCGATCCGGAGCTGTTAGCGAGGCTGGGGCGGATGGATACGAAGCTGTTGAGGCCGCTTCGGCATCGTGCGGCGAAGGGGCAGGCGGATCTGGCGGTGTTGAGATCCCGGGATGCGCTGGTGCAGGGGCGCAGTGCGCTGATCAATCACGTGCGAGGATCGGTGAAATCGTGGGGGGCGAGGATTCGGAAAGGCTCAGCCGAGGGTTTCCACAAACGGGTCGGGGACATACCGGAAGCGTTGCAGCCGGCGCTGAAGCCGGTGATGCAGACAATCGAGCGGCTGACGCAGGAGATTCGGCAATATGATCGGAAAGTGGAGAAGATGGGCGAAGCGGAATATCCGGAGACGGCACAACTGCGGCAGATCACGGGCGTCGGGCCGTTAACGTCGCTGGCGTATGTGTTGACGCTGGAGGATCCGCATCGTTTTCCGAAAGGGCGTACGGTGGGTCGATACCTGGGGCTGACGCCGAAGCAGAGCGATTCGGGCGATCAAGCGCCGCAGTTGCGGATTAGCAAGGCGGGAGACCGGATGCTGCGAAGGTTACTGGTCAGCAGCGGACAATACATCCTCGGGCCGTTTGGGCCGGATTGCGACCTGCGCAGATGGGGGATGCAACGGTATGAGCGGGGAGGGAAGAATGCGAAGAAACGGGCGGTGGTGGCCGTAGCTCGGAAGCTGGCCGTGTTGTTGCACCGGTTATGGGTCAGCGGGGAGCAATATGATCCCTGGCGCCATCACCGGGGCCAACCGCCGGTTGTCGAAGCCGTCGCCTGAGGTCAAAGCGTTAGGTTGGAGGCTAGGGCAACCCTGAAGCCAGGAGTGCCGAGAGAGAACCGTTCGAGCCTAGACGAGGATGCCAAGGAATACCATGAGCGCATTGCCGGGTCCCGGTGACTGCGGACCTCCCCCAGACTCTACGACCGAACCCAACCGGGTAAGGTCGAGGTCGGGCTGTAGATGGCAGCACCGGAACTTGTCGAACACCATAGTGCACGTCGTCGCCCAGGGGTCGATGACACCCAAGTGCGAATGGAAGCAGGGCAAGCCAAAGGTGGAATCTCGAGGGCATCAAGCGCCAAGGCAAGGCATGGCCATTAAGGCACGATATCTGTGAGGGGCTGAACCCTGATCAGCAGGTATGACCGACCGAACGCACAGCCACAACGCAAGGGGACCTTAAGGGCGCAGTGAGAGGTGGTCCCGAAAGCACTACCAGCAAAGACCGTTGGATCTGCCCGCCACGTCGGGCTTGACAAGAGGCCTTCTCATGGAAGGGGGAGGTGGCCCTGCCTCCCCCGTCCTTGCGGTCAGGGAAGAATCGAGTCGGGTAAACAGCTCGGCGCAAACCCGGGGGAGGCAGGGCCACCTCCCCCTACAGCCGATCCGGGAAGCCGGCTTGTTCGCTGAGGCCGATCTCTTTAAGATGATCGCGCAATGTTTCTTCGGTTCATTGCCGTGACCATCCTGAGCGCGCTGTTGATCGGCGGCAACCTGCCGTATGGACAGGAGAAAGGCAGAGATAAAGGCAAGGATAAGGAGCCCCCGCCGGTCAAGCTGACGAGAAAGGGTGACAAGCGCGCGTTGGAGGCTGCCGACCGGGCTTCAGACGCCTATGGCGGTTCCGGAGCGCTCGCTCTTTTCCGTCAGAAGGGGCAGCTTCGGGGTATCCTGAAAATCTTTACCGATGAAGATACCCACAGGGAAGGCAGCATCACGATCCGGTTCAAACGCACCCTGGGCAAGATGGATGACTTTAAGCGAGTCGATATCGAACTACCGGGAGCGCCTATCCTGTCCATCGGGTACGACGGCGAGAAGATCTGGGGGGCCGAGAACGGCCAACCTACCGTCCTGCGCCTGCGGGCAGAACAGATGTTTCAGTTGGAATTGATCAACCACTACGAAACCCTGTTGCGGAATCGTGAGCTGGTTCACGAATTGAAGTATGTCGGTCGTGAGAAGCGGTCGGGTATCGAGGTCGACATCATCGACCTGGTCGCCGGCTCCGGAACGCCCTTACGGAACTTTGTCAGCACCAAGACGTCGCGGGTGCTTCGCGTTGAATACGACGTGGCTCTACCCCGCGATGAGCGACCCATCCGCATTCAGGAAGCCTACTTCGATTTTCGCGTGGTGCAGAATACCCTCGCGCCATATCGCGTGGAGCGTTACGAGAACGACCGACGCGTCCAGGAGATCCAATTCACCGAAATCGCCTTCGGCATCGCCATTGACGATGCCGTCTTCAAGTCCGCCGACGACCTAAAATCGAAATAGACCGGACATCCTCCTAGATCGTCCTGCCCATCGCGGATACGATCACCCGCAACTGACCCATCAGCCCGTCAAACTGCGCGGGCAGGAGCGCTTGTGGGCCGTCGCACTGGGCGTTGTCGGGATCATGATGCACCTCCAGGATCAGCGCGTCGGCGCCTGCGGCCACCGCAGCGCGGGCCATCGGGATAACTTTGTCGCGGCGTCCGGTGGCGTGGCTGGGATCCGCCACCACCGGGAAATAAGTCAGTTTTTTCAGGACGGGGATGGCGGAGATGTCCAGTGTGTAACGGAGCGAGGTCTCGAACGTACGAATGCCTCTCTCGCAGACCAGCACCTGGTTGTTACCACCGGAGACGATATACTCGGTGGAGAGCAGCGTCTCTTCGATCGTAGCCGCCGGACCCCGTTTGAGCATAACCGGTTTTCGCTGGCGGCCGAGTTCCCGAAGCAGGTTGAAGTTCTGCATATTGCGCGCGCCAACCTGGAGGATGTCGGCGTATTCGGACACCATGGGAATCTGGGAAATCTCCATGACCTCCGATATGACCTTGAGACCATGCCGGTCCGCGGCTTCGCGCAGGTATCGTAAACCCTCCTCACCCAGTCCCTGGAAACTGTATGGAGAAGTTCTCGGCTTGAAGGCGCCGCCGCGGAGAATCCTGGCGCCGCTCCGGCTCACGTACGAGGCGATCGTGTCCACCTGTTCGCGGCTCTCCACCGCGCACGGACCCGCCATGACCACGACCCGGTCGCCGCCGATCCGTACGTCGCCGATCCGGATCTCCATGCCTTCCGGCTTGAACTCACGCGAGGAGAGTTTGTATGGCGTCGTGATCCGAACCACCTCCGCGACGCCTTCCAGCAGTTCAAGTTCGCGGGTGTCCACCACCTTGGCCCCTACCGCGCCCAGAAGCGTTCGCGTTACGCCTGTGCTCCTGTGGGTGTCGAAACCGAGGTTGGTGAGTCGGTCGATCACCTTGCTGATTTGGGTTTCGGTGGCCTTCTCTTCCATTACGACAATCATGGAATTACCTCACTTGAGGATCGGGTTCGGGCGGCGAGTCGAACGAGGCCTGTTGAGGCCCATCCCCTGCCATGGTGATACGCTCCAGCCGCCGCGCCTCGTCAATAATTCGCTCGAAGAGCCGGCGAATGGCATCATCGGGCAGGGGGCCGGGGTTGCAGTGCGTGACGTGCTCAATGACCTCGGCTTCGCGCGCAGGTGAATAGATCTCCAGCCCGCGGGAGTGCTTGATCTTTCCAATCTCGACGGCGTATTGAGAACGCGCGTTGAGCAGGATGACGAGCTGGCCGTCCACTTCATCGATTCTCTTGCGCCAATCCTCTATGTCCACGCGATCATCCCTCCGAACCTTCCTTCAGCCACCTGAAGAAATCCGTGACGCGCTTGACCAGATCCGCCTGGCCTCGCCGTTGCTCAATCTCGCGAACCAGGGCGCTGCCGACGACAGCGGCATCGGCGAATTGCCATACCTCGCGTACCTGTTCGGGGCGGGATACCCCGAAACCCACCGCGACAGGCAGGGAGGAGAATCTCCGGATCCGGCCGGCGAGTTGCCTCGCCGCCTCGGAGAGATTCTCCTGAACGCCGGTCACCCCGGTTCGCGACACTGCGTAGATGAACCCGGAGGCGGCCCGGCTGATCAGCTCTAGACGGTCATCCGTGCTCGTCGGCGCCGCCAGAAAGATGACATCAATCCCGCGCGCGCGGAACGCGGGCGTGACGGCGCCCGACTCCTCCGGCGTCAAATCGGTGACCAGCAGTCCCTCGATCCTGCTTTCCGACATCTCCTCGGCGAGGCGCTCCAGCCCGAAACTGAGTAGCGGGTTTAAATAACTGAAGAGCACGATCGGAAGGGAACACTCCCGCCGCGCCTGGCCGGCCAATGCGAGACAGTCAGAGACCGATACCCGGTTTTTCAGCGCCCTCTCCGAGGCGCGCTGGATCACGGGTCCATCCGCCATCGGGTCCGAAAATGGAACGCCGAGCTCCAGAACAGCTGCGCCCGCGCGATCCAGGGCGAGAATCAATTCGCCCGTGGTTTCGAGATCCGGATCGCCTGCGGTAATAAACGGAATCAGCCCATTAGGGCGCTGTCCCTCGACCCTCGCCAGTCTCGCTGCCGTGCCCGGCATCAAAACGCCCCCGCGATCGGATCCGCGGCCAGCCTGTCAGCCACCGTCTGTACGTCCTTGTCGCCCCGCCCGGAGAGATTGACGATCAGGATCTCACGAGCGGACATCGACGGAGCCATCTTGAGCGTATGCGCAACGGCGTGAGCCGATTCGAGCGCGGGGATGATGCCTTCGAGCCGGCTTAAGAGTTGAAACGCTTCGATTGCCTCATCGTCGCCGGCACGGGCATACTCGACCCGGCCGAGATCGTGGAGCAGCGCATGTTCCGGACCTACGGCGGCGTAGTCAAGACCGGCGGAGATCGAGTGCGTGCTCGCGATCTGCCCCTGGCCGTCCTGCAGAATGAAACTCCGGGTTCCCTGGAGAACGCCGACGCGGCCGCCGTCAAACCGCGACGCATGCTGCCCGAGCGCCGGTCCCATTCCGCCGGCTTCGACACCCACCATGCGGATTCCGGGCTCATCCAGGAATTCGTGGAACAGGCCGATCGCGTTGCTGCCTCCGCCTACACAGGCCACCAATGCATCCGGCAGCTTCCCTTCAGCCTCCATGATCTGCCCTCGGGTCTCTCTTCCGATGATCGACTGGAATTCCCGCACGATCAGCGGGTACGGGTGAGGACCGAGGGCGGAGCCCAGCAGGTAATAGGTGGATTCCACATTGGTCACCCAATCCCGCAACGCCTCATTGATCGCGTCCTTAAGCGTGCGGCTTCCGGCCCCGACCGCTCGCACCTCGGCGCCGAGCAGGCGCATGCGGAAGACATTAAGCTCCTGCCGCCGCATGTCCTCCGACCCCATGTAGACGACGCACTGCAGCCCCATGAGGGCGCAGACGGTCGCGGTGGCCACCCCGTGCTGCCCGGCCCCGGTCTCGGCAATGATCCGGTGTTTGCCCATCCGGCGGGCAAGCAGGATCTGACCAATGGCATTGTTGATCTTGTGCGCGCCGGTATGATTGAGGTCTTCGCGTTTGAGGTAGATCCTGGCACCGCCGCAACGCTCGGTCAGCCGCCGGGCGAAGAACAGTGGAGTCGGCCGTCCCGAATAATGGCGCAGAAGCGCCCCGTTCTCAGCGAGAAATTCCGGATCGTGACGCGCCCGAAGGAATTGGCTCGTTAACTCCTCCAACGCGCGCATCAGCGTCTCGGGGACAAACCTCCCGCCATATTCGCCGAAGTGTCCAAGGGCGTCCGGATCGGACCGAAGACTCGGGCCGGTCGGTTGATGGGAGCGGGTTGATTGGTTGGCCATCCCATCAACTATACGGGCATCGCCTCATAGCCGTAAAGTGGAGCCTGGCTCGTAGTTCCGCCTTATAGGCGGGCAGTGCCTGGGGGGCAAGACCCGGCTGAGGCCGGAACTACGAACCCGGGGTACTACCATCACCATACGAACGCCTACTTCAATTCCTCGTACCGAAGGAGTACGCCCCCGTTTCCCGCCGCCCAACCGTGATTAGAGGTCAGGAATTGAATGTGGGTGAGATCCGTGGTGACGGTCGATTCAACGACACGCCAGTCGTTCCCGCCGTTGCTGGTGTATAGCATCGTGCCGCCGTTACCCACGATCCAGCCTTCGCGAGGGTTGAGAAACCAGACATCACGCAGATCCTTGCCATGTCCGGCTCTTCGGTATTCCCAGCTCCGGCCTCCGTTGCTTGTCCGCAGCGCGTACCCGCCGTTGCCCACGATCCAGCCATGCTCAGTGTCGGAGAAACTCAGCGCGTTTCCGGTGAATCCTTCCCGCGTGGTCATCATCGACCAGCTCCGGCCACCGTCGGTGGTCTTGTAGCTGCTTCCCTTCATCTCGCAGGTCCAACCGTGATCGGCGTCGACAAAATCGAGCGCCACGATTTCATTGCCGAACGGATACCCGAGCGTCTGCCAGGTAGCCCCGCCGTCCACGGTCCGAAGCAGCACGCCGGGCATGGAGAATCCCGGCTGCTGCCGGCCGCCGCCCCAGGCCCAGCCTGTCTTTGCATCAACAAAGAACAGGTGGTCCACCGGCTCGGGCATTTCAACCAACTTCTTGCCCTCCGGCATCGATTCGTTGCGGGCCTGGATCACGCCGGCCGAGCGCTGGACGGTCCAGAGCGCCCCGGCATCTTGCGTGTGGAGAATGTGGTTCTCCAGCGTGATCGCCCATCCGGTTTGCGGCGTGAGGAAGAATACCTTTCGAATCTTCGCCTCGGCCTGGCCGGTCATCGGTTTCCACGTCAGACCCGAATCGTCGGACACGATGACCGTCCACCCTCCAGTCTTTCCTTCGCTCAGCCCGTCCCAACCGACGAGGAAGCCGTTTCGCTCGTCAATAAACCGCAGCCCGAAGAAGGCGTCCTGACGCATCGTCGGCTGCTGCACCCACCGGCCCCGAGCGCCTTCGCGGCCACAGCCCGCCGAAAAGAGGATAGGGCAGAACAGCAGCACTAGTCCGACCGTGCGACAACCGCTGCTTCCGATCAATGCCATTTCTCCCCCGGGCGGCGTACAAAGTGCGTCGATACTACATCATGCTCATGCGTGCGCATCAGGGTGAGCCAGCCTTCTTCCTCTTCTTTGCCTCACTGTGCAAAAAACGAACCGATTCCTTTGCCGAAGCAAAGGGACCGTGGGTACGTCCGGCGCGAATGTCCTCGATGCTCTCGGCAAGCCGCTTCTCGATTAGCGTCTTCGGGGTGAAGACAAGCCGATGACCATGAAGGGCAACTTCGAGGTAGTCACCCGGAGCCAAGCCCAGCTCATCGTGGAGCTTCTTAGGAATTACGACCTGTCGGCTTACGCCAAGCTTAACAGCGGTACCCTTCTGAGATTGTATTTTCATATAATTGTATTGTCATATGCTAAGGGTCCTCCGTCAAGCCCAAATTGAATCGATTGGAGCGTGGCGGGTAGTCGAACTCACTGGTCGTGGTGTTCGCCCTCTTCCCGGCGCCTCTGCGGTCCTTGCGGGGCGACCGGGCCCTGGGGCAGAATCGCAGGTGCTTCCTCGCTAGCATGAAACTCGGGAGTTTTCGAATGAAGTCCAGGTTCTCTCGCGGGTCGGCGTCACTCGGTCTCGCATTAATACTCCTTTCTCAAATTCTTTTTGCCCGGCCGTCTTATCCGGTTGTCATCCAACGTGAGGAAATCGCCTCAGCGCGGCGCGCGCTCGAAGAACGGCACTGGCGGAATCATGATTTTGACCAACAGCACATCCGGCTGGACCTCCGGTTCGACCCGGCGCGCAAGAGTGTAAAGGGAAGCGTTACCCATACGATCAAGCCGGTAATAGATGGCTTTGAGGTCGTCGAGCTTGATGCGGTCAACCTCGACATCGCCCAGGTTCGACTCGCCGGCGGGTTGCCCTTGCGATTTGAAGTCTCGAAAGAGCGGCTGAGGATTCATCTGGACCGGGCTTATCGGCGGGATGAATCGATTACCCTCTCCATCGACTACTCCACCACCAATCCGAAAAAGGGCATCACGTTCATCGGGCCGGATGCGGGTTATCCCGACCGGCCGCAGCAGCTATGGTCCCAGGGAGAGGCCGAAGAGAGCCGGCATTGGATTCCGCTCTATGACCATCCCAATGACAAGGCCACGACCGAGGCACTGATCACCGTCCCTCGGCCACTGACGGCCGTGAGCAACGGGAAGTTGATCGCGGTGACGGAGGATTCAGACGGCACGCGGACCTTTCACTGGTCCCAATCGAAACCGCACTCCTGCTACCTCATCACTGTTTCGGCGGCGGAGTACGTTGAAATCCACGACAAAGCTTACCAGGGAATTCCTATCGTCTATTACGCCCTGAAGGAACAAGCCCGCGATACCTTGCGGACCCTGGCCAAGACTCCGGCCATGATGGCGTTCTTTGCCGAGAAGATTGGATTTCCATACCCGTGGGAAAAATATGCGACCGTGCTCGCCAGCGGTTTTCCTGGCGCGATGGAGAATACTTCGGCCACCACGGTGATGGACACCGCAATTCACGATGAGCGGGCGGCGCTCGACGTCACCAGCGATGACATCGCCAGCCATGAGATCGCCCACCAGTGGTGGGGAAATACCGTTACTTTTCGAAACTGGACGGACTTGTGGCTGAGCGAGGGATTCGCCAGTTATTCCGAGAATCTTTGGGAGGAACACGACCTGGGCTGGGACCAGGCCAGCTACTCACGCGGGCAGGAGAACCAGATCTACATCATGCAGGCGCGCCACCGCCTCCGTCCGGTCGTGTACGCCGGGTATGACGATCCTGAAGAGCTGTTCGACATCACGACCTATAGCAAGGGCGGGGCGGTTGTGCACATGATGCGCTTCGTACTGGGAGACGAGGGATTCTGGAAAGCCTTGCGACATTTCATCCGCAAGCACGCTTTCGGCAGCGTAGATACAAACGATCTCAAAATCGCCATCAGGGAAGCGACCGGCCAGGACCTCGGATGGTTCTTCGAGGAGTGGCTTGAAAAGTCCGGATGGCCGGAGTTCGAGGTCAGTTATCGCTACGATGTTTCGAAGCGTGCCATCAGGCTGCGCGTGCGTCAGGTCCAGGAGACGAACGAACAGGTGCCCGTGTTCCGGATCCCGGTGGAGGTGGAAATCGTTTCCGCTACCGGGAGGCGGCTCGAGCGGGTGATGATCGACCAGAGGGAACACGAATTCACGCTGGCCACCAGTGCGGAGCCGCTGGCGGTCAATTTCGATCCCCGCAACTGGATCCTCAAAACGGTCAAGTTCAAGAAATCGAAAGCCGAGTGGCTCTATCAATTGAAGCATGACCCTCAGGCCTTGAACCGGGTCAGGGCGGTAGAGGAACTCAGGGCTTTCCTTGCCGAGGATGAGGTCATCGAAGCGCTTCAAAACGCCATGTCGGGAGACAAATTCTGGGCGGTTCGATCCGAGGCTGCTCACGCGCTCGGGGATCAGGAAGGGGAGCGCATCCGGGCAATCCTGATTTCCGGACTCAAGGATTCGGACGCCAAAGTCAGACGGGCCGCGGTGACCGGCCTGGCCCGGTACAACGACGAGACTACCATCGGGGAGCTCAAGCGCGTGTTCGCCCACGATCCCAGTTACTTTGCCTCGGCGGCGGCGGTCTCCGCACTCGCGCAGATCGGCGGGCCGGCGGCACAAGACGTGGTCATGACGGCGCTTCAGCGGGATTCGTATCAGGAGGTGATCCGCGCGGCGGGTCTGAACGGGCTGATCGCAATCGAGCATGAGCGCACTCTGGAGATTGCCATGGAGTTTGCGGCGTACGGTAAACCGGGCATGCTACGGACGGAGGCGATCAGGGCCCTTGGCCGGTTTGGCCAGGGCCGAGGCGAGGTCACCCTGAAGTTGATCGGATTCCTGAAGGATCAGTCTACATTCGTCCGCCTCACCACAGTGAGCGCACTCGGTAATCTTGGTGACGAAAGCGCACTTTCGCCCCTGGAGGAGTTGAGCAAGGGAGAAACCGATCCCATGCTCCAGGGCGCGGTCCACCAAGCTATCGAACGGATCCAGGCCGCCATGAAGAAGGCGCGGGAAGTTGAAAAGAAGGCGGCCTGACACGATTCAGATACCACCCCGCTGGTTTCGGGACCGATTTCGTATGGAGAACAGAAGCACATGAAACCTTACAAGATCTTGGCATGGCTCATCCTGATCACTACAGCCCTCACCGGTTGCGTCCTCGCAGCCCAGCAGCGCCCCTTCACCGTCGAGGAGATTTACAAGTTCGCCAGGGTGTCGGACCCCCAGCTTTCGCCCGATGGGAAGACCGTGGCGTTCGTGATCAATAACGTCGACCTCGATGCCAATCGAGGCAACAGTGATATCTGGCTCGTCCCGGTCACCGGCGGCCCGCCACGACCGCTTACCAACAGCCCCAGGTCCGATGACCGGCCCCGCTGGTCACCCGACGGACGCCGGATCGCGTTCCAATCGACCCGCGAGGGCACGCCCCAGCTCTTTGTGATCGACATTCACGGAGGCGAGGCGCAGAAACTCACTTCGCTTTCCACCGGCGCGACCGGGCACATCTGGTCGCCCGACGGACAGTTGATCGCCTTCCTTTCGGACGTCTATCCCGATTGCGGCGGCGACGATGCGTGCAACCGGAAGAAGAATGAAGCGAAGGAGAAGGATCCAGTCAAAGCGCGGCTACATGAGCATCTGCAATATCGCCACTGGGTAGCCTACGACGAGGGCACGCGGACGCATCTCTTCGTCGTTCCATCTTCAGGAGGGACACCGAAGGATCTGACTCCCGGACGATGGGACGCGGTCCCCTTCGAGCTCTTCTCTTCGGCCGATGAATACGATTTCTCTCCCGACAGCCGGGAACTGGTCTTCGCGGCCAATCGAACCGAAACGCCCTGGAGTAACATCAATTGGGATCTCTTCACCGTGCCGGTAACGGGCGGTGACCTGAAACGCGTCACCAGCAACACAGCTCCGGACCAGCAGCCCCGCTACTCTCCAGACGGCCGGTTCATCGCCTATCGCGCCGGCCGGCGTTACAACTACGAATCGGACCGCATGGAGTTGATGATCTATGACCGGCAGTCGGGCAGCTTTCGGAGTTTGACCGCAGGATTCGATCGCTGGGTACAGAATCTCTACTGGGCGCCGGGGAGCAAACGCCTCTATTTCACCGCCGAAGATCAGGGGAATGTCCCTATCTTCACCGTCTCACTGGAGGGGGATGACGTTAAGACTGTCGTGGGCGGCCGGGCTTGGAACGAGGGCGTCTGCCTGTCGCGTGACGGAAATCTCCTCGCTTTCACGCGCCGGGATCTGGCGCGGACACCGGAGGTCTATACGGCGACCACGGACGGCAGGACGCCACAGCCGCTGACTGCAATTAATGAAGGGTTCTTCAGGCAGGTGCGGACCCTCGAGGGTGAGGAGATCCGTTACCGCGGCGCGGGTGGAGCCGAGGTCCATGGATTCGTGATCAAGCCTTCGGGGTTTGATCCGGCGAAGAAGTATCCGCTGGTGGTCGTGATTCATGGCGGTCCCCAGCAGATGTTCGGGAATGCGTTCCGATCGGAGTTCCAACTATACGCCGCCGAAGGCTACGTCGTCTTCTTTCCCAATCCGCGCGGGTCTCCGGGTTATGGCCAGAAGTTCATCGACGAGATTAACCGGGACTGGGACGGAAAAGTGGTTGATGACATCATGGCCGGCGTCGATTACATGGTCCAGACGGGCTATGTCGACGCTTCACGCATGTGTGCTACGGGCGGGAGCTTTGGCGGTTTCGTGGTCAATTGGCTAGAGGGGCATAGCACAAAATTCAAGTGCCTGATTTCGCACGCGGGACTGGCCAATCAGTGGAGCATGTACGGGTCGACGGACGAACTTCATTTTCCCGAATGGGAATTCGGCGGCCCGCCGTGGGAACAACCGGAGATGTACAATCGGTATTCGCCTGTTTTCTATGCCAAAAACTTCAAGACACCAATGCTGATCACGCACGGTGAACTCGATTTCCGCGTGCCCATCACCGAAGGCGAGCAGATGTTCACGGCCCTGCAAAGGCAGGGCGTGCCCTCGAAGATGCTGCGGTTTCCCGATGAAGGCCACTGGATTCTGAAGCCGAAAAACGCCGCGCTCTGGTATCGCACCATGTTAGATTGGTGCGCCGGGTATCTGAAGTCGCACTGATGGTGGGAGGGGTCTCCCGACCCCGATGAGGTTCGCGGGTTGCGACCTCAAAGCCTATCGCGGAGCGACGCCGGAACAACGGCTTGTTCACGGGTAGCGAAACGTGGAGATAGATGTTAGGTTATCTTCATCGGTACGCATGAAGATCTATGGACAGCACCGATTCCCCGGCCGCCTCTTTGTCGTCGAAGGCATCGACGGTTCGGGAAAATCCACCCAGCTATCCCTTCTCCAGCAATGGTTGGCTTCTGAAGGATATGGCACGTTTTTTAGTGAGTGGAACTCTTCCCCGCTCGTGAAGGACACGACCCGCCGTGGAAAGCGGAAGCGCATGCTGACGCCCACCACGTTCAGCCTCATTCATGCGACGGACTTCGCCGACCGCACCGAACGGGAGATCATACCGCCGCTGAAGGCGGGTGCGCTGGTGCTGGCCGACCGTTACATCTACACCGCGTTCGCCCGGGATGTGGTCCGTGGAGTAGATCCGGGATGGGTACGGAAGCTCTATCAATTCGCCGTGAAGCCGACGATCGGGTTCTATTTCCAGGTTCCGCTCAAGGTCGCCATGAAGCGGATTCTCGGCGGCCGGGATGCCATCAAGTATTACGAAGCCGGGATGGATCTCGACTTGAGCGAGGATATCGAAGAGAGTTTCAGGCTGTTTCAAGCGCGCATCATCGAAGAATATGAGAAAATGGTCGAGGAATTCGGACTGACGGTCATCGATGCCACCCGGTCCATCGAGGAGCAACAAAACGAGGTCCGCGCGCAAATCAAACGCAAGCTGATCGGCGTAAAGAAGGTAAGGGTACAGCGGTGGGTAAATTTGAGTTCTACGGTTCAGGGCTACCGGGGATAGACCTCGAGGAACTTAGCGGCAAGCTTATCGTGCTCGAGGGCACGGATGGCGTGGGTCGCTCGACACAAGTTTCGCTGTTAAGACCATGGCTCGAGCACTCCGGTCATGCGGTGATGGACACCGGCATGGCGCGATCCGCCCTCGCCGGCAAAGGCATTAAGCGCGCTAAGGAGGGTCACACGCTGGGCGGAATCGCGCTGAGCCTTTACTACGCCACGGACTTCGCCGACCGGCTGGAGAACGAAATGATCCCGGCGTTGCGGGCGGGCTTCATCGTGCTCACCGACCGTTACATATACTCGATGATCGCGCGTGCGATCGTCCGGGGAGCTTCACCGGAGTGGATCAAACAGGTTTACAGCTTCGCGCTGAAACCGGACGTCATTCTCTATCTCAGGATTTCCCTCGACGACCTGACCCCTCGCGTCCTGCATACCTCGGGGTTCGATTATTGGGAATCGGGCATGGATCTTCGACTCGGCGAGGATCTCTATGACAGCTTCGTCAGTTACCAGACCGGGCTCCTTCGCGAATTCGACCGGATGGCTGAATCTTATGACTTTAAGATTATCGACGGTTCAGGTACGATTGAAGAGACGTTCGGCAAATTGCAGGAGGCGATCACGCCGTTGATCAGGACAAAGCCCATGTTGGATCTCGCTGCTGAACCGGCCGAAGTTCCGTAGACATCCATGCGCATTGCCGCGATCGATATTGGATCGAACTCACTTCACCTCCTCATCGTTCGCGCTGATCCTACCCACCGCTTTCACGTCCTCCATAAGGAGAAGAAAATGATCCGCCTGGGTTCGGGATCGCTCCAGTCGGGAAAGATTCCGACCGCAGCCGCGGACCGGGCCTTGCGCGCACTGAGACGGTTTTCGGGGAAGTGCCGGAAATACGAGGTAGACGAAATCACGGCCGTCGCCACGAGCGCGATTCGCGAGTCGCAGAACCGGCAGCACCTTCTGGAGCGCGTCAGGCGGGAAACCGGGATCGTCGTCCGCGTGCTGTCGGGGGAAGAGGAAGGGCGTCTGATCGCCCTCGCCGTCTCCCGCTTCAATCGATCCCACGCGCTGAAGGATCTGATCATCGACATCGGCGGCGGGAGCACCGAGTTGATCGTCACGTCAGCCGGCAAACCCTCCTATCTCAACTCCCTCAAGCTGGGATCGGTGCGCCTCACCGAGCGATTCCTCGAGAGTGATCCGCCCGCCCGGGAAGAACTTGCACAACTCCGCCGTTATGTACGGCGGCTGCTCGAAGAGCCGGCGGCCAGCATCAGGGCCGAAGGGTTCGACCGGGTAGTCGGCACTTCAGGCACGATTCGCGCGCTGGCAAGGATGTGCTTGTGGACCGGAGATTCGCCGGGTGATTTGCGCCGGGCGGGACTGGCGTTCGGCACTCAAGCGCTTCAGGACTTGAACCGGCGCCTCTGCAAGCTGGCGCTGGCGCAGCGATCGGAACTGCCCGGACTCCCCGGACGGCGGGCCGATATCATCGTGGCCGGCGGATTGTTGCTCGAGGAGACCATGGCGGCGATCGGCCTCGATCGGCTGACGACTTGCCCCTGGGCCCTTCGCGAGGGGGTGCTGCTCAGCTCGCTGCGGGCAAACGGCCTGCTCGATGCGCGATGGTCAACCAGGCCCATGGCGGGAAAATTACGCATTTCGGCCTGAGCTTTCACAAGTCGCCTGACGCCGACGGCTTGCAATTTTCCGGGCCCGACGGGACGGCAGATCAGACGAAGCCCGCGGACCCTGCCCGATGGTCAAGTTTAAGCCTGAAGACGGCGTCACGCTCGCGACGCCCCTCCACCAATGCGCCAGCCAGCTCATCCGGCGGCGCCTTGAGAGCATGTGGAAACGGAAGCCGGTTGTGCTCACCCGCGCGGATCCTGAGGGTGTGCACCAGATGCGCGTGGCCTCCCGCCGATTGCGGGCGGCCTTGGCCGATTTGAGCGGCGCGCTCCCGGAAAAGGGGGAACGAAAGCTGAGACGGCGTCTCCGCGCCCTCACCGACGCCCTCGGGGCCGTCCGCGTCCTGGATGTTCTTCTGGGATCGCTCCAGATCAAACGAACTAAGCTTCCGCCGCGGCTGCGCACGGGCGTGGACCCGCTCATCCGCAGATACCGGCGGGAGCGTACCCTTCGGCACCGGGAATTGACGTCGTTACTCGGCCAGCTCGACGAGATGGAATTCGAGAAGCGGTTCCATCGTTGGCTGAAGCCCGGAGGCAGGTGATCGTGGCATGAAAGCCGTGAAGCTCCCCTCCGTCGGTCCGGCGGAGACCCTCGGACAAGCGGCTGCGAAAATCCTCTCCGTCCGTCTTCGTGAGACCTGGTCAAGGGTGCGCCCGGTGATGAAGCGCGGCCGTGCGGAGGCGCTTCACCGGTTTCGAATCGCCATCAAGCGT
Source organism: Acidobacteriota bacterium (assembly GCA_016210985.1). GTDB lineage: Bacteria > Acidobacteriota > Blastocatellia > HR10 > JACQTD01 > JACQTD01. The sequence goes on from JACQTD010000058.1 coordinate 17,374, forward strand.
CTCCGATACTCCATGGAGATTTACGCACCCCTTCTCGGCGCTGAATTCCACGACGTGCTGGCAGAGATCAAGAACGCTCAGGACATCCTTGGACAGTTGCATGATCGGGACATGGCACTGGAGCGACTGGCCGATTATCGTGCGAAGGTCATTGCCGTGCCCGCCAGGGCTCGGAATTCATCCGGATACCCGAAGGGCAGAGTGCTGGAGGAGCGGGCACTCGCGAAACTGGCTACGGACTACCAGCGGGAACGTGACCTCCTGTACCGGAGGTTTCTATCAAATTGGCGCAGGATGGGTCGGTCCCGCATACGGGCCAGACTGCTCCACGCGCTCACGGTTCAGGCTCAACCTGCTCCCTCTCGGGGACGAAGACCGGCCACCTCAAGGTGAATCGCGACCCACGCGCCGGCTGGCTCTCCACCTCGATCTGCGCGCCCTGGGCGCGCACCAGGTGCTTCACAATGGAAAGCCCGAGGCCGGTTCCGCCGCGTTCGGTAGATCGCGACTTGTCAGCACGGTAGAACCGCTCGAAGATGCGGGGCAAGTCGGAACTGGATATCCCGATCCCCGAATCCTCGATGTCGATGACCACCACCTGACCGTCCCGGGAAGCACGAATGCAAACCTCCCCTCCGGACTGGTTGAACTTAATCCCGTTATCCGCAAGATTGAGCAAGACCTCTTCGAATCGCTTCGGATCGGCCAGAATCATCAGTCCCGGAGGCACGTCGCATCGGATGGCCACGTTGAATTCCTGCGCGCGAGGCGAGAGCGTCCCGGCGATCTCCGCTACCACTTGCGACAGGTCGACCGCGCAGGGTTCCAGGCGGAGACTACCAGACTCGATGGCCGAGAGGGAGGATATATCCTCCACCAGGTTGGTCAATCGCTGAGCGTTGCGTCGTATGGTTTCCAAAAAGCGGGTGTTGTTCTCCTCATCCTCCAATCCGCCGTCCAGAAGCGTATCCGCATAAGCCGTGATCGAGGTGATCGGGGTCCGCAATTCGTGCGAGACGTTGGTAAGGAACTCCTGCCGGACTCGCTCCAATTCCTCAAGGCGGGTGATATCGAGGAACACACCCGCCGCGCGGTTTCCCGGCAGCGGGGTGATCCTCAGCGAGAATGATCGCGCTTCCACGCCGGCGTATACCGTCACCTGACCCTCGTAGCGCGTCTGACTCATGACGGCGGCCTGAAAGGCGTCGTAGATCGGCTTCTCCCGCGTTACCTCGGCAAGCCGTTTCCCTCGTAGCGCGTCAGCCGGCTGATGAAATATCGCTGCCGCCGCGGTGTTGGCGAAAAACAATTTGAGGTCCAGGTCGACGACTACTACGCCGTCGTGCGCCCGGTCGAGAATCGACTGCAACCAGGCCCGACGCTCCTGCTCCGCCAGGATCCGCCCCGAGAGAAGATCGAACTGCCGGAGCACTTCGTATCGGATGTCCTGATCGTCCAGGGCGCCTTCCAGTTTCGGAACACGTCCCGCCAGGTCAAGTTTCCAGGCTCGCTGCCGCATGCGTTCACGACGAAGAAAGATCAGGGTCACGAGGCCCCCGGCCACCAAAGCTGTTAGAAGCACCGTAGTCATGCAGAACCGGATCGATTATCAGCCCAACCGGGTTTTCAAGTCACGCGATTCGCGCTTGGAGTTCAACCTTTAGGTTGGCCTCCGCTGGGTACAAGCTAAAGCTTGAACGCTGAACCGACCCGGTACCCCCCGTAGGGCTTGTTGTCGACTCAGAATCGACCTAGCATTTAGTGGGCCCACTCGCTCCGCGGAGGGATTGAACCCATGCCGACCGGGAGTAAATAATGAGACTGATCCTGATCCGCCACGCCAAGGCAGGCAATCGCGACGATCCGAAGTATCCCGATGATCGGACCCGGCCACTGACCCGGGAGGGTCGGCGTGAGCACAAACGGATCGCGGGCGCGCTGGCTAAGATGTCCGTCGACCTCGATCATATATGGACGAGCCCGATATTGCGCGCGAAAGAGACCGCCGAGATCACTGCACGGGAAATGGGATTCACAGGCGCGCTTTTCGAGAGCCCGTTATTGGGCGAAGCCTTTTCGATCGACGGACTGATCGCCGCGCTCAAGCCGCTGCCTTCCGAGTGCAGCGTGGCCTGCGTGGGGCATGAGCCTCATCTCGGCAGACTGGCCGCCGCGCTGCTTCATCCGGATGGCTCGATCGCGATCAAATTCAAGAAGAGCGCGGCGATGGGGCTGGATTTTCCAGCCCGGGCCGCCCGGGGAAAAGGGACGCTCCTCTTTTTCCTGCGCCCGGACCACCTCCTCTCCCTGCTGGGGTAAACCCGTCAGCCTCGTCGTCTCTCCCTAAAATTCTTGGCAGTAGGTGGTTCGATGAGTACACCCCCGCTGTCGAACGCGAAATTCCACTTTCCCGAACCGGATGGCTCTCTGCCATCACGAATGTTCACATTGAATTAACATCTACGTAACAATCAGGTTACCCCGCGGGCATAGAGTGCATCCGGTACTGCGGCATATGAGGTATCGTTGGTGGTTTCCAAGTTCGGCTTCAAGGAGGGAGAAGTGCGAGAGGATGTCTACCTATGAGCAGAACTTTGATCTCCAGGCCCGCTAAATTGATCCTCGTTTTAGTTCTGAGTTGTCTGGTTTGCGCGTCGGCCCCCGGATCCACTCCTCCTGAAGGAAATGATCAGGGGACGGTCGCCGGCGTGGTGGTGGATGTCTCCACCAACCGCAATATTACCAACGCGACGGTTATGGTGCCGGGAACGACGATTGCCGTCGAGACCGACCTGGATGGCAACTTCACCTTCCGTCTCAAACCCGGCACTTATCAAGTTCGAGTCAACCGTTCCGGCTATCAGGAGCACCTGTTGAGCAGTGTCATCGTTCATGCCAATCAAACGACCGGCGTTGAAGCGGCCTTGAGCTCGGAAGGCATGACGCTCGGGGAAGTTGTCGTGACGGCCGAGAACGGCGGCAGCGGATCAGAGGCTGGGCTCCTCGCGGACCGCAAAGCCGCGGGCGTCATGAGCGACGTGATCAGTGCGAGGGAAATGAGCCAGGACACCAGTTCCAATGCAGCCGGAATCCTGCAGCGAGTGGTGGGGATTTCGGTCGTACAGGACAAGTACGTATACGTGCGCGGGTTGGGTGAACGTTACAGCAATACCGTCTTGAATGATTCCCTGTTGCCCACCACCGACCCGGACCGTCGCGTTGTCCCCATGGATCTCATGCCGGCCCAGATGCTGGAGAATGTGAAGGTGTTCAAGACCTTCACACCCGACCAGCCGGGAGAGTTCTCCGGCGGACTGGTTAAGATCGCGGCGAAAGACTTTCCGCAGGGCAGCTCCTTGAAAGTTTCGATAACGGCTGGGGCCAACTCGCAGACCAGTTTCCGGGATTTCGTTACGTATCCGTCCGATCGGCTTGACTGGCTGGGATTCGGAGCCGGCCGCCGATCGTTGCCGAGTATCATTCCCGCCGATGAGCGGCTGATTCGCGGCACGCCCTTCACACCCGGATTTTCGCCGCAACAGCTTCAGACCTTCGGCCGGGCCTTCGAACCAATTTTGGAACCCGACCACGTTCACGCCCGCGCAAACCAGAGTTACAGCGTGTCCGGAGGCACGACGATCGGCAAGTGGGGCTTCGTGGGAGGGCTCACCTACTCCAACCAACTGCATACCCTTGAGGAGAACCGCCTCTACTACGTACTGGGCCGTGGCGGCCACCTCATCCCAAGAAGCGTTTTCGCCAGCGACGGATTCGTCCGTGACAACGGATTGGTCTCTACGCTGCAGGGAAGTGTTCCGGACGAATTTATCACCAATGAGTTCCTGAAGGGTTACACCTCGGGTTCGAACGCCGTGCGCCTCGGAGGAACCGCGAACGTCGCGTACCGGTTGAGCACGAATCATAACCTGATGTTCAAGAACTTCTACACACACGAGGGCAACCGGAGTACGCGAACTTACGTAGGATGGTACGAAAGCCGCGGTACGCCGATTCGGGATGAGCGCCTTCGCTACCTGCAGGAAGGGATTTATTCAGGCCAGCTCTCGGGCGAGCATGTCTTTCCCGCATTCGGAAACAGTGTCCTGGCCTGGCGGTGGAACTATTCGCGCGCGACGCTCGATGAGCCCGACCTTCGAGAGAACATTTACGAATTCGATCAATCGGTCCAGCGGTTCAAGTTTTACAGCCAGTTACAGAGCAGCTTACGGATGTTCAACACGATGAGTGAGAACCTCCGCGAGCCGGCGGTAGATTGGAGTACGTTCTTCTTTTTTCCGAATGTGACGCTCAATATCAAGGCCGGGGGATCCTTCAGCAACCGCGATCGCGGCTTTCTCTCACGCCGGTTTCGATTTAACACCCGAGGGATAAAAGGTCTCGATTTTTACTCGCCGGCCGAGCAGCTGCTCGCGCCCGGGAACATCCGGCCGGATGGCTTTGAGATCTTTGAAGAAACTCGGCAGACCGATGCCTACACGGGCAGGCACGACATCTGGGCCGGGTATGGGATGGCCGATTTTACACTCAGGAAGTGGCGGGTCATCGGCGGTCTCCGGGTGGAGCGATCCGACCAGCAGGTCTTGACCTTCACGCCCATCAGCCGCGACCCCGCGACCGTGACGGCGGGACAGGAGACTACCGATCTTCTCCCCAGCATTGGCCTGGTTTACGGATTCACCGGGAATATCAATCTGCGCGCCGGCTACAGCCAGACGGTCTCCCGGCCCCAGTTCCGGGAACTCAGTCCCTTCGAATTCACCGATGTGACCGGCGGTCCCTCGGCCGTGGGCAATCCTAACCTGGTCCGCACGAAAATCCGGAACTACGACCTGCGCTGGGAATGGTTCTTCGCGCCGCAGAAGTTGATCGCGGTCAGTTTCTTTTACAAGGACTTCACGAACCCGGTCGAACAGGTCATTCAACCCTCGAATGAACTGACCGTCATTTCGTATCGCAACGTGCGGGCCGCGAAGAACCGCGGGCTGGAAGTGGAGTTCCGCAAGCGGCTCGGGGCGCTCTCCCCGCGATTGGAAAACCTGAGCGTGATGTTCAATTACACCTACGTGAACTCCACCGTGGAGATTGGTGAACAGGAAATCTCGGTCGTGACGTCGCTTAAGCGACCCCTGGTGGGTCAATCGGCGAATGTCCTGAACGCCACCGTACACTACGAGATCCCTCGCTGGAATCTGGAGGCGAGGACGATGGTCAATTACGTCGGGGAGCGCATCAGCGATGTGGGTGCCTATGGCCTGCCCGACATCCGCGAAAAAGGATTTCCTACGCTCGACCTCTTCGTTTCGAAGAGGTTTCTGGGTGAGGCCAAGCGCATGGAGGCGAAATTCTCCGGAGAGAATCTGATCGATCGGGAAGTGCGATTCAATCAGGGTCCAATTCCGTACTGGTATTTCCGCCGGGGTCGTTCGTTCAGTGTCAGCCTCTCCTACACTTTCTTTTGATTGTCGCCGGCAGAATATCCCTTTGCAGTGACATCCGAATCGGAGAAAAACCCTATGAACCTGAAAGTGATCAGCGCCTCGGCCGGGCTCATCCTGATCCTGGCCTCACTCTTCACACCCTTGACCCGCTCGGTCGCGGCCGATGGATCAGCGATCATCGTCGTAACCGGCGACATCACCTCCAGCGTGACCTGGACGTCGACCAACACGTATCTCCTCAACGGCGCCGTCTTTGTCAAGGAACCCGCCATCCTTACGATTCAGCCCGGAACGACCATCAAAGGGCTGGATCGCAGCTTCCTCGTCATTGAGCGGGGCGCGAAGCTCATGGCGGAAGGAACACCGGCGGCGCCGATCGTCTTCACCAGCTCGCAGGAACCCGGGTTCCGCAGCCCCCGGGACTGGGGTGGATTGTGGATCAACGGCCGGGCCCCGATCAATACTCCGGGAGGTCAGGAACTTGGAGAGACCGGCATCACCGGCACCTATGGCGGCGGAGCCGATCCCGACCCGCACGACAATAGCGGTATCATTCGTTATGTCCGCATCGAATTCGCGGGCTTCCCGGTTGCTCCCGACGCCGAGATCAACAATTTCACGCTCGCCGGGGTTGGTGATGGGACGAGAGTCGATCACATCCACGTCAACCGGGGCGCGGATGACGGCATTGAGTTTTTCGGCGGTACGGTAAACGTAAAGTACATCCTCGCGACCGGAACGGGCGACGACGGATTCGACTGGCAGATCGGTTACGTTGGGAAGGTCCAGTTCGTGGTGATCCAAGCCGACAACACGGTCGATCCCGCCTCCGACCGGGGTATCGAAGCGGACAACAATGAGAATAACAACAATCTCCTGCCCGTCTCCGATCCGCAGCTCTACAATTTCACCATCGTCGGCGACAAGGGCCCGGGCGGCGGCACGGCCGGCATTGTACTCCGCAGGGGCACCGCCGGAGACCTAAGGAACTTCATCGTGGTCAACTACAAGGGCGCCGGAATCGATATCCAGGGCGGAGTGGCACAGGCTCGTGCTGGCAGCGGCGAACTCACGATCACCAACTCGATCTTCTTCAACAACAACCCAAATTTCCAGGCGGGTGTGAGCGATTTAATGTTAAGCCAGGTGGCCACGATCCTGCGTTCCGATCCCCTGCTGCGGGATCCGCGGAATCTGACCGCCCCTGATTTTCGTCCGTTGGAGGGATCGCCGGCGCTCGATGCGAGCAACGTCGCCGTTCCTCCGGCCGATGGGTTCTTCACCCCGGTTGCATTCATGGGGGGTGTCGATCCTCAGAATGACTGGACCCAGGCCGCCTGGATCAGCGTCGTCAGGAACTAGGGAATTTCAACCACACACGCCCGGCTTCTACGGCGGGCAACGCGCGAGTGCGAGAGAGCCATGTTCAGGATGACCTGGAAATTTACCGAAAGCCGCGCTTCCGCTCTCGCGCTGTGCATCCTGGGCCTTCTGTTCTCGTCGGGCTGCAGCATCATGGGTAGGGAGCCGCGAATGATGCCGAACGCCCAGCCGAGCCCGGAGGTCCTGGTTGAACAGGTGCTTGAGGCCCTCGCCCGTAACGATGGCGGGAGCCTCAAGAACCTGGCGCTTACAAAAGAAGAATTCTGCGATATCCTCTGGCCTGAACTGCCTTCCAGTGAGACACCGAACCTGACGTGCGACTGGGTCTGGAACACGTTCGGACCGAGCAGCCTGAACAAGCTCAGTCAGACCTTGGGAGCGCATGCGGGCAGGAAATACCAATTGGTCCGCCTACGGTGTGTCAGGGGAACAACCGCCTACAAGAGTCTCAAAGTCCATGAGGATTGCCGGGTTGTTGTCGGGGACGACGAAGGACGCGAGCGCGAGCTCAAACTATTCGGATCGATCCTGGAAATGGATGGTCAGTTCAAGCTCTGCAATTTTATCGTCGATTAACTGAACGCGCTCCCGGGTATGGGGTCAATGCATCTCTCCGGTTCGCTCAGGACAAGCAGGCGCGACCGGGATGATCGGTCCGGGAATCGATTACGCCATCTTCAGGAGCGACGCTCCCCATCCAGCGGCTCTCGCACCGCAGCGGGGGCCGTGGAACTTCCCCGTTTGAAGACCTACCTCATGCAGGAATCGGATTGGCGTTGAAATTCTACTTGACATTATTTGGTTATTTGGCTAAATTACCAAATGGTTAATTATGGAACGGAAACTCTTCAACCAGTACCAGGCACGCGCAAACGTGATCAAGGCACTCGCGCACCCCACTCGTTTGTTCATTGTTGACGAGCTATCCAGGAGCGAGCGATGCGTTTGCGATTTGAGGGACATGGTGGGTGCCGACTTTTCGACCGTCTCCAAGCACTTATCAATATTAAAGAACGCGGGCATCGTGGACGCGGAAAAGCGCGGAGCACAGGTGATATATCGCTTGCGGATTCCATGCGTCCTCCACTTTTTCGAATGCGTCAGTCAAATTATCGAGTCCGTGGCGAAAGAGCAGTTGCAACTCGTTGAGATTAGTTGATTTGCTTTTTTTTGATTGATATATGGCGATTTGGCCAAATAACCATTGATGACCGAAATTCAGTCATTAAGGAGTGGAGCCTGGTTGGCACGAGAGACCAGTTCATCCACTACGTTCAGACGAATGTACGGGCCTACCTCGGAGGTGGCTGATGGACAGCCTCGCGATCGGTGTAGTCTCCGCGCTCTGGCTGGGCATTCTAACCTCGATAAGTCCTTGCCCACTGGCAACCAATATTGCAGTGATGTCCTTCATCGGGAAAGACCTGTCTTCCCCGCAGCAAGTTTTTCTGACCGGAATTTTTTACACTCTTGGGAGAACCCTGGCCTACTCGGTCCTGGCGGCCTTGGTGATCGCCAGTGTCCTGGCCATCCCGGAGGTTTCGTTCTGGCTCGAGACCTACATGAACAAACTCCTCGGGCCGATCCTGATGAGCGACCTGCCCGAAGCTGTCTTGGAGTTACTGCCGCGTCTGCGCGACCGGAACTTTACCCGGATCCTTCTCGTGACCTTGCCGGAGGCGACCCCCGTGCACGAGGCGGGGCGGTTGCAGCAGGATCTGCTGCGGGCAGGCATCGAGCCATTTGCCTGGGTCATCAACCAGAGCTTTTCCGGCGACGCATTCCGCGATCCGGCGCTGGTCGAGCGCGGAAGCCGCGAGTTGCCGTACATTGCTGAGGTAGGCGATCGATATAGTAGCCGCGTGGCTCTGATTCCGTGGAAGGCCGAGGCTCCGGTGGGGCCCGAGAGACTCAGAGGTCTCGCGACCAACTCGATTCTATTGGCCGAGGTGTAGTCATGAACACAGCCGTCGCTTCCCGCCTCTCGTTCCTGGACAGGTATCTAACGCTCTGGATTTTCTCCGCGATGATCGCAGGCGTCGCTGCGGGGTACCTGGTCCCCGGCGTCGTGCCGTTGCTGAACCGGTTTAATGTTGGAACCACTTCGATTCCGATCGCCATCGGACTGATCCTGATGATGTATCCTCCCTTGGCCAAGGTCAAGTATGAGGAGATGGGCCGGGTTTTTGGACGTCGCAGGGTACTCGCGCTCTCCCTGATCCAGAACTGGGTCGTCGGTCCCATCCTGATGTTCGGACTGGCTGTGACCTTCCTGCCAGACAAACCTGAATACATGACCGGCCTGATTCTCATCGGTCTGGCGCGATGCATCGCCATGGTCATCGTCTGGAACGATCTGGCGCGGGGCGACCGCGAATACTGCGCGGGCCTGGTGGCCTTCAACTCGATCTTCCAGGTGTTGTTCTTCTCCATATACGCCTACTTCTTCCTAGCTGTATTACCGGGATGGTTTGGAATGACTGCGGTGCATGTGAACATTTCAATGGGAGATATCGCCGAAAGCGTCTTCATTTACCTCGGCATTCCCTTCATCGCCGGGTTTATCACGCGCTTCGCCCTCACCCGGGTCAAAGGCAAGGATTGGTATCAGACAAAGTTCATCCCGAGGATCAGCCCGATCACGCTGATCTCGCTGCTGTTCACGATCGTGGTGATGTTCTCGTTGAAGGGCGAAATGATCGTAGAGCTCCCGTTCGATGTGGTGCGGGTCGCCACACCCCTGGCTGTTTACTTCGTGCTGATGTTCCTTGCCTCCTTCTGGATGAGCAAGCGGGTCGGCGCAAACTACGCGGAGACCACGACGCTGTCGTTCACGGCGGCATCGAACAATTTTGAGCTGGCCATCGCCGTCGCAATCGCTACGTTTGGCATCCATAGTGGCGCCGCGTTCGCGACCGTCATCGGGCCACTGGTTGAAGTGCCGGTATTAATCTCGCTGGTAACCGTAGCGCTCAGATTTGAGAAGCGATACTTCTCCGCTGCGGGAGCCGTGGGGCCGGGTGTAGCACGTGCCTAGTGCGCTCATTGACGGGATCCCTCCTTGCTCCAATTCACATTGGTGCCTCCAGTCTTGCTCGTGACACTGGTCATACGTCAGCTGGTGTCTGTGGACCAAGAATTGTCCCGCCTCCGCCAGGTTCTTGCTCACCTTGGCCGGGAACAGTGCCTTTGGTGACCGGATGGATTGCGGCCGAAGAGCCGTTCAACGCGACGGACACGTTGCATACTTCGTGATTGCGGGATAACTTCCAACCCTTTATCTGTTCTCGAGATCCATGAGCTTGATCACCCTGTGATCCACAGTTGGGCAATCATTTGGCGGACTTGGAAAATTGAGATAGTGCCTGACCTGATACATCGAACATGCTTGCCGGTCGGGCAAGTCGTCACCAGGAGGGGGAAGATCATCATGTTCGCAATAAGATTCTATGTCATGCTCCTGATTTCCGCAGGTTTAACGCTCGTTGTCCATATTAGCTCGGCAACGGCCGGTCCACGCCGGGATGACCGCCGGGTGCAATCCTCAGAGACCTCCGAGCAAGCGGGTACCGGGAAGGAAAGTCTGAGAATGGACGATGGAGAGATTTCGACCAAGGGGCGGCCACGGCCGGAGGTCGAAATGGGTACGAAGCGTGATGCGGTGAGGTCCCGCTTAAATGATGCCGATTCCGATGACCTCGATCGGCTGAGAGAACAAATCGCCATCCAGGGAGCACGAATCGAGGAGCTGCGCCAGGCACTTGAAGAACAACGGCAGTTCATCTTGCTGAACCTGCAGTTCCTGCGGGAGCGGCTAGCGCCGAACGACCCGTCAATCCGGCTGCCCGAGGCAGATCCGGAAGGGCGATCATATCCCGGACAGAATCGTACCGGTCTGGATGGGGTGCTTGCAGTCTCGGAGTCGGCGCCGTCGATCGAGCACGCGGCGAGCGTGTCATCCACTCCGTCACCAGGCCAGGCGGAAACGCTCGCTAAGAAAGTTGAAGAGACCTCCAGGAATCTGGGCGGTTTCAAGTTCAGCGGCGACTTCCGCCTCCGCGCGGATATACAGTTACGCTCCGGCAATGCCATTGGCCCGCCGCTGCAGAGCGCTCGCGCCCGGTACCGGCTGCGGCTGAACATCGAGAAGGAAATCGATCCCCGCTTCTCCTTCCGTCTTCAGCTGGCAACCGGCGCGCTTAATTCCGGCACGACCATGGACCAGGATTTTGCCGGCATGGTGGCCAGGCATCCCTTTTCGATTTCAGAGGCCTATGTGGACTTTCACCCGAACCCCAGACTCTCTCTCCGTGCGGGCCGGATGGAGGAAGTATTCGCCGATGGCATGAGATTCCTCTGGGACGACGATGTCCGCTTCAACGGGTTCCATCAGATCCTGACGATTCCCTTCAATTCGAGTCGATTCGGTGTCCATGCGCTCCAGTTCCGAGCCGGGGAGTACATTCTCAGCAATCCCAATATCGTGATTCTCCCGGCTTCCTCGCCGTTCGTACTCGCCGGCTACCAACCCGGACAAAAGGTGAGAGCCGCTAAGCTCTTTCATCCCGGTTTCGTCATCAAGGGGAATGTCAACGAACGATGGGGGCATCAATTCACGTCCGACATTCAGATCTTCCTGAATCCCAATCAGATCCAGCTGGCAACGCTGCCCAGCGGATTCCCGGTCCTGGTCAGTAACGCGCTGGGCATCGCACTATCGGGTCCGATCGGAGCGCGGGGGAACGGAACCACCACCGCTGATGGAGCCATCCTCAGCGCGCGGGACTTCCAGATCGTACGGGCAGCCTATCGTCTGGAACGGAATGGGCTGATGTGGGGGAGCCGCGAAATGCCACTCTGGTTTGATTTGCAGGTTGCGCGAAACACCGGAACATCGAAATTGCGTGACGCGCTCTTGGCCTCGGTTAATCTCGGGGCTGTCAGGAAGTACGGTGACACTCGGTTTCTCTATCAGTTCGCGCTTAAGGATGCCAACTCACTTATTTCGCAGTTCACCGATGATGACATCGGTACCGGTATCGGGGTCAATGTGGCCACGCATGCACTGCGGTTTGATCTCGGTTTGACCCGGTTCCTGCAGTGGCAGAATCTGTTCTTCATTCAGAACGAACGCCGGGGCAACAACCCTGCGGAACAGTTTTTCGTCCCCCTGCAGAGAGAAGCCAAGACCACCTACAGGTATCTGGGTCAGCTGTTGTTCTCTTTTTAGCCGCCACTTCCGGTACAATGCCTTGTTCCTGCTAGGATTTGGATCACGTCAGGAGCGAAGGTTGGGTTGTTCAACCAGTGCGGTTATAGAGGGAGGGGATGGACTTGGATTTAACACGGATTTAACATTCCTCCGGTAGGTTAATTCATTCTAAGTGATTTTTTGTTTTCGCCTTTTTACATTTTCCACTAAGCCGCTGCCCGGTTGCGGTAGACTGATCAGTTTCCTTCGATTTGAGGCTTTTCCTGTGCGAACTCAGCTTTCGATGCTCTTATTGTGTCTGCTCATCCTCTCCACTGGCGGGTGCGGAGGGACGAAGGACGGCGCGGAGGAAGTCTCGCTACAAGGCGCCGGCGCCACGTTTCCCTATCCGCTCTATTCCAAATGGATCAGTGAATACCACAAGGTCAATGCCCGGGTCCGCCTCGATTACCAGTCGATCGGCAGCGGGGGTGGAATCAAGCAGCTCACTGAACGGACGGTGGATTTCGGTGCCAGTGACGTTCCGATGACGGATGAACAGCTCCGGACGGCCGCGAAGGAAGTCCTTCACATTCCGAGCGCCTTGGGAGCGGTCGCCGTCATTTACAATCTTCCGGGGGTCGCTTCGGGTCTCAAGATCACTTCCGATCTGCTGGCCGACATTTTTCTGGGAAAGATCACCAAGTGGAATCATCCAGGGATTTCCGCTCACAATCCGGGCGTGTCGATGCCGAATGCAGACATCCTCGTCGTTCATCGGACCGATGGCAGCGGCACGACCGCGGTCTTCGTGGATTATCTCAACAAGGTGAGCAGCGAGTGGGTAGGACGCGTGGGCAGAGGAACCTCCGTGAACTGGCCCGCGGGCATCGGCGGAAAGGGGAATGAGGGTGTGGCGGGCCAGGTCAAGCAGACGGCGGGTTCGATCGGATATGTGGAACTTGCATACGCGGAACAGAATCAAATCGCCTATGCTGAAATCCGGAATCGGTCCGGTATTTTTCTCAAGCCTTCGGTGGCGAACATCACCGCGGCGGCGGCCAGTATGTCGGCGCAGGTTCCTGACGATTTGCGAGTCTCGATCACCGATGCCGAGGGACCTGCGGTCTATCCCATTTCGGCGCTGACCTACATCCTTGTTTTTCGCGAACAGGTCGATGAACAGAAGGGCAAGGCGGTGGGGGATTTCCTCTGGTGGGCGATTCATGATGGCCAAAAGTTCACCGGGCCGCTCCAGTACGCTCCGTTGCCCGATGACCTGGTGAAAAAGACCGAGACCAGGCTGAGACTGCTCTCCTTTAATAACCAGCCGCTCCTGCACCGCTGAATTGATGAGTTCTCTCGCGCTACGGGATAATGAACAGTCCGGGCTGATGGCCCGCTGGTCGCGCAGCCGGCATCGTTGGAGCGACGTCCTGTTCCGGCGCCTCACGGCTTGCTTCGCACTGAGCATTCTGATCCTCCTCGTTTGGATGCTGATCACCCTCGCGCTGAATGCCCGGCAGGCCCTCGCGCGATTCGGCTGGGGTTTTCTGTGGGGTCGGACCTGGGACCCTGTCAGGGAGCAGTTTGGAGCGCTGCCTTTTGTGTACGGTACCATCGTCTCATCGACGTTGGCGCTGTGCATCGCAGTACCTTTGAGTCTCGGTGTGGCCATTTTCCTGTCCGAGCATGCTCCGCGCGGATGGGAAAACGTTGTGGCCTTCCTGGTGGATACGCTCGCGGCGATCCCGAGCGTGATCTACGGGCTTTGGGGAATCTTTATTCTCTCGCCGGCGTTGCGCAATTACATTGAGCCGTGGCTGGCGAGCACATTCGGGTTCCTTCCTTTGTTCCAAGGTCCGCCGTATGGAATCGGGATGTTGGCAGGGGGCATCATCCTCGCGATCATGGTCCTCCCGATCATCACGGCTGTTTCCCGCGATGTGCTGCAGGCCGTGCCTAATACACAGCGGGAGGCCGCGCTCTCCCTCGGCGCCACCCGCTGGGAGACGACCAGGGTGGTCCTGGCACATGCCCGTGCGGGACTCACTGGCGCGGTGATTTTGGGATTAGGCCGCGCGATCGGGGAGACCATGGCGGTTACGATGGTGATCGGGAACCGGCCGGAGATCTCCTATTCACTTTTTGACCCTTCCTACACCATCGCCAGCGTGATCGCCAACGAATTCAACGAGGCGACCTATGAGCTTTACGTGCAGGCGTTGATTGAGTTGGGCCTGATTCTCTTCCTGGTAACTTTAATCGTGAATGCGGTGGCACGACTTTTGGTCTGGAGCGTAACGAGAAGGACTCGAGAGGTGCAGCGGGTATGATCGACCCACTCCGTTACCGAAAGGTAGTCAATGGCGTCATGACGGGAGCGACGTTCATTTGCGCGCTAGCTGTCCTCGCCATCCTTTTCGCGATCCTTGGATATATCGTCGCCCAAGGCATCGCCGCGCTGAATATCGACTTCCTGACCAAGTTGCCGAAACCGGTCGGCGAATCCGGTGGTGGGATCGCGCACGCCATTGTCGGATCGATGCTGCTGATCGGTATTGCCATCCTCCTGGGTCTGCCGTCAGGGATTCTTGCCGGGCTGTATCTGGCCGAGTTCGGTAAGAACAAACTCGGGCGATTCATCGAGTTCGTCACGGACATTCTGGCGGGTACGCCTTCGATCATCGTCGGCATTTTTGCCTATACCCTGATCGTCCTGCCGATGAAGCGGTTCTCCGCCTTTGCCGGGGGTGCGGCGCTCGCCCTCATCATGATCCCGATCATTACCCGGACTACACAGGAGATCATCCAGCTCGTGCCGCAGACCTTACGGGAGGGGGCCCTGGCCCTGGGAGCGCCGCAGTGGCGCGTGACGCTCGGAGTCGTGCTGCGATCCGCGGCCGGCGGGGTGGCGACGGGCGTAATGCTCGCGATTGCCCGCGTCGCCGGCGAGACGGCGCCGCTGCTTTTTACCGCCCTGGGGAGCCACCATTGGAGCACGGCCCTGGACCGCCCGGTTGCGTCGCTGACGGTCACGATTTACGATTACGCGAAGGCCCCGTATGATGACTGGCATGCCCAGGCTTGGGCAGGGGCACTGGTCCTGGTAATGATGATCGGCATGACCAATTTGGCGGTAAGGCTTTTCACCCACAGCCGATATTCAGGTACTCATCCATGATGACCAAGGCGAAATTAGCTATGCCTGTAAACTTGCTGGAGAAGTCCACGGCTGAGCCGATGAAGCGGCCCGCCCTGGATAGCAAAGTCACGATCGAGCAACTGAATTTTTTCTACGGCCCGGTTCAGGTATTGTTCGACATATCGCTCACGATGCCCAGCCGGCGAGTCACCGCCTTCATCGGACCATCCGGATGCGGCAAATCGACCCTCCTGCGGACGCTCAATCGGATGAACGACATCATCCCGCACGCGCGTCTCCAGGGTCGCGTGAAGATCGATGGGACCGATATCTACCAGACCGGCATGGATGTCGTGAGGCTCCGACAGCGCGTGGGAATGATCTTTCAGAAGTCCAATCCGTTTCCAAGATCGATTTTCGAGAATGTAGCCTATGGCCTGCGCATCAACCAGCTGGTCCGGTCCCGGCGGGAGCTCGATGAGCGGGTGGAACAGGCGCTCCAACAAGCTGCGCTCTGGGACGAAGTGAAGGACCGGTTGAAGGAATCGGCCTTCGGGCTCTCCGGCGGGCAACAGCAGCGTCTCTGCATTGCCCGCGCGCTTGCCATCCGTCCCGATGTCATCCTAATGGACGAACCTGCCTCGGCCCTCGATCCGATTGCGACGCAGAAAATCGAAGAGCTCATCGTGCGACTGAAGGAGGAATATACGGTCGTCATTGTCACGCACAATATGCAACAGGCCGCCCGTGTCTCGGATCATACCGCCTTCTTCTGGATGGGCCGGCTTATTGAGTTTGATCCTACGGAGAAGATGTTCACCAAACCGGCACATCAGATGACGGAGGATTACATCACCGGTAGGTTTGGCTGAGGAGTGATGTATGCCTGAACACCGCTTAGTCGATCATGATTTGAACCGGTTGAGAGATAAGGTCCTGCTCATCGGCGGCGAGGCCGAGCGCGCCGTCGCCGAGGCCATGCAGGCTTTCATCTCGAGAGACAGTCAGCGAGCACGCGCCGTAGTCGATCATGACGACGCCATTGACGCCATCGAGTTGGAGATCGACGATTTGTGCATCGACGTGCTGGCCTTGAGGCCGCCCGTGGCCGGGGACCTGCGGTTCGTCATGACTTGCGCGCGGATCGCTCCGGTACTCGAACGCATCGCCGATCATGCCTGCAATGTGGCGCGGCATG
This sequence comes from Acidobacteriota bacterium, assembly GCA_016210985.1. Lineage (GTDB taxonomy): Bacteria > Acidobacteriota > Blastocatellia > HR10 > JACQTD01 > JACQTD01. The sequence continues at coordinate 33,750 of JACQTD010000058.1, forward strand.
CCCTGGCCCTGAACCTGGAGCCCCAGGTCAAGCCTTTCATCGATCTTCCGGAGATGGGGCGGCTCGCTGTCGAGATGGTACACGCCAGCATGGACGCGTTTGCCACGCGTGACGTGAGCCAGGCGAGAGCATTGATTCTCCGCGACCATCGCATCGATGACCTCTATAATCAGATTTTCCGGGAGCTCCTGACCTACATGATCGAGGACCCGCGGACGATCTCACGCGCCACACACCTGCTTTTTGCCGCCAAGCACCTCGAGCGCATCGCCGATTACGTGAAGAATGTCTGTGAGCAGGTTGTTTACATGGTGGAAGGGCGGGTCATCAAGCACGTCGGCATCGAATAGAAACCAACCGTGAAACGGCGGATCCTGATCATTGAAGACGACGCGGACATCGCCCGGTCGATTGCCTATAACCTGGAGCGCACGACGGGATTGAAGACCGACTGGGCCGCGGATGGAGAGAGCGGCCTCGAGAAGGCCTTCGAAGTCCCTCCCGATCTGATCCTGCTCGATCTGAACCTGCCGCAGATGAATGGGGTGGAGATCTGCCGCCGGCTCAGGCAGGAGAGCATGACGCGATTGATTCCGGTTCTCGTCCTGACGGCTCGTACCGGTGAGAATGACCGGGTCACTTGCCTCGACCTGGGGGCGGACGATTACATGGGAAAGCCGTTCAGTATGCGGGAGCTCGTGGCCCGAGTGCGGGCGCTCATCCGTCGATCCTATCCGGCTGAACAGGTTGCACCTTACGATGACGGATTGTTGCGGGTCGATCATGAAAACTTCCAGGTGATTTCCGCGGGCCAGGAAGTGCGGCTCACCCGCAAGGAATTCGCTCTCTTCTGGCTGCTGGTGCAGAACCGGGGACGGGTGTTAACCCGCGACCTCCTGCTGGATCGCGTGTGGGGATTCAGCTACGGTGGAGAAACGCGGACGCTCGATGTCCACGTCCGGAGACTGCGGAAGAAGCTCGGAGAGCAATACAACTTCATCGAAACCGTAGTCGGCGTCGGCTACCGGTTTAACCCACCTAACTTGAAGGCCCTCTCCGCCGTCGGACTGTCGGAATAGCCGACCGTGATCCCGGATGGCTTGAACGTGCAATTAGTTCTCCGATTCTATTCCAGCTGCGCCGCAAGCCATCAGATTCATTAGCATTAGCAGCCAATTCCGGATCTGTCGACTGTCTGTTAAAAGCCAAGACTCAACTTCCCGGACAGCAATTCGAAAACACATGTAGGTACTCGGTGCAGGTACCCATGAAGTTTTGAGTGGGGGAGCACCGTGCACCTCGTCATCGAGATCCACAAGAACCACCCAAGGACTGAATGGATATGTGTAAATCGTGGAGTCCTGCTCGGTCGTGCACTCATAGAGTTGACAATAATCGCTCTGGAATAATGCGAAGATCGCAGGGTGTGATGATCCTCACCAGAGTACAACTCTTTCGCGAGAGTCAACAATCCCCTAAGGGGACCTACCCATGCAACCGGGCCAATGATTCGTTGTAGGTTGGATTCCGGCCGTCCTCCACGTCTTTCCGCCGCAATTGATGAAACTGGGTAAGTAGGGTGTTCGACTTGGACAAGATGGCGATGCGCTCCGCGTAGGGTCCGACCTTGTTCCCAGGGAGCACCCAGAGCGCGATGTCATCCGAGATCGCATCGAGGTAGGCCCGGGCTCCGCAGCATCCGAGGCTCAGTGTCGCCCGGCCGCTGTTTACGCCCATACTTCGTGCAAGATCAGCGCAAACGCTCATGACAGGCTCCCTCAATCATTCAATTTTACGAGTGACTCATCAGATCAAAGGATACCTTGACACGGTTCAGGAACGCGGGGAACGTGTTGGCTGGCCCTGAATGCAGCTTCCCAGAAACTTGCGAATCAATGCTAAACTACCCGGGACCCGGATGCGCAAAATAAACCCTTGGAGAACATGCCAGTTCAGCTTCAGTGGCATGAGGTCCATGTGACAATGGCCCGGGCAAGACGACAAGGACGACAAGGAGCGCTTAAATGCTGAACCGATTGAGGATTCTAGTGGCCATGCTCGGGATCCTGTTTGCGACTGGATTCACCGCCGCAAATTGGAATCGAGGTCGAGACGCGGCTCCGGAAGTAGGGGGGCCGGCGCCTGACTTCAAGCTGCCCTACGCCACCCAGGAGGTGGTGAAATTCAACCCGGCCGAAGGGATGAGCCTGTCACAACTCAAAGGTAAGACGGTCGTGCTGGCGTTCTATCCCGCCGACTGGTCCTCGGGGTGCACCACGGAGGTTTGCACCTTTCGTGATGCCTTCGGCGATCTGGAGAGCCTGGGTACCGTGATACTCGGCATCAGCGGGGATTATGTCTTTTCTCACCGGGAGTGGGCGAAGCATCACAATCTGAAATTTCCGCTGCTTTCGGACCATGATCATGCGGTAGCCAGGTTGTACGGGAGTTATGAACCGAAATTCGGCCTCAACAAGCGTACCGTTTACGTGATCGACAGCCAGGGCATCATCCGTTTTCGAAACCTCGAGTTCAAAGCGGCCAACAAGGCCGACTACGATGCGCTTCGGGCCGCGATTGATAAACTGAAGAAGTGACACCATGATCAGCGAATGGCTCGTCCGGGGTGATGAACGGAAGATCGCCGTCAAGGTCACCGAAGACGGTCCGGCCGTCAGTTACGAACAACTTCGAAGCCAGGTGGATCGATGGTCTGCGTGGCTGCGAAGCTTGGGCCTTCAACCGGAGGACCGCATCGCGATAGCCTTGCCGAACGGTCTCGAAATGATTGTCGCGTTTCTGTCGGCCGCGACGGCAGGAACGGCCGCACCGCTCAATCCGGGCTACAAGCTCGATGAGTTCAGGTTCTTCCTCTCAGATACCCGCGCCCGAGCCCTGATTGTTCCCCGAAGGGGCGGCAGCGAAGCCTGCCGGGCCGCTGAAGGACTGGCGCTGATCATCGAAGCTGGTGTGGAGCCCGATGGTGAAGTCCAATTCGCTTCCGCGGGACCGCTCCAGAATTCTCGCGGCGATGCGACTTCGTCCACCGGCTCCATAGCGTTACTGCTGCACACCAGCGGCACGACGAGCCGGCCCAAACGGGTCCCGCTTACCCACGCCAACCTGGTTGCATCGGCGCGGAATGTAGCTGCGACTTATCGCCTCGGTCCGGAGGACACCTCCCTCTGCGTCATGCCGCTTTTCCATGTGCATGGCCTGGTGGCATCGACACTGGCTACCCTCCTGACGGGAGGCACGGTCGCGGTCGTTCCGCGTTTCAATCCGCTCTCTTTCTGGCCTACGGTGCGCGAACAGCATGCCACCTGGTACTCCGCGGTACCAACGATCCACAGGCTGCTCCTTGCGAGGTCGAAGCCCGGCGAAAGGCCGCGCGGGGCGGAGGGCCTTCGGTTCATCCGCTCCTGCAGCTCGCCCCTGGCGCCTCGAATCATGGAGGAAATGGAACACAGATTCGAAATCCCGGTTATCGAAGCCTATGGGATGACGGAGGCTGCGCATCAGATGGCGTCGAATCCGCTCCCTCCCGGAACTCGTAAACCCGGTTCAGTCGGTCGCCAAACCGGATTGGAGATGACCATTCTAGATGACCATGGAAACCGGCTACCTTCCCTGGTCCGTGGCGAAGTAGCCATCCGGGGAACCAATGTTTTCGGCGGCTACGAAGGCAATCCTCTTGCCAACGCCGAATCGTTTGTGGATGGCTGGTTCAGGACCGGGGACGAAGGATTTCTCGGTGAGGATGGTTATCTTACGCTGGTCGGACGGATCAAGGAGTTGATCAACCGCGGTGGCGAGAAAGTCTCGCCGCGGGAGATCGACGATGCGCTGCTTGCTCACCCGGCCGTGGCTGAAGCCGTCTGCTTCGGCGTACCGGACCGGATCTACGGAGAGGAGGTCGCGGCGGCCGTTGTGCTCAGGAGTCCGGTCACTGAAAAGGAATTGATCAACCATTGCCGAACCCTGCTGGCTGATTTCAAATGCCCGCGGGTGATCCATATTCTTGAATCGATGCCGAGGACCGTCACCGGGAAGATTCAACGGCGTCTGGTTGCGAAGCAGATTAGAGGATAGCGGGTCGATGAAATTCGCGGTCATGGGAGCGGGGGCCATCGGGGCCTTCTTTGGTGCCCTAATGGCGAAGGCAGGCGAAGACGTGTCGCTCATAGCGCGAGGGCCGCACCTCCGAGCGATGCAACAGCATGGAATTCGCGTGCGGGGATCACTGGGTGAATTTGCCGTCTTCCCGCCGGCAACCGATGATCCGGCCTCGATCGGCGCCGTCGATGTCGTGCTGTTAACGGTCAAGGCACACAGCCTGACCGACGTGGCTCCGAAGCTCGGCCCGCTTACTGGACCCGACACGGCAGTCGTTTGCATGCAGAACGGAATCCCCTGGTGGTATTTCTTCCGTCATGGCGGTCCCTGGGAGGGCACCCGACTCGAGACGGTCGATCCCGGCGGCACGATCTCCACCCATATCGATATTGATCGAGTGATCGGATGTGTCATGTATTGCTCGACGATCATCAGCGAGCCGGGGGTTATCGAGTACCTGGAGAACACACGGCTTTCGATCGGTGAATTGGATGGGGGTCACAGCCCGCGCTGCGAAGCGCTCGCGGCCGTATTCAAAAATGCCGGGATAAAGTGCTCCGTGCGGAGTGACATACGACAGGACCTTTGGGTGAAACTGATGGGGAACGTCGCTTTCAATCCGATCAGCGCACTCACCGGAGCAACGTTGGAGGAGATGACCGAGTGCAATGAGATCCGTACGCTCGCCGGCCATATCATGAGCGAAGCGGGTGATGTCGCCGCCGCACTTGGAATCAAACCGGGAATTACGATTGAGCAGCGAATCGCGGCCGCGGCAAGAGTGGGTCCCCACAAGACCTCGATGTTGCAGGACCTTGAGGCGGGCCGTCCTCTCGAGCTTGATCCCCTGGTCGGTGCCGTGGTGGAATTAGGTGAAAGACTTTCCATACCGGTGCCTCATACTTCCACTCTCTACGCCTGCACGAAACTCCTGGGCGCGCGACGGAGCGAGGAGTCGCATCCCCGGTGATCAGCTCTGAATGTCCGGCCGGCTGACAGGCCGCCAAGGAGACGAATGACCACGAATAGACTGCTGTTGGGACCTGGCCCCAGCCCGGTAGATCAACGGGTGCTACGCGCGCTTTCAGAACCCTTGCTCGGGCACCTCGATCCGGAGTTTCTTCGAATCATGGATGAGATTCAGGAGCTGCTTCGTTACGTCTTCGAGACCCGGAACCGCCTTACGATACCGATCTCGGGAACCGGCAGCGCCGGCATGGAGGCGTCGCTCGTGAATCTGCTGGAGCCGGGCGATGCGGCCGTCGTCGGCATCGCCGGCGTCTTCGGCGAACGGATGGTTGACATCGTGGAGCGATCGGGAGCGAAACCTGTCGCCGTGCGGGCGGACTGGGGAAGGCCGATCGACTTGAGTCTCATCGAGGAAGCGGTAGCGAACTCACATCCGGCGGTCCTGGCGATCGTTCACGCTGAGACTTCGACCGGTGTCCTGCAGGAGCTAGAAGGACTGGCAGACCTGGCGCATCGCCACGGTGCGTTGCTGGTCGTGGATGCGGTGACTTCGCTCGGGGGTCATCCGGTTGGCGTGGATGCGATGGGAATCGATGTTTGCTATTCCGGCACGCAGAAGTGCCTGGGCTGCCCGCCAGGACTTTCGCCGATCACCTTTTCGGATCGCGCGATGGAGCGCATCCATGCCCGCAAACAGAAGGTGCAGAGCTGGTACCTGGATGTGAGCATGGTCGAGAAGTACTGGGGCGCCGACCGGACGTACCATCATACGGCGCCGGTTTCGATGAATTATGCTTTGCGCGAAGCGCTCAGGATGATTCGTGAGGAAGGACTGGAGCCTCGCTGGAAACGTCACGAGCGCAATCATCGGGGCTTCGTGGCAGGTATCGAAGCGATGGGCCTGGAAATGTTCGTCAGCCGGAAAAACCGGCTCTGGAGCCTGAACAGTGTTCGAGTGCCGGAGGGTATCGATGAGGCACGGGTGCGAGTGCGTCTCCTCGAACGGCATGGCATCGAGATCGGCGGCGGACTCGGGCCGCTGAAGGGCAAGATCTGGCGTGTCGGGCTGATGGGGTCCGGCAGCACGCGTGAGAATGTCCTTCTAGTCCTTGAGGCCTTGCGCGAGTCGCTTGAGTTCGAGGGCAAGGTCTGTCCATCCGGCGTCTCCGCCGCTGAACGGGTCTACTTCCCCTAGCCTTACTAAGCCACGACCATAAAGCGCTATGTCTTGGATGGAGCGGGATCGTGAAGGGCGATCAACCCAAACCTTCCTGGAAAGAGCTCAAACCTTCGCAGTTCCATTAACGTAGCGAATGGAGAATGGAAATCTCCTCTTATATTTGAGCGTCTTGGCTTCTTTGAAATCTGGACCCTGGATATGAAATCACACGGATACAAGTGGAAGTCGACAGCTTTTCAAAACGTGTTTGCTGAGGCCATGGAGTGCGCAGCGATTGACCAAAGTGATTCTACGAATACTTGATTGATC
>JACQTD010000047.1 GCA_016210985.1 Acidobacteriota bacterium
GGTCCTTGGCGACGAGTACCGCGTGTCCAAGCCCGAGCGCCTGTTTCTGGCGGATATAGGCGAACCGGGTCATCTCGGAGATCTGTCGAACCTGCTTGAGCTCCTCGTACTTTCCCCGGTCCTCGAGCGTCTGCTCGAGTTCGTAAGCGATATCGAAATGATCTTCAATGGCATTCTTTCCCCTTCCCGTGACCAGAATGATCTGCTCAATCCCGCTGGCCACAGCCTCTTCAACTCCATATTGAATCAGGGGCTTGTCTACCAGCGGCAGCATCTCCTTGGGCTGCGATTTGGTGGCCGGCAGGAAGCGGGTGCCCAGCCCCGCGGCGGGGAAAACGGCCTTTCGGATGCGCTTGACGGTGGTGATGATATCCTCCTTACGGGCGGGTGTGAGTACCGTGGGACCCTGATCGGGCCGTAGCTTGACAGTCCGCGAACCGTTCCGTTAGCGTTCAGTGGTTTTTAACACACCGGCGAAGAATTGGACAATGTTGGATACGCGCTTCATCCGTGAGAATCTGGAGGAGGTCAGAGAACGTCTGGCCGCACGCGGCGCCGCACGCGCGCTCGATGAGTTTGAGCAACTCGACAAAGAGCGCCGGGCCAAGGTGGCCCTGATGGAAGGGTTGCGAGGCGAGCGGAATCGGGTCACCGAACAAGTGGGCCGGCTCATGAAGGGAGGGGGCACGGAAGCCGCGCAGGAATTCCGGGCCCAATCGAAGGAGCTCGGTGAGAAGATAGGGGAACTTGAATCCCAAGTCGCCGAGATCGAACCTCGACTGGATCTTATCTTGCAGTCAGTGCCCAACCTGCCCCATGCTTCGGTGCCGCTCGGTCCGGACGAGACGCACAACGTGGAGGTGAGGCGTCACGGCGCCCCTCCCCAGATTTCAGGCTCCCCGCGCGATCACGTTGAGATCGGCACTTCGCTGGGCATTCTCGATCTCGATCGGGCAGCAAAAATCGCGGGTGCCCGCTTCGCCGTCCTCCACGGCCTCGGCGCGCGACTGGAGCGGGCGCTGATCAATTTCATGCTCGATGTCCAGACGAAAGAGCATGGATACAGGGAGACCTGGCTTCCCGTCATCGTGAATAACGATAGCCTCTATGGGACGGGCCAGCTCCCCAAGTTTGCGCTCGATCTCTTCGGCTTGAAGGACGATCGTGGATTCTGGCTGACGCCGACGGCTGAAGTGCCGCTCGTGAACCTCTATCGACAGGAGACGATAGAGCCCGGGGGTCTCCCGATCAAGCTGACGGCCTACACGTCCTGTTTTCGGAGCGAAGCCGGGAGTTACGGCAAGGATGTGCGTGGGCTGATTCGCCAGCACCAATTCGACAAGGTGGAGTTGGTGAAGCTCACGCGTCCGGAGGATTCTTATGACGAGCTGGAGAGCCTCGTGCGGGACGCCGAGTCGATTCTGCAAAAATTGGGCCTTCACTACCGTGTCGTAGCGCTTTGCACCGGAGACATCGGATTCGCCTCGGCCAAGACGTACGATATCGAAGTGTGGCTTCCGAGCCAGAACCGGTTTCGTGAGATCTCCTCCTGCTCCAATTGTGAAGCGTTCCAAGCCCGTCGCGCCCACATCAAGTTCAAGCGCGAGCCGGGTGCGAAGCCGGAGTTCGTTCACACCCTGAATGGCTCCGGACTGGCGGTGGGCCGGACCTGGCTGGCGATCCTGGAGAATTACCAGCAACCGGACGGCTCGGTGGAAGTTCCGAAGGTGCTCCGGCCCTATCTCGATGGTCTCGATCGGATCGAACCGCAGATGAACGCGGATAAACGCGGATGAGCGAGTGCATGCCTCACCATGGGACAATGGATTCGACCATATCCAAGGTGAAGGATCTAGCGGAGTTGCTTTTGGAGCGGGAACGCTTACGCACGGAAGGCCGGAAGGTCGTCCTCACGAACGGTTGTTTCGATTTACTTCACCTGGGCCACATTGATCTCCTCGAGAAGGCCAGAGCATTGGGAGATGTGCTGATCGTCGCTATCAACAGCGATCGATCGACGCGCGAACTCAAAGGACCGGATCGGCCCGTCATCCCGCAGGAGGAGCGCGCCGAGGTGCTCGCGGCGTTGCGGGCCGTAGACTTCGTGACGGTGTTCGATGAACTGACGCCTCGATCGCTGATTGCCCAACTGCTTCCGGATGTACTCGCGAAGGGGGGAGATTGGAGTGACGAGGCGATCGTGGGTCGCGCGGAAGTCGAGGCCTCAGGCGGCCGCGTCGTACGGATCCCTTACCTGGAGGGCCACTCCACCACCGAACTCGTCAAGCGAATCCGAGAGGCCGCCTCTAAACGTACCTATTGAGGATTGTAGAATATGGTGACAGCCTTCAATGGACCGTTGTTGTGGGAGCCCTGCGGGGTGCGCATCCGTGGCGGATCTCCTGAGGGCGACGCCGTGCGGTCATCACGGCACCCCTCGGGCTGCGGGAGAGCCCTCCCACAAGTACGGTCTCTTCCATGGAATGTCTTTATAATTTGCAATCCCAGCTATAGGGGGCTCACTCTGTGCTCACCCGCGCTTGGGCCCCGTCAGGTCCTCACCTATAATTGATCATTTGGGAGTCGTCCGTGCGGGCCGCCTGCAATGGGGAGGTCGCGCACCCACCGGCGTCTGACTTATGGCGGAAGTGTTGACCAAGGAAGGAAACTGGGAGACCCGGATCCGGGAGATTTTGGATACGGTTTGCCGCCCCGAAGGCTCCATCTCGCTCAGCGGTCTGGTGGCACGAGGGGCCAAGGCCTTGTTCCTGGCTTCGGTGCTCAAGGAAGTCCGGCAGCCTGTTGTCTACCTTTGCGTGGAGGAAGAGCCCCAACGGCTGCTCGAGGAATGGCGGTTTTATTCCCGGCTGATCGGGGGGACCGCGAGCGGTGCGAGTTCCGGAATCGAGATGCTTCCATCCATCGATGTCGATCCCTACCGAGGAACCTCTCCTCATCCCGAAGTGCTGGCCGAGCGGGCGGAAACGCTATTTCGGCTGGCCGGCGGCCGGATCAGGGCTCTGGTCCTCCCGCTGCGGTCGGCCCTCACGCGTGTCCCGACACCTGCTGAGGTCCTCGCCCTGGGCAAGGCCTTGAAGGTGAACACGGAGGCGTCGTTCGAACACCTGGAACGGTGGCTGATGGACATCGGTTATGTCCGGAGGGATCCCGTCACCTCGGTGGGTGAGTTCAGCTCGCGCGGCGGATTACTCGATGTATTCTCTCCCGCGCACGACGCTCCCAGACGCATCGAGTTTTTTGGCGATACGATCGAGTCGATCCGGGCGTTCGACCCCGACAGCCAAAGGTCGGTTACGACCTGCGACGAAGCCGCCGTCCTGCCCCTGCGCGAGTTTTCCTCCTCGCCCGACGATTTTGAACTCTGGACGATCTGGGCGCGCGAAAGATTCACGGATCCGGTCTTTACCCGCGACCTGCAAGAGAAGGTTGAGTTCGCCGAGAATGGAGAGGCCTTCCCGGGCTGGGAGTTCATGCTGCCGGCTATTCAGCCGCCGGCCGGTCACATCGGACACTATTTTCACAGCCCGCTCTGGGTTCTCGATGAGCCGGGCGAGTTGATCCGTGAGGCCCTGATGATCAGGCGGCGAGCAAGCGGCAAGTACTCCGAACTGATGGAGGTCGGCCAGATTGCGCTTCCTCCGGAATCTTACTACCTCAACGATGAGGAACTCGCCGGATTTCTGGAGTGCGGAAGCCGGATTGAACTGGAGGCGCTGGGTCGCGAGGCGGGTCTTGCCGATCTGACTTCGAGCGCCGTGGAGGGCGCTCAGCTCGGCCGTGATTTTGAAGCCGCCCAGGACCGGCAGGGCCGTGCCGAGGAACTGTTAGGCTCGCCCCTGGTGCGAACGCTCGCCGCGCGAAGCGTACCTGAGGTGGAGATCGTGTCCCGGTCGGTCCGGCGGTTCCGCGGACACTTGAAGGAATTCAGCGAGGAGCTCAACCGGTACCGGGAGCAGGATTTCTCCATTCTGATCGGCGCTCACGCCAGGGGCATGGCCGAACGCCTGGGTGAGATGCTGAAGGAGTATGAGCTTCCCGTCCGGCCTCTCGGTCAGGAGCTTGTGGACGGAGGGTTCCTTTCGCCGGACGGATCGATCTCAATCTCAGTAGGGAAGATGGGCAGCGGCTTCGAATTGCCGTCGGCCCGGTTCGTTGCCTTCAGCGAGACCGATATCTTTGAGGGCGATGACTGGGAAAACCGGTTGCCGGCGCCGAAGAAGGCTGCCAAATCGAGTCTCTCAGCCTTTCTCTCCGACTTCCGGGACCTCAAGCCCGGAGACTATGTCGTGCATGTCGATCACGGGATTGGCAAATTTGCCGGTTTGATGCAGCTCGGGACCGATCAGGAAGATCCCAGGGAATTCCTGCTCCTTCTATTTGCCGAGGACGCGCGTCTCTACGTACCCGTCGAGCGGCTCGACCTGGTTCAGAAGTACTCGGGCGCGGAGGGTGCTTCCCCTTCGCTCGATCGGCTGGGAGGCGTGGGATGGCAGAAGACGAAGGCAAAGGCGCGAAAAGCGCTGCGCGATATGGCGGACGAACTGCTCAAACTCTACGCCGCGCGGAGCGTCGCCGCGGGTTTCGCCTTCGGTCAGGACACCTCATGGCAGGCCGAGTTTGAAGAAGCGTTCGAATTTGAATTGACCACGGACCAGGAATCGGCGATTGTCGACATCAAGCGCGACATGGAGAAACCGGTTCCGATGGACCGGCTCTTGTGCGGGGACGTGGGTTACGGCAAAACCGAGGTGGCCATGCGCGCCGCCTTCAAAGCGCTTATGGATGGCAAGCAGGTGGTCGTGCTCGTGCCCACCACGGTGCTCGCTTACCAGCACTTCAGGACCTTTGAGCAACGCTTCGCCGCTTTTCCCGCGAAGATCGAACTGCTCTCGCGTTTCCGGACGCCAAAGGAACAAAAACGGGTGCTCGAGGATACGGCCGAAGGCGGGGTGGATATTCTGATCGGAACCCACCGGCTCTTCTCGCGGGATCTTCGGTTCCGGGACTTGGGGCTGATCGTAGTGGACGAGGAGCAACGCTTCGGCGTTGCGCACAAGGAGAGGCTGAAACAGCTTCGGCGGAAGGTGGATGTCCTCACGCTTTCGGCCACGCCAATTCCCAGAACGCTTAACATGTCGCTGATGGGATTGAAACCCATGTCGGTGATCGAGACGCCGCCACGGGACCGCCTCGCCATCCAGACGACGGTGGCCCAGTTCTCCCACGGGCTGATGCTGAATGCGATCGAGCGGGAACTCGACCGCGGCGGGCAGGTCTTCTTCATCCATAATCGTATTGATTCGATTTACACCATCGCCGAACTGCTCCGCCGGCTCGTTCCCCGGGCGCGGTTGAGCGTGACCCATGCGCAGATGGGAGCCCGAGAGCTGGAGTCGGTCATGCTTCAGTTTGTCCGGCACGAGCTGGATGTGCTGGTCTCGACAACGATCATCGAGAACGGTATCGATATCCCGCTGGCCAATACCATCATCATCAATCATGCCGATCGTCTGGGCCTCTCGGAGCTCTACCAGCTTCGAGGACGGGTCGGCCGCTCGAACCGCCGGGCATACGCCTATTTGTTGATCCCGCACGAGAGCACCATCACGCCCGTGGCAAGGCGCCGGCTGGCCGCGATTCGAGAGTTCTCCGACCTCGGGGCCGGTTTCCGACTCGCGGCGCTCGATTTGGAGCTGCGGGGCGCAGGGAATCTACTGGGTGCCGAGCAGTCCGGAATGATCAACAGCGTCGGCTTCGAGCTTTACTGCCAGATGCTGGAGAGCGCAGTGCGCGAACTGCGGGGCGAAGTTGTCGAAGAAGAGGCCCCCACGCAGATCGACCTGAAAGTGGATATCCGCATACCCGAGGCCTATATCCCGGATATGGGCCAGCGTATCCGTCTCTATAAGCGCGTGTCGTCCGCCCGGGATGAGGAGCGGATTGTCGAAATCCGCAGTGAGTTGGCAGACCGCTATGGCGCGCTGCCGCCGGCGGTGGACCATTTGCTGGCTTATGCCCGGCTCAGATGCGAGGCCATCCGCGCTCGAGTTTTCGAAATCACACGCGCCGGCGATACGATTTACTTGAAGTTTGATCCCGCGGCACCGATGGACGGAACGAAAATGGTCGGCCTGATCCAGGGACACTCCGGTGTCAGCTTTTCTCCCGGCGGAGTGTTGCGGTATCCCCCGGAACAGTTGGAACCCCAGGGTCTCATGGATGAACTCCGGAATTTGCTGCTGCGGCTTCGAACCGCGGCTTAGCATGAGGTCGGGCTCGACAACGGGATCCTGGCCGCCGCCCCGGGATGGCGCTCAGGGCGTAAAGCAAGGACGGTAGCGGAGTGCCGGCCACAGGTGACTTGTTTCATTCTGTTCCGGCATTTATGATCCCGGACGTATGAAGACGTGGGTTGGATTGGCCATCTCGCTACTCCTATACTGCGGACTGGCGGGCGCGCAGGATGACGTTCTTGTCGACCAGGTGATCGCGCGGGTTAACAGCGACATCATCACCCTCTCCAATTATCGCCGTACGCAGACCGAAAGGCGCGAGGAGTTGAAGCAGAGTGGACTGACCGGCCAGCCACTGGAGGACGCCTACGAGCGGCACCTGAAGGTGTTGCTGGCGGAGATGATCGACACGCAGCTCCTCGGCCAGCGGGCGAGCGAATTGTCGATCAACGTCGAGGCGGACATCAACAAGTACATCATTGATCTGGCCACGCAGCAGGGATTGGCGCCGTCCAAGGCCGACGAGATGCTCAGGACCATGGGCGTGGATCCGGATCAGGCGAGGCAGATCCTTCGAACGCGTTTTCTTCGTGAAGCCGTGCTCAACCGCGAAGTGTACGCCAGCGTCTTTCAGGGTGTCTTCGACCGCGAAGTGGACGAGCATTACGCCAAACGCCAGGATGAATTCGCCGATCCCGAGACGGTCAAGCTGGAAGAGGTTTTTATCGCCGTCCGCGGACGGACGCGCGAAATCGCGCGGAAGCGCGCGGCGGAGGTCGTCACGCAGCTGCGATCCGGAGCCGACCTCGCCGCGCTCGCGAAGGAGTTCTCCGACCGGCCTTCCCGGGAGCACGGCGGTGACATCGGTACCTTCAAGCTGACGCCGGCACCGGACCTGGCACCGCTGCAGGCGGCGGCCATTCTGCCGCTCAAGCCAGGTGAGATCACCGACCCGATCGAGCTGCCCGATGGCTTTCAGATCCTGAAGGTGGTGGAGAGGAAGCCGAAGGTGATCAAACCGCTGGATGAAGCCCTGCGCCGGCAGATCAAGTTCGAGATTGCCCGGGAGCGCGCCAAGCCGGCGGTGGAGGCTTACATCGAGAAATTGAGAGGAAATGCTTACATCTGCATCGTCGATGAGTACCGCCCGGCCGATTCCTCCTTCAAGTCATGCTCCGCCGCCGGCCGTAATTGACTCCTGTGGATTCCGAGCTCCGGTCCATCCCATCGACACCCGCACCCCCGGGCGGCATGATCGAAACCGTCTGCTCCGTAGTGGAGAACCACCGGCTCCAACCGGGCTACTTCAGGCTCCGCCTCAGGGTAAGGCCGCCGGTGGAACCGGCGCCGGGACAGTTTGCCATGGTGAGATCCCACGGCGAATACGAACCGCTGCTGCGTCGCGCGCTGGTTTTCTATCGGTCTTATCCGGGGGAGGGATTTACCGACGTCGATTTCGTTTTCCGAACGATGGGCCGGGGGACATCCAGGCTCTCGCGGTTGCGAGCCGGGGATTGGGTCGATTTCCTGGGGCCGCTTGGACGCGGGTTCGAATGGCGTGCCGCCGGGTCCGGTAACGAGGCGCTGCTCGTCTCCGGTGGGGTGGGCATTCCAGCCTTCTTCCTCTGGGCGGAACAGCTTTGCGCAAGGAACGTCGAAGTGCGGCTCTTTCACGGTGACCGGACGTCTGACCGCGAGCAAGGCCTGATCTGCGTGAACGATTTTGCCGCACTTCTCGGATCGGATCATGTGGCCTGCACGACAGAAGATGGTTCAGCGGGCTCGAAGGGGCTGGTGACCGACCTGATTGAGCATCATCTTATCGCCGCCGATGGTCGTCCGCGCCGGATCTTCGCATGCGGCCCCCACGCCATGATGCGACGCGTAGCTGAACTGGGATCGAAATTCGGTATCGAGACCCAGGTGTGTCTCGAGGCGCCCATGGCTTGCGGTTTCGGGATCTGCGTCGCCTGTGTGGTCAGATTGAAGCGGGCAGACTCCGACCTGTCGGACTATCATCGGGTATGCCTCGACGGCCCGGTATTCGATGCGGAGCGCGTGATCTGGGATTAACACGCGGTTGTTTTGAAGGCAGAGGATGACGGAGAGGATGGACACCGCAATCAGCCTGGCGGTTAGGCTTGCCGGTCTCGAATTCAAGAACCCGGTGCTGACGGCGAGCGGCACGTTCGGGTACGGACTTGAATTCGTCGAGATCCTGGACCTCTCCCGGCTGGGCGGGCTGGTTACCAAGGGGCTCTCGGTCGAACCGATGGACGGCAATCCGCCCCCTCGCATCGTCGAAACCCATGGAGGCATGTTGAACTCCATCGGGCTTCAGAACATAGGCGCGCGGGCCTTCGTCCGGGACAAGCTTCCCGTGCTTCGTGGCTACGATACCCACGTCATCACTAACATATTCGGCTTCTCGATCGACGATTATTTGGAGGTCGTTCGTATCCTGAATGACGGCGACGGGATTTCGGCCTATGAATTGAACATCTCCTGCCCCAATGTGAAGAAAGGGGGTATGGAGATCGGTCATGACCCGGCCGAAGCGGCACGACTGACGGAAAAGGTGAAGCGCATAGCGCGTTGCCCGGTGCTGGTGAAACTTTCTCCGAATACATCGAGCATCACGGAAGTTGCCCAAAGCGTGGAGGCTGCGGGAGCCGACGGCTTGTCGGTCATCAATACCCTCCTCGGTATGTCGGTGGATATCTACCGTCGACGATCGAGGATGGGCACGGCCATGGGCGGGCTATCGGGCCCGGCCATCAAACCGATCGCGTTACGCATGGTACGGGCAGTGGCGCAGACCGTGCGGATCCCGGTGCTGGGGATCGGCGGCATCGCCAGCTGGCAGGATGCGGTGGAGTTCCTCATCGCCGGGGCGACGGCCATCCAGATCGGGACCGCGAATTATTACGAACCCAGGGTATCGATCCATGTGATTGATGGGCTTGCGGCCTACCTTCGCGATATGGAGATGTCGAGTGTTCAGGAACTCATCGGTTCTTTTCAGGATTGAGCCATGAAACTAACGCCCAGAGATCGCCTGATTGTCGCCCTCGATGTCGACAGCGCAGCGCGCGCCCTTGAGCTGGTGAAGGCGCTCTCCGGGACGGCGGGGATGTTCAAGATCGGCAGCCAGCTCTTCACCGCCGAGGGTCCTCCGATCGTCAGCGCCGTGGTGGAGCAGGGCGAAAAGGTCTTCCTCGATCTCAAATTCCATGACATTCCCAACACCGTAGCTGCCTCCTGCCGCGAGGCCACGAGACTGGGCGTGAGTCTGATGACGCTTCATGCCAGCGGAGGATCACGTATGTTGCGCGAGGCCGCGGAAGCCGTCAGCCGTGAATGCCGGGAACGGAATCTGACGCGGCCGCAGCTGCTCGCGATCACCCTGTTGACGAGCCTTGGCGTCGCGGATTTGAGGGAGATTCACATCCGCGACCGGTTCGAAGAAGTGGTCCCCGGCCTGGCTGAGCTGGCGATGCGGGCGGGGCTCGATGGCGTGGTGACCTCTCCCCAGGAGGCCTTACTCGTCCGGCACCGTGTGGGGCGCGAAGATTTCCTTGTCGTAACGCCCGGCGTCCGCCCGTCCTGGGCCGTGAGGAACGACCAACAGCGGGTGCTGACACCCCGCGAAGCGCTGCAGGAAGGCGCCGACTATATCGTCGTAGGCCGCCCCATCATCGCCGCCTCCGATCCACGCGAGGCCGCGGCCGCCGTGGTGGAAGAGATTCGCGGCTTCGTCGTCGAGGAGCGGAACGAAGCCTTTCGCCGCCGGTTCGTCTGACCCAAAGTTCATTCCAAAGAATGAATAATAGCTGCCGAGTACGTCGACCGCGTCCCCAAGCGCGACTCCACACCCGCCATCCGCATCTTCAAGCCGCGGGAAGCGCCGAAGGGTTCTTTGTACCGGTCCCACTGGTGACGAAGTTCACTACGGTCGCCGAACATGTCAGCGGGCCTTGGGGCGGGCCTTCGGCGTATGTCGAGCCCCCGCCTGCTCCGGACGTCTGGATCGTAAACGAGCTGTCGCTGATTCTTCCGATCAGGCTGAAGGGCTGGGCATTCAGAAACGTGCCGGAGCAAGCGGCAGGCCGGCCTCCAAACGAGTAGGTGAGGGTTCCGGTTGCTGTAAACGAGTCCTGATCCCTGGCGGTAACTCTGTAGGTGCCCGAAACAGAGTAGTTGGGAGAAGTGCAGCTCGTGGCACCAATACTGATTCCGGCTTCCCCCTGG
Source organism: Acidobacteriota bacterium (assembly GCA_016210985.1). Classification (GTDB taxonomy): domain Bacteria; phylum Acidobacteriota; class Blastocatellia; order HR10; family JACQTD01; genus JACQTD01. The sequence continues at coordinate 10,506 of JACQTD010000047.1, forward strand.
ATGATACGGCCGCCGCCATCGAAACTGATGAAGCCATCGGTGATGCCGGCGGCGACCAAGCCGTGCACACTACAAGCCTCGTCTTTGGCGAGCTGTGCCTGTCCGGTAGTATGGAATGCGTAGAATTCGCTCAGCAATTCGTTATCCGACCCCTGAGCACAACCTCCATTCTCCGCGAGGAATGGTGGCCCAATCAGCATGATGATAACCAGCGCTTTTTTTATCACAGTTTCCTCCAAATCCCTGACGCTAGGTTGAGTTGAAGCTACCTTCGTTGACAGGAAGGCTTACCTGTAACCACCGAATCCGGGCCTATCGGGTCTAGGCATTGAATTCTTCTCGCCTTCTGTTCTATTTCAGGCGTGACAGCCATCCGCAAATCCGACGCTTTCGCGCGGGATGCCAACCGGCTATCCCGCCGGATATTGCTCGGCGCTAAACATTGTCAATAAAGTGTGAGGGGTCGCCCTCCAGCCAGTGGCTGGGAACCCAATTTCGTCCTGTCTCCGATTGCATCAATCAGGTACGCTATCTGTCGCGGAGGAACTTCGGTTTAACCCATGAATCCATCGGGTCAGCTTCGGGTCGGCACGTCCAGCTGGAGTAGCACCGACTGGTACGATGTCTTCTATCCGAAGGGACTGGCTCCGGCCGAATTCATCGGCTTCTACGCCCGGCACTTCGATACCGTTGAGATCGACGCGACTTTTTACCGGCCGCCGACCCGAACCAATGTTTCGGCTTGGGCCAAGCGAACGCCCGAGGGATTCATCTTCTCGGCCAAAGTGCCGCAGGTGATCACCCACGAGAAGTATCTGGAGGACTGCCAGGAGGAGATGAACGATTTCATCGGGACGATGGAAGGGCTCAACGATAAGCTCGGCCCGATGGTCCTCCAGTTTCCCTACGTAGCGAAGAGCAAGGATCCGGACGAGTACCGCAGCGGCGATGATTTCTGCCGGAGACTGGCGGCATTCCTTCCCCTGCTTCCGGCAGACCACCGTTATGCCGTCGAAGTCCGCAATGCCCACTGGCTCAAACCCCGGCTGCTGGACCTGTTGCGCGCCCATCGGACCGCGCTCGTACTCGCCTGTTATTACACGCTGCCCTCGCTGGATGAGTTGATGGCAACGACGGAGGTGCTCACCGCCGGGTTCAGCTACGTCCGTTTCCTCGGCGACCGCAGGAAAATCGAGGCGCTCGTCAACGGGAAGATCAAATCCGGCGAGAAAGAACGACACTGGGATGAGCTCGTCATCGATCGGCGGGGGGAGATAGCGCGATGGATCGGGGCGATCCGGGAATTGATGAAACACCGGATCGACATGTATATCTACTTCAATAACCACTACGCCGGCCACGCCCCAGGCTCGGTCAGCCTGTTTCGAGAGCTTTGGGAGAAGGGTTGAGGAGCGGAGGAGCGGGGGAGATGGTGGGTGAAAGGAGTCGGGAAGGAGGGAGATTTCCGTGGCTAGCGGACTTCAACATAATCCACGAGAACCTGGGCGACTTTCACGAAATGTGTATCGGTAGTCAGAACCCTTAGGCCAAATTCCATGGCACTTGCCGCTATCCAAACATCGTTCGTCGGAATGGGTGTACCTGCAATCCTGAGTGAATCAAGAATGGCGGCATAACAGTCTGCCGTATTCTCATCCATGCCCACGACGCCGACTCTCGGGGAGGAGAGGAATTGAGTCAGCTCGTCTTCATTCTGACGCCGGCGCTGGCTCCGAATGAATCCGGCGCGCAGTTCGCCGAGCACTACCGCGTTCAGAAAGATCTGTTCGGCATTCTGCAAGGAACGTTTGAGTCCTTCGTGCCCCCGCAGAAAGGCTGAATAACCCGATGTATCCAGCAGGAGCCGGCTCATTTCCAAATCTCGGGATCGAGGCCCCTCTGCTCGGCCAACGCCCGGTCGAAGGCTGCAGCCTCCCGGGTTGACCAAGAGCCGGCCAGCGCATCTAAATCGTGGTACCGGCGACGTCTTTCCTTCCTGCCGGTTCCACGGATTCGTTCCTCAAGCAACCCGATGACGACCTTATTGACGCTCAACCCCTTCGCGACGGCAAGCCGGCGAATGTAGCCGGCGAGTTCGGTAGAAATACCTCTCAATGTAATCGCCTTCACTGATCCTCCAAAAGATGCATCACTCCTGCATCATAACGATGCAATCTTAGCATGATTTCGCAGGGAGGAAAACCGAGCCCACGGAGTGGTGGTGTCTTAAATCTGTGTGGGTCCCCGGTTCGCGAGTCTTCTCCGGAAATCTGGCTTGACTGCCCTGATCTGGAGCTGGGTCAATCTCAGTGTTTATATCGGATGGAGCACTGGGACGATCCGAGTTCAGCCTTCAGGGCAGAATGCTCATGTGGGACAATGGAAGGATGGGTAGGAAACGGAGTCGGGCAAGGCGAAGAACACAGGCACACGGCACCAAGCACCCAGACTCCACAGCTCTTCCCGTATCCGATAAGGACATTCCTTCCAGGCCAAAACTACTCGAATACGCCGTCATCAGAATGGGTGTTCCACTCGCGCTCGCGGCGGGTGGAGTCGGCCTAATGAAGGGCAATTTCTTCTGGTGGGGGGCTGTACTCCTGCGGTTGGGCCAGTGGATAACCCGCTTTGGGAGTATGACGTTGTGCCACTCGGCAAGGATGGTAAGCCAATAGTTCCTTTCGCTGGGGGCGATTGGACCTATCGCATTCGGTGCGACAGAATCCCTGCTAACAGCACTCTAGAGTTGTTCGGTGCATTGGTTGTGATGCACGAACACGATTATAGTAAGCCATCCCTCGGTACACCCTCGCACCCCGGCGCACCATTGTTTGATGCCCCTAAGCCAACACAATGGGTCAACATTACTGCTCAATATCTAGCTTGAGGAAGAAGTCGCAAGAAAGAAATCAGCAAGTGTGGAACGGGCGATGCGTGCAAGGTCGAGTAAGAAAGACGGGCTCACGCGGCTTCCAGCAGCTCTCGGATACTCCAGACGTGATGGCGGGTCCAAATTCAATCCATGTCAATTTCAAGGGCAGACGATCCAGAGCGTATCAAAACGTCCCCCCTACTGTGATTAGCATTGAAGGCGATTGCCCTCTTGGTGACCAACCAAGACTATGAGCCTGATCCGGCGGTGGCGAATATGATTCCCTTCGTTCGGGGACCCAGTAGGCTATTAATCGTCGATCGACCGGGTGACTCATAGCGACCCCAACTTGAGGGCAGATCCACCAATCGCTCCTACCGCCAGTAATCCTCTATGCGGCGGAAGGATCTCAAGCCTCGATCTCCGGGCGTCATCACGGCTTTACCGCGTGACCTCGTCCGGGATAGACTAGATTGTGTTGGGAATACTGTCTCTCTTGCGTGTCAATATGGTCAGACGATGAGGTGCTTTACTGCCGCTTAGAGTACCAAAAGCTGCCCTGAAAACGTCCACGTTCTGCATTACTCTGCGGAGGGTGTTCTGATGTCAAGGAAAGGGGCCGCGATGACACATGGTGAGTTCCCCCCGCCTGGGATATTGGTAGATCGACAGATCCGGAAAGCTGTCAGTTCGGGATACCTCACGATCGACCCGTTCCATGAGGACGCACTACAATCCGCCACGTACGACCTTGGCGTCGGGGATATCGCAGTAGTCAGCACTCTCCCGAGACCCATTGACCTACGCGAGCAGCCTCTTCTGACCATTGAACCCTTCGCTTCTGCTCTACTGCAAACAGTCGAGGTGCTTCACCTCCCACCAAGGATAGCTGGGAGATTAGGTCCGAGAAGTAATCTGCTTCGTCATGGGATATTTGTGTCCGCGGGACCACAAATTGATCCGGGCTTCAGCGGCCGTCTGTTTGTGAGTCTGCTCAACGTGACCGATCACCCCTTTCTAATTCGTCATCATGCCAGGTTTTTGACAATCGAATTCCACGCCCTTTCAGATGAGCCATCCAGACTGTATGAGGGACCCCATCAGAACAAGACAGAACTCTCAGACGAGGAGATGAATATAATTCTGGGACGGGGAGGTGCGTCCCTGAAAGACATCCACCGTGCACTTCTGGAGGTGGAGATTCCCATAAGGGATGCAGCGATCTTTGGAAGAGAGATCCCGGGCCTCGTTGACCTCCAGCAATCTATCCTCAGGAACTCATCCGAACTATTGAGGGGATTGAAAGACTTGGCGGCAGCGCGCGCAACCTCTGTCGTGGTCCCCATAACTACTCTCACACCGGAGCCGTTCGCACTGGTAAGACATATACCCGCAGTCGTTCAAGTTGTCGATAATGGCTTTGTGGCTACCTTTTTTGACGCAAACATCAGTGCGTCAGGTGAAACTCAAGAGGAGGCTGTGACAAATCTCAAGTCCCTACTGATAGACATACTTGAAGATCTTGCGGCTGAGCCCTCGGAGAGGTTGGGGCCAGAGCCCTCCCGCCAGCTTGAGGTACTCAGGGAATTCATAATCAGGAAGCCCTCATGTTAACGAAGTCTCACGCTGAAATGATTGCCAAGAAGCTCAAGGCGAA
>JACQTD010000048.1 GCA_016210985.1 Acidobacteriota bacterium
CAGCTGGCCGGCGCCTTAGCCGCGGCACACGACGAGGGGATCGTCCACCGGGACATCAAGCCTGAGAACATCATGGTCCGCCCGGATGGGTACGTGAAAGTTCTGGATTTTGGGCTTGCCAAACTTGTGGAGCGTCGATCGAGCGACTCTTCCAGCGACGGGCTTACCTCCAGCATTGAAGTCCTCTCCGCCGCAGAGCAAACGGACGATCTTAACTTGAAATCGGATGGAATGATTTCAAGTGCGGGGACGCGCTCTCCACGTATCGGACGATCTTTTGCGGGGGTGAAGACAGATGCACGAACCCTGATGGGGACTGTGAATTATATGTCGCCTGAGCAACTTTCGGGGCCATCAGCCGACCATAGGTCGGACATCTTCTCGTTCGGTGTGATTCTCTACGAGATGCTTTTGGGTGAGCGGTCATTTGAAGGCGAATCAGAGCCGGAGGTCAGGAACGCGATCCTTAACCAGACGCTATCGGAGTGGCCCCTCACTGGCGAAATGCTGCTACCGGCATTCAAGCCCCTGGTCATGCGCTGCCTGGAAAAAGACCCGGGCGCCCGGTTTCAGTCTATGAGTGATGTGGTATCCGAACTTCAGAAGTTGTCGGGGTCGCTTGTACCCACTCCGGCGACTGGGTTGTTAGCCGCGAAGCCGCTGGATTCTCGCTGGCGTGTCATCTGGATCGTGGCCGCGATCGCAGTGCTATCTGTGATTACCGCCTTAGCCGCAGCCTATCTGGGGCGTGCTCCCGTTAAGATGGGATCGGTTCGCTCCTTCATCGCCGTACCGGAAGGGGTGAGAGTCCTTAGCGGCCATGGTAAGAGGGGCCCGATCGTCTCTCCTGATGGTACACGGATAGCGTATGTGGGCAGGCCCGCTGAAGGAGGAAGGGCCCTTTGGGTCCGCGCATTGAACGAGGATGCCGCAGTAAGGCTTGTAGGCTCCGAAGGCGCGCAGAACCCTTTCTGGTCGCCGGATGGCCAATTCATAGGTTTCTTCACGAATAAGAAGTTGAAGCGAATCGCAGCTAGCGGGGGACCTCCGGTTACGCTGTGCGATGTCGAAAGTGAGTCACGTGGCGGCGCTTGGAGCACAAACGGAATCATAGTCTTCGCCCAGAGTACCGCAGGCGTACTCTATCAAGTGCCGGCTTCGGGAGGAGCACCAAGCCCCGTCACAAAGCTGGACACGGCGCGGGGTGAGATAGGTCACCTATGGCCCTCCTTCCTCCCGGACGGGCGGCGCTTCCTCTACCTTGGCAAGTGCAGCCAAGGCGTTGAAACCGACGAAGATGCTGTCTGTATAGGCTCGCTCGAGTCCTTACAGAGCAAGAAAGTGGTGAATTCGAACTACAACGCGGCGTACGCCCAGGGGTACTTACTCTTTGTGCGCCAAGGGACGCTTATGGCGCAACCTTTCGACGTCGATCGTCAGAAAGTGTTTGGAGACGCAGTTGGCATCGCCGAGCAGATTCAATGCTCGCCGACAGGGAATGCGGCTTTTTCGGTTTGGGAAAGCGGTATTTTGGCCTATGAGCTCGCGCCGATGAGTGTTTCGCAACTCACATGGTTCGACCGGAGAGGGCGTGTGCTTGGGCTGCTTGGGGATCAACATCCGCAAGGTGATCCCCATCTCTCTCCCGACGGGAAAAGGGTGGTTGTGACCCGACTGGATGCCAAGACCCGGAACAGGGACGTATGGATCTATGAATTGAGCCGGGGCCTCGCAACCCGGTTCACCTCCGACCCGGCAGAGGAGCGAGGTCCCCTTTGGTCGCGCGACGGAAGCAGCGTGGTGTTCGCCTCAAACAGGAAGGGCCACTGGGACCTGTACAAGAAGGCCAGCAGCGGCACAGGTGACGAAGAGCTGCTACTGGAGTCGGAGGCCTTCAAGATGCCTTTTAGTCTATCTCCCGGCGGGCGCTTCCTCCTTTACAGGCCTTTCGATCCGAAAACAAGCTGGGATCTCTGGATACTCCCGTTGTCGGAAGACCGAACACCCATTCCATTCTCGCGGACGGAGCTCAATGAGATGGGCGGAGAATTCTCTCCTGACGGTCGATGGGTGGCGTTTCATGCGAATGCGTCTGGAAGGGCGGAGGTCTACGTCGCCCCGTTTCCCGCCGCCACGGGGGCTAAGTGGCGGATCTCTACGGCGGGAGGAAGGTGGCCGAAATGGCGGGGGGACGGGAGAGAGATTTACTACCTGACCATGGAGAACAAGCTGATGGCGGCCGAGGTGCGGTTGGACCGAGCTCGAGTGGGAGCCGGCTCTGTCCGGCCACTCTTCGATGTCGATCCCTTCGGGCCAGGCTATACCGGTTATTCATATGACGTCACCCGTGACGGACAGCGGTTCTTGGTCAATCGGGAAGTTGAGAACCGTTCGCCTTCTCAGATTTCATTGATCACCAACTGGACGGCGGACTTGAAGCAGTGATCTACCACGGATGAACATGGCCACGGATGAACACGGATGAGGGCTGATCCGTGTCGATCAGTGTCCGTCCGTGGTTGATTCTTATTGGGAGGGAGAATAATGAAGGGCATGGTCGAACGCCGTCACCGGTTGTTTTCAGTGATCATGTTTTCTGGTTTGTTCCTCGCGGTTGCGCCCACAGCCGCGGCGCAGACGGCGCAGGTCACGGGTAGGGTCACTGACAGCCAGGGCGCTGTAATTCAGGGAGCCGACCTGACGCTGACCAATGTGAATACCGGCGCGCCCAAGACGGCCGTCTCCAATGAGGAGGGGATCTACACCATCCCGTTTGTGCCACCCGGGCAGTACTGCATGGCCGTGAAGATGACCGGGTTCAAACTCTACCGGCATGAAGGGTTCACCCTTTCCGTCGATCAGGTTGCGCGATTGGACTTCAACCTTGAGGTGGGCGCCATTGCTGAAGAAATGATCATCGTGCCTGCTTCTCCATTGCTGGAACGTGAGACGTCTTCGGTCGGTCAGGTGATTGAGAACAAGACCATCGTCACGCTGCCGCTCAACGGACGCAACTATTCCCAACTGGTGGCGCTCATGCCCGGGGCTATGCCCGACCAATTCGCACAGTTGTCGCCGGCCGGGAACGCGCCGGATGCCTTCAACCTGAACGGAAACCGCGCCCTACAGAACACGTTTCTGATCGATGGCATGGATAACAACAACCACCTCACCCGAAACAGCAATGTTTCCACACAAGCGCTGCGGCCCTCGATTGATGCGATTCAGGAATTTCGAGTGGAGAGCGCCAATTACAGCGCCGAGTACGGACGCTCAGCCGGGGGCGTGATCAGCGTGGTAATCAAATCCGGGACTAACCAGTTCCATGGGTCCGCATTCGAGTTCTTGCGGAACGACAAGCTCAATGCCAATGAGTTTTTCGCTAATCGAAACCGGCTCGAGCGCGCGCCCCTCCGGTTCAATCAGTTCGGGGGAACGCTCGGAGGACCCATACTTCGCCGTCGTCTCTTTTTCTTCGGGAGCTATCAGGGAACGCGTGAACACCGGCCAGAAACAACGACAGCGACGTTGCCGACGCCGGAGATGGCGCGCGGCAATTTCGGCAGCGTGAATATCTACGATCCGTTGACTGGAATCGATCCGTTGACTGGATTGAACCGTGTCCGGCAACAGTTTCCAAATAACACTATCCCGGAGGACCGGATGGATGCGGTTGGACGAAGACTGGCCGCCCTGTACCCGGCGCCCAATCGGCCTGGCACGGTAAATAACTACGTGGCGAGTATCCCGTTCCGGGATCACGCCGACCAGTATGACGTACGCTTGGACCATAATCTGAAGGCGTCGAATAGTCTGTTCGTCCGGTACAGCCGCTCCGATCGAAACACGAATCAGTCAAGCCTTTTCGGCCCCCCCGGCAATGGCATGCCCCGTGGCACATTGAGAGATGTCGACGCACAATCCGTGGTCGGCGGGGTTACCCAGATCTTCTCTGATTCTCTGGCTAACGAAATACGCGCCGGTTATACGCAAAATGAGTATAACCAGCAATCGTTAGCCAGCAGATCCTATTACGAAGAGTTTGGGATTGAGGGGGTTCCTCCCTTCGAGGGATTGACGGGCTTGCCTACGATTGGCCTGACGGGTGTCACAGGTCTGGGTGACAACAACCTTACTCCGGATAAGAGACAAGCCCAGGTCATACAAGTCGGGGACAACCTATCCTGGATTCACGGACGCCATTCGAGCAAGTTTGGTGCTGAAGCGTGGTTCCGGAAGAGGTTTCATCGGGCCCTTGGCGGCGCGCGCGGCGTTTTCAGTTTCAACGGCCGTTTCACCTCGAGGACAGGAGCTTCGGCAAGTCCAGAAAACGAAGGCTCAGTCTTTGCCGATCTGTTGCTCGGACAAACCAGCTCAACCCGGCTAAGCACCAACGGGACAGCAAATTTTCGAGATCGTTACTACGGGTTCTATGGGACCGATACGTGGAAATTCACCCCTCGGCTAACCCTGAATCTCGGGTTGCGCTACGAGCTGCATACGCCTGTGTGGGAGGCAGACGACAGAATGTCGTTCTTCGACTTCGACCGGACCAGCCCGAACTTTGGCACGCTGGTGCTTGCCGCGGGGGGTAGCCTCCGTTCTCGTACTTTTTCGAATCTCGATACCAATAACTTTGCCCCACGTATTGGATTCGCCTATCAAATCAACGCTCGCACCGTGATGCGTGGGGGATTTGGTGTATTTTACGGCAGTCGTGGCTTTGAAAATATAATAGAGTCGGGCGCGTTCAATCCTCCCTACACCATCGACCGCATGGTTGCCACTCCGAACAATGCACCTGTAACAACGATTGTGCTCGCCGACGGTTTTCCGGACGGATGGCTCGATCCGGCGAACGCCCTGAATCCGACCGTCTACACTCAGCCGGCGGACTTCCCCTGGCCCGAGGTGTATCAATGGAATCTCAACGTTCAGCGGGAGCTGTTCGGCAGCATGGTCTTGTCGCTCGCCTATGTGGGATCGAGCGCCGCGCACTTGAACAGCCAGACCGATATCAATCAACCGCCGCCGGGCGCCGGAAATCCCAATCTGCGGCGGCCGTTCCCCAGCTTCGGCACGATCAAGCTTCAATCGGACTTTGCCCACTCGACTTATCACGCCTTTCAAACGAAGCTGGAGCATCGTTTCACTCAGGGGTTCTCGCTGCTCGCCTCTTACACATGGAGCCACTCGATCGATAATGCGGTCGCGATAGAGGACTATGGCGCCGAAGCCGGCGGGTCGTTCTATTCACAGGATCCAAGTAACACCAGCGCGGAGAAAGCATCTTCTTCTTTTGATCTCCGCCACCGGTTCGTCACAAGTTTCATCTATGAGTTGCCGATCGGTCGTAGCGGCCATCTGTTCGCGGGCTCAAGGTTGGCTCGGGCGGTGTTGGGCGGGTGGCAAGTGGGAGGGATCATGGTCTTCCAAGGGGGCGCGCCGATGACGCCGCTCGTGACTCGGACCGATCTTCCGGCCGCGGCTATTGGAGGAAACCCGTGGCGTCCGGATCGCCTGCGCGACGGAAATCTGCCCGAAGATCAACGCAGCGTCGACCGCTGGTTTGATGTTGGGGCGTTCGCTCGCAGTGCAGGGTTTACGCTTGGTAATTCGGGACGAAATGTGTTACGGGCGCCCGGATTAGCAAACCTGGACCTGCTCATCGGGAGAAACTTCGCCATCACGGAATCAACCCGGCTGGAGTTGCGCGGAGAGTTCTTCAACTTCACCAATTCAGTCCATCTCGGCCGCCCCAACACGCTGATCAACGGCAACCAACCTGGTGTAATAACAGACGCCTCCTCACCAAATCGTCAGGTCCAGCTCGGTGTAAGGCTTGTTTTTTGAAATGGGGGGTCAGAGTGCAATACGCCTGTATGACCCCCCTGATCCCTTTTTCCGTCCTGGGAACGCCAATCTCCTGATTGGCGTGGTCTAGAAGCCTGAAGACGCCAATCAGGAGATTGGCGTTCCCGGGATACATCATATGGATTCGCCTCCAGGGGGGAGGGGTCAGACACGCGTTCTGCGTATCCAATTCGCAATACGCCTGTCTGACCGCCCTGATCCTGTGAATTCGAATCTCACGGTGCAATCTTCGCCACGTAACCCTCGGTGGCGCCGCCGCCGTAAGCCGGCTGCAAGGGATTTGCCAGCGGAAGATTGGTCGAACTGGTTTGCCCTGTCACATAGTGGTTGCCGGCTGCGTCTACAGCATTGGTATACAAGGCGTTCTCGTTGTCGCTGCCGCCGAGATAAGTGGAGTATATGAGCGCTGAGCCACTGACATTCAACTTCGCTACAAAGTGATCGAAGGCGCCACCGCCATAAACGGGTTGCAAGGCGTTCAAGGTCGGGAGGTTTGTCGAAGCAGTCCGACCGGCAATGTGGGCATTGCCGGCCGTATCTACCGCGATTCCCGAACCCGTATCCGCGCCAGCACCGCCGAGGTAAGAGGAGTAGATGAGCGCCGAGCCCCTGGGATTCAATTCCGCCACGAAGGCATCGGTGGCGCCGCCGCCGAAGACCGGCTGGAAAGCATTCACGCTGGGGAAATCTGCCGAACCCGTATTCCCCGCGAGGTAAGCGTTGCCCGTGGTGTCGATGGCGATGGACCTGCCCTGATCCTGGAGGGTGCCGCCAAGGTAAGTGGAGTAGACGAGTGCCGAGCCACCCGGATTCAACTTTGCCACGAAGCAATCGTTGGCGCCGCCCCCATAAACCGGTTGTAACGCGTTGGCGATCGGGAAGTTGGTCGAAACCGTGAACCCCGTCACGTAGGCATTACCTGCCGCGTCCGCCGCGATCGATCGGCCCGCGTCATTGAGGCTTCCCCCCAAGTACGTGGAGTAAATGAGCGCAGCTCCGCTGGGATTAAGTTTCGCCACGAAGGCATCCACGCCGCCGCCGCCGTAGGCGGGCTGGAAAGCATTCACGGTCGGAAAATTGCTCGAGTCGGTATCACCGGTGACGTACGCGCTACCTGCCGCATCTACAGCAATGGAGACGTCGTTGGTGTTGGGGCCGCTGGCGTCGTCGCCGCTCCCGCCCAGGAAAGTGGAATAACCCAGCGCCGATCCGCTGGAATTCAACTTGAACACGAAGGCGTCGGTGTCGCCACCACCGTAAAAGAACTGCAACGGATTCACTCTCGGGAAGTCGGTCGAACCTGTGACCCCCGCCACGTAGGCGTTCCCGTCAAGGTCCAGAGCGATGCCCAGAGGGATGTCGTGGCCGCTGCCTCCCACGTAGGTGGAATAGAGAAGCGCCGTGCCAGTGGGATTCAGCTTCGACACAAAGCCATCGTTGCAGAGGCCCCCCGTGTTAGGCGGCAGGCTGCACAAGCCGCCCCGGGGAGTCGGCTGCAATGGATTCATTGTTGGGAAATTGGTCGAAGTCGTGGATCCGATCACATAAGCGTTACCCCCGACATCCGCCGCGATGCCATGAGGGAACTCGTAGGTGCTCCCGCCCAGGTAGGTGCAATAGACCAACACCGGGTCGATCACCAATGGCTGTGCCTGATCGTATTGCGCGACCTCAAAGCCGACAGTTGGATTCTTGGATTCTGGATCCTGGATTCGAAACGCACCCTCCACTTCGACCCGCTCTCCATCGATTTCCTGATAGATGACCGGCTTGTGCTGGCGGAGGGTTTGGCCTGCCGTGTGGAGAACTAACTGGCCCTCGGCATCCAGATCCAATCGATCCACACCCGCGAAGCTCAGCCTTATGAGGCGGGGATCGGCGCCGGGAGCGACTACAAAGTCGTACTCCAATTGGCGCTGATTGCCATAGTAGATCAGATCGATGCCGGGGTAGATCCCTTCGTACTGCACTTGGCGGTAGTTGGCAATTTCAGTGTGCCACTGCCGCGGATCGTTGCCGATAAGGTAGTTGGTCTTCCCAGGCAAGGCATCCAGCCCTCTGACAGGCGCGTCGGGATCAGCTCCGACGAGCTGCATTCGTACCACGGCGGACTTGTCCGTGGTCAGCTGGCCGTTGTCCGTGGGGGCAGGGAGATGACCAACGGGGTGATTCCGCAATTGGATCACGGCTTCCGTGGAGGTCAAGAATAGATTATAGCCGCTGCCACGGGCAAGGAATTTCACCTGACCGTCGAACTGGCCCTGATTGGCTTCAAAGCCCAGCGGCAGATGGCCATAGCTCTCGCTGATCCGACCCTTTGTGGCGTCGACGCGGAACTCCGCACGGGCAGATCTGTGGAAGCCTCGCCCATCCACGGCTCCGGGCGGCAGGAAAGAGATGCTGAAGCAGGATGCAAGCGACAAAATAACCAAGTAGACACTCTTTCTGGATGCGACTCTCATGATCGAACCTCCTTTTGATGAGTTCCTGATCCGATGATCGAAGCTGATCGTTCATATTCACGCCTCTAACCTGTAATGCGCAGGGAGTCGGGATATTCCCTCACCCTTTCTAAACTTGTCGCGAATTCCGGGTAGTGGGTCAGTTTCGATGGAACAACCATGTATTACCATGTCCAAGGAACCGGATGGAGTGCCCATTTTTAAGGGGGAGGTGGCCCTGCCTCCCCCGGCAGTGCGCCGGACAGATCCCCTCTGCCGATTCACATAGAACCGCAAGACCGGGGGAGGCAGGGCCACGTCCCCCTTCTACAGCCAGTCTTGATGATTCCTCCGAAGCCAACGAGGGAAGTTTCTAAGGCAAACGAAACTGACCCACTACCGAATTCCGTCCAACCCGGCCGATATCGTTGAAAACTGCTATAATGACGAGGCATTCATCACTGTTCTGATTAGGGTAAGTTGGCACATGAGGGAACCAGCGCCTGGGGATGTGACCCGGTTACTGCTGAACTGGAGCGGGGGAGATCGTGAGGCGTTGGATGAGTTGACTCCCCTGGTCTGTGAGGAGCTGCGCCGGCAGGCTCGACGCGCCATGCGCAGGGAACGACCGGGGCATACCCTGCAGACCACGGCGCTGGTCAACGAGGTTTATATCAGGCTGGTGGATCAGGCGAAAGTGAACTGGCAGAATCGCGCCCACTTCTTTGCGATCTGCGCCAAGCTGATGCGCCAGATTCTGATTGACTACGCTCGTCGCCGCCGGTCCGGTGGAGGTGAGCGTCGAGCGATCATGGTGTCACTTGATGAGGCGTCCGAGGTAGCCTCGGAGCGAGCCGCAGAGTTGATCGCCGTGGACGAAGCACTCGAGAGTCTTGCCGCCCTCGACCCGAGGCAGAGTCAGATTGTGGAGCTCAGATTCTTCGGCGGACTGACCATCGAGGAGACCGGCCACGTCATGCGGATTTCACACGCCACCGTCGAACGGGAGTGGCACACCGCCCGGGCCTGGCTCTACCGAGAGATTTCTAGACTTTAACTTGTTGGAGGGCACCGCAACGGGAAGTGGTTCTATAATGGGCAGGATCGAGCCTGGTGTTTTTCGAGGGTCAACTTATGCGTATCGATGAAATCCTGAAAGAAAAACGCGAGGAGGTTTTGGAGATCGCGGCACGATATGGCGCCCAAAATGTGCGCATCTTTGGATCGGTGGCGAGAGGAGAGGCTGACGCGGAAAGCGACCTGGATGTACTGGTGGATCTGGAACCGGGTCGCAGTCTGTTCGATCTTGGCGGATTGCTCATGGATCTACGGGATCTCTTAGGTTGCGAGGTGGATGTGGTGACGGAGAAGGGATTGCGCGCACGGATTCGTGATCGGGTGCTGCGTGAGGCCGTGCCATTATGAGGGATGTCAAGGAACGCCTTTTGGACATCCATGAGGCCATCGTGCGCATAGAGAAATACTCGGCGGGCGGCCGTGAAGCTCTTGAGCTGGATGAGCTCATTCAGACTTGGATCCTCCACCATCTTCAAATTATCGGAGAGGCGATTCGTGCTTTGCCTCCGAGCTTCATGAATCAGCATCCTGAAGTGCCTTGGTCAAAGGCCATCGGGCTGAGACACATCTTAGTCCATCATTATTTCGGCATTGATATCGACGCCGTGTGGTCTGTAGTTGAACGTGACCTACCAGCGCTCAAGATTCAGATCGACAAAATACTGCACCGAGATTCCGAAACAGGCTGAGGACCTCGCTTCGATATGGAGACCTGACGACGGTTACCACGATGACACCCGAGCGCTGGCACCAAACCAAAGAGCTCCTTGAATCCGCCTTAGAGCGTGATCCTGCAGAACGCGTCGGCTTCCTGGACGAGGCCTGCGTTGGCGATGAAGAGCTACGTCACGAAGTGGAGTCGCTGCTCTCCGCGCATGAGCAAGCAGGCGATTTCATCCAGGCCCCTGCTGTTGAGTTCGCGCTGGAGTTGATGGCAGGGCCTGATCCCGGTTCAAAGATCGGACAGACTATTGGCCCATATAAGGTAGTGAATTGTTTAGGTGCCGGTGGAATGGGTGAAGTTTACCTGGCGCAGGATATGAGGCTCGACCGGAAGATTGCCCTCAAGCTGTTGCCCGTTCACCTTACCAGGGATGGTGACAGCATGCGCCGATTCGTTCAGGAGGCGAAGGCGGCTTCGGCCCTCAGCCACCCGAACGTAGCCCACATTTATGAAATCGGCGAGGCCGATGGTTTTAGTTTCATCGCGATGGAGTATGTCGAGGGGCAGACCCTGGAAGCCAGAATCAGGAATGGACCCCTGGATTGTGACGAAGTCGTGGATATCGGTATTCAGGTGGCGAAGGCGCTCCAGGAGGCGCACAGTAAGGGCATTATTCACCGGGACATCAAACCGGCCAACATTGTGATTACCCCCAAGGGTTTGGTGAAGGTGCTGGACTTTGGGCTGGCGAAGGTGACGAGAAATGACGGTCCCTTGCTGGACGGTGACAGCTCGCGTGGGAGAAGAACCCAGCCGGGCGTGGTTATGGGGACAGTGGGGTATATGTCGCCCGAGCAAGTGCGGGGGCAAGTAGCCGATCACCGGTCGGACATCTTCTCTTTCGGTGTGATCCTTTATGAGATGCTGTCAGGTCACCGGCCGTTCAAAGGCGAATCGAACGTCGAAGTGATGAATGCCATCTTGAAGGAGGAACCGCCGGCGCCTCAAGAAACGAACGGTGCAATTCCCCCGGCTCTGCAACGGGTGATCAGGCACTGCCTGGAGAAAAAGCCCGACGCGCGCTTCCAGTCCATGAGTGATGTGGCATTCGATCTCGAAGGGCTATCAATGCACCGGGACTCAACATGGGGCGCGGCAGTGCCGATCTCTGGACGAGCTTGGAGCCGCGCTGGCCTTGTTTGGATCGTGGTTGGGGGCGCAGTGCTGGCGGCGCTCACTTTGGGCCTGAGATACTTCCAGCGCGCTCCTGCCGAAGTCCATCCCGTCCGCGCTTTCATTCTCCCGCCTGAGAACTCGAGCTTCAATTTCGCCGGCGCCAATGTCGGACCCCTCGTGGTTTCGCCCGATGGCCGTCTGTTGGCTTTTGTAGCCAGCACGGCAGAGGGCAAGAAGCTCCTTTGGGTACGTTCCCTCGATTCGCTCTCGGCGCGGACGCTTGCGGGCACCGAGGACGCCTTGTATCCCTTCTGGTCGCCGGACAGCCGCTCCCTCGGGTTTTTCGCGGATGGAAAACTCAAGAAGATTGATGCTGCGGGTGGCCCGGCGCTGGCATTGTGTGACGCGCCGGCAGGCCGGGGCGGAACCTGGAACCGCGATGATGTCATCGTCTTCGCGCCGAATAAGGGGAACACGCCCCTACATCGGGTATCTGCTTCGGGCGGCGTAGCCGTGGCCGTCACCGAGTTCGACGAGGCGCGAGGTGAAAAAGTCCAGCACTGGCCCTTCTTTTTGCCTGACGGCCAGCATTTTCTGTATTTCGGCAAGCCAACCGGTGCTAGTGGAAGCGAGGATGGAGGTATTTACGTCGCCTCCCTGCAGTCCAAGCAAGGCAAGCTGCTCATCGAGACCCGTTCAAACCCTGCGTACGCCGAAGGCTATCTGCTCTTCCTGCGAGAAGGTGTATTGATGGCACAGCGGTTCGACCCGGAACGCCTGGAAGTGGCGGGAGATGCTTTCCCGATCGCTGAACAGATCCAATACTCGCAACTCTTGGCCAGAGGCGTCTACTCCGTCTCGGAGAATGGTGTCCTCGCCTATCAGGCGGGCGATGCAACCAGGGACTCTCAGCTTACCTGGTTCGACCGCCTCGGCAAACCACTAGGCGTGCTCGGCGATCCGGTTCCTCAGGGTAGGCCTCACCTCTCCCCCAACGGAAAAACTGCGATCGTCGAAGTTCTCGAACGGAAAACCAAGAATCAAGACATCTGGATCTACGAGTTAGCGCGGGGACTCAGAACGCGCTTTACGTTCAATCCAGCCAATGAAGAGAGTGCAATCTGGTCAGCCGATGGGAGCCAAATCGCATTTACTTCGAACCGAGCAGGCCACAATGATCTTTATCGAAAGGCTTCCAACGGGACCGGTAGCGAGGAATTGCTCTTGGAGTCCGATATTGGTAAGTTCCCGGATAGCTGGTCCCCGGACGGGCGATTCCTCCTCTATCATGTGGCTGATGATAAGACCATATCATGGGATTTGTGGATTTTGCCGCTTTCGGAAGAGGGCGAATCGAAGATTTATCCATCCCGGCGTAAGGAACCATATCCATTTCTTCAGACAGAGTTTAGGGAGCTTCACGGTCAATTCTCTCCCGACGGGCGCTGGATTGCATACCAATCGAATGAGTCTGGAACCGGAGAGATTTACGTGGCCTCCTTTCCTGGGGCCGGCAATAAGCGGCAGATATCCACCTCTGGTGGCTTATTTGCGAAATGGCGGGGTGACGGGAAAGAGATTTTCTATCTTTCCCCTGATAACCATTTGATGGCGGTAGAGGTGAGTGGTGCAGAGAAGACTTTTAAGGTCGGGTCCGCACGGCGGTTGTTCGAACTTCGCTGGGTCGAACATGGCCGTGGCCCTGTCTACGACGTGACATCGGACGGCCAGCGATTCCTCGTTAATACCGTGGTGGAACAGCGAGCCCCATCGCCGATCACCCTGGTCACCAACTGGACGGCGGATTTGAAGAAGTGACGAGTGACGAGTGACGAGTGACGAGTGACGAGTGAATAGAAGATGAGGCTCTTCTCGGAAGAGTTTGAAGGTCATCAACCGTTTGATGATGATGGGGACTTATCTTGTCACAAATGGTGAGTTAGTTTTCGCTTGTGCCGTTTGTACGGGGTGGCCGCCGTGCCATCCCCCGCCATACCGTTCCCAGAGAATCCCCAGGAGATCTCATCCAGACTTGCCAGCGATGCCGTCTGGGGATGGTCACCTCTTTTTATATGCCGTGCTATTCGTGTGTTGGTCTGATTTGTTGTAGAGTTGCTTCGCGCGGTAAACGGGTATGTCTATCGAGGCTCTTCGCTGGCAATTTACGGTGGCCGATTTTGCGCGGATGGTGCAGGCTGGCATCTTGTCAGAAGATGACAATGTCGAATTGATGGATGGTGAGGTTCGTGCAATGAGTCCCGTCGGCCCCCGTCACGTCGCCATTGTCAACCGGCTCAACGCGATCTTGAGTAGCCAGATTGCCGGCCGCGCTATTGTGAGTGTGCAAAACCCCATTCAACTTACCGACTACACTGAGCCGCAGCCTGACATTGCGGTATTATGCCCCCGGGAAGACTTCTATGCACATGCCCTTCCCTTGCCGGAAGATGTTCTGTTGGTGGTGGAGGTGGCGGAGGCGTCCCTCGAGTATGACCGCGGGGAAAAAGTCCCTCGTTACGCTCAGATGCGAATTCCTGAGGTCTGGCTCGTTGACGTCGAGCGGGAAACGGTTACCCAGTACACGAACTCGGACGGGTCACGCTATGCCGGCGAGCAGACGCTTGCACGTGGCCAACACCTTGACTCTCCAAACACCCTCGGTGCTCTCCGCCTCTCCATCGATGCCATTTTCGGGAATTTCGATCCTGTCTCCATGAGCACCTGAGGGTTGCCGGCGCTGGCATCCGCTCAATACATCCCGGTTGACCTCGGATAAGAACCATCGGGCCGCATTCTCATCCTGGTCGAAGGCGTGTCCTTCCGAACACTGCAGTTTCAGCTCCGCGCCGCCTTCGGTGTGCGCGCCACAAGTGAAACATCGGATCGTGCTGTACGCGGCCACACCGTCTATCAACAAGGAATGATGCTTCGCCGCCTGGCGTCTGAGGATAGCTCTGAATTCGCCGATGGCGGCGATTTGACGGTAGCGATCCGCCCGCTCGAGCGCTTCCGGCCTCTCGCGCTTTCCGACCATCTCCTTGATATCAAGATCATCTTCCCAGGAGATTACGTCATAATTTCCCGCAATCCAGGCAGCCAGGTTCTGATAGAGCCAGTGCCTTCTTCGTATGAATCTCATCCGAGCCGACTGAATGCGTCGCTGGGCTTTGTCCTCCATCTCCTTCCAGGTCATGATGAGGCGTTGGAGGTCCTCGCCGATTTGGGCCTCCTGGAGCGCGCGAAGAAGCCGCACCAGACCACCCTGCCGCTTTGCAGTGATCTGTGAGAGTTGGCTCCGGATCTGATCGGAGGATTCCAAGCCCTCAGCCCTCCCGGCGACCTGTGCCTTGACTATTTCCATGCACCGGTCTGCGGCGGCGATCGCCAGCGCCAGCCCTGTGCGTTCGATGCCGAGGGTCATGAAGTCCGAATTGTCCTTTGGTATGCTGGGGTCCTCAGCATAAGCGAGATCGTTCCGGTAAAACGTTGCGCGATCCGCCAAGTCGCCTGTACGCAGAATCTGTGTGTTAATCGGATTCGGGCTACCCAGGTCCCCACGTACGAACTGAAAGAGGACCGGCCGGACAGCCATGCCAGGGAGTGGATTCTTTCTCAGGTGTGGTGCATAGGCCGCGGGATTTCCGGACTGGTACGCCCAAGACATGCGGTCGAACCATTCCTGGATTTGCATGGCTCCGGTGACGGTATTGATCACGGGCGAACGGATCTCGCGGGTCATTCCGTCCTCCAGACGAACCATCATGGGAACCCCGTTCCGGAGGGGTTGGTTCTCGTTGAAATAGGGAGCAGCGACGGGGATCCCATCCAGGATGGTAATTCCGGGGCCATTAATGATGGAGGGCTGGCGGTTAACGAAGCGGGTCCCATTCGCGGATCGGTTAAATGGCGCAAGGCGGAAGGCATCGGCCCAGCCCCCACCAGCAACGTAGGGCACGACCGCGCGAACGTTCGGCTCGACCGCGAAGAATTGGATGCCGTAGGTACCCGCCCCAGACTGGCCGACATAGTAGATACGGGACGGGTCCAAGTCCGCCCGCCCATCACCGTCCACATCCATGCCGAGGTCAATCACTCGAACCAGCTGTATCAGATCCGCGGGAGTCTGTTGAAAGTTGGTATCGCGCTGCACTATGAGGCTACGAGGGGACGACGCCAGGATGCCCTCCGCGCCTCCGATCAGTCCGTCACCATTCAGGTCAAGACCGCGGCCCCCTGAAGGAAGCGTCACTGATCCACCGGCAGTCTGGTTCACCGTCAGCGTGCCGAGCGGACCACGACCTTGTCCAAAGGCGTTTATGGCGATGGTAGCGATTCCATGGGCCGCCATGGTGGCCGCGATAACCCGGACCGATTCTTTGTTATTTGCATTCTGGTGGCCAAAGATCGCTACCGGCCAACCAGCGGCGGATCGAGGAGCCGAGGGCAGATAGAGAGTGAAATAGATGTCGCTCATCCCCTGCACGGCCGGCTGCCCCGTACGAGTGCTGACTGCCGGAATATATTCGCCGGGATGAACCAAGTAGTCGGGGGAACGATACCTTCCGAAGGCGATCCGGCCCACGGCTCCAGGAATAGTCCCGAGCACTGAGAGGTTGAGTTGTGACGCGGTGAACGTTGCCGGATTTACACGCATCTGGACATTTAATGTAATGCCGCTCACCTGATTCAGATCGAACACCGTCGGGCTTCCACCGGGACCCAGACGGAAATCTGCCGGTGCCGGCGTGGACGCCTTAATCTGGTCGCGGATTTTCTCCAACATCGCCGTAGCGCTCCGGGTGGTGAAGATGCTGGCGCTCACAGTGTCACTTTCCGCAATTCCCGTCTGGACGGCCGCCCTCACGGCGGCCACGAGCGCTGTCCAGTAGTCACCCATACCAGTAGCCAGGAAGGCCCGGAAGGCCGCCGAAGCCTCAATCGGATCGCCCCTGGCGTCCCGCACGCCACGGGTTACAATCAGGCCATAGCGAGTATGCTGATCGAGAAGCTCGTCCGACCAGACGTGAAGGGTGTTGGATGCTACGTCCCAAACAATCTCGTTGATGCCGATCCGGCGGCCGCCCAGGTCTCCAGGATCGAGTGTGTTCCCGAGACTGACGAGGAAGACCGTCCGGCTGTTGACCGAGTTGACATCGATCGAGCCATCGAAGGGAATCGAAATCCGAGGCGACATATTGAAACCGTCGAGGGTGTTGATTACATCCAGGTCTTCGCAATCCGAAGGGCGCGCCCCACAGTCAGGCTTGGGGAGGTTAATCCTGAGTCCGGTGTTCTGACTTGTGTCCGGAACGGTGAACCGGTCGCTGGGAAAGGGACCCCCAACACCCGTGCCGAGAAGGCCTCCTCTTCGTTTGACATACGGCAACGGTTTGTCACAAGCGTCATTTATGAACTGCCGATCGGTAAACAGGGGAGTCTTCTTGGAAACTCAAGGCTGGGTCGGAGCTTGCTGGCTGGATGGCAATTAGGGGGGATCCTCGTCCTCCAGGGCGGTCCGCCGATGACGCCCTATGTGTTTCCGAATCTGGCCGGTTTACCCAATCCGGCGTTCGGAACGAACGACGTGTTTCGTCTCAATCGCCTGCGCGATGGGAATCTCCCGAGCAGTCAGCGAAGCGTGGACCGCTGGTTTGACGTAGCGGCCTTTGCTTTGAGTGCCCAGGGCACCTATGGCAATTCTGGCCGAAACGTTTTGCGAGCGCCGGGCTTTGCGAACCTGGATCTCTTGATCGGCCGAAACTTCTCGATCTCTGAATCCAAGCGTTTGGAGCTTCGGGGCGAGTTCTTCAATTTCACCAATTCCGTACACCTCGGCCGGCCCAACACTCGGGTCAATGATCCCCTGGGGGCGGCCGGCACTATCACTGACACCGCCTCCCCCAATCGCCAGGTGCAGATCGGATTGAGATTGGTTTTTTGACGGATTGGGTCAAGGCCACCAGCCTAAAGGTTAGGCTCCCAAATCTCACCGAGGTCGAGCACGAAACCAGGCAGTTCGGGATCGCCTGATAGCATTTGCGGATTCATCAATACCTCAGTCGCTTTGCCAGGACGATACACGCGCACGTACCTTGTTTCAGGATCGATCAGCCAGCCGAGCACGGCCCCGTTGGCGACATACTCTTCGAGCTTGGCCTCTGTGCCGGCTAAACTGTCAGTAGGAGAAAGCAACTCGATGACGAAGTCGGGACATAGCGGAATGAATCTCTTCTTCTCTGCTGCCGTCAGCGTTGCCAAACGGATCCGTTTGACCCAGGAAGCATCGGGCGCGCGATCCGCCCCGTTCAGCAGTTTGAAGCCGGTAGAGGAATCAAAGACCTGACCCCCGCCATCCCGCTTGGCCCATAAGTTGAGATGAGTGTTAATTTCCGAATTGCGACGGCCGGTCTCTCCGCCCGTTGGTGACATAATGATGATTTCTCCTTGAGCCGTTCGTTCGATTCGCAATTCGCGGTTGAGCTGGCAGAACTCAAAGAACTCGTCATCCGTCATATCAAATGACGACGGCAAGTGTATTGCTAACGGGTGGCCGCCCGTCTCTCGTGTCGGCTCTATTAGGACCGTAGTCATCGCAACACCTCTAACCCTCATGTTAACACACCTGAATCGGGCCTGTCTCCCGAGAGTGAGATCTTGCATCTTTTCATGACTTCCGGCACTTCCACGCCGACCCCTAAGAAGTTGGTGCCAGGCTTGCGTAATTGCTCACCGTGATGACGCAAGCCTGGCACCAAGGGCGGGCGGTTTAGTCCCGCGGACGGAAACGGACGATTTTGAACTGTTCGAGAAAATAGAGATTGCCTTGACCATCAGTGGACATGCCCCCGTCCCGGGCGAAAGAAAGGTTGCTCTGGGTCGGAATGGATCCTTCGGAACTCTGGCCCGATTGACCGGTGCCAGCCACTGTCCGGAGGATCCCGTTGGTATCGATCCAGCGTACGTGGAGGTTGCCTTGCTCGCTGAAGAAAACGTTGCCGTGTGCATCCCTGCACACTTGCCGGGGAGTTGCTATCCACCGCGACACCACCGATCTGCTCACCAGAAGTTCAGCACGGATACCGTTTATGACCTCACCAGCCTGAAACCCGACGACGCAGATCCCCAGCGCCTGCTTTCCTTGAGCTGAAACCATTGGTCGATTGAAAACCGGCTCCTTTACGTCCGCGATGTGACCTTCGACGAAGACCGCTCTCGTGTCCGCCGGGGCGCCGCTTCACAAGTCATGGCCTCCCTGCGCAATCTTGCCGTCTCACTACTGCGTATGGCCGGTGCTCGCTCTATCCCCTCCGCGCTCCGTCGATGTGCTCGTCATGATTCCCTCGGCTTCCGGCTTATCGGCCTAAGAC
>JACQTD010000053.1 GCA_016210985.1 Acidobacteriota bacterium
AAGACGATCAGGCTGATCAAGGAGACGCCGGGCGAGGTCGTCGCCCGGGACATCGAACTCGACAGCGAGATCGAGATCCTCGATCCCGACATCTACCTCGCCACCGTCGGGGAGGGCGGCTCCCTGAGCATTGAAATGCGGTTGAAGTGGGGCCGCGGCTACGTGCCGGCCGAGCGCAATTTCGATGACGACCTGCCGATCGGGTACATCCCGGTCGATTCGGTCCATTCGCCGATCCGGAAAGTGAACTGCACGGTCGAGGCGGCGCGCCTCGGACAGGCTACCGACTACGACAAGCTGACCATGGAGGTCTGGACCAACGGCGCCGTAAAGCCCGCGGACGCGATCGGCCTGTCGGCCAAGCTGCTGAAGGATCACCTCTCCATCTTTATCAACTTTGAAGAAGAAGAACCTGAGGTCATTGAACGCGAGCAGGTGGAGGCGCCCAAGCCGGTCGCCGACCAGAATCTCAACCGGTCGATCGATGATCTGGAATTGTCCGTCCGCGCGTACAATTGCCTGAAGAACGCCAATATCCACACCATCCGGGATCTGGTTCAGCGCACCGAAGCCGACATGCTGAAGATGAAGAACTTCGGGCGCAAGTCGCTGAACGAGGTGAAAGAGGTCCTCGTCGGGATGGGATTGGATCTGGGCATGCAGCTCGACGAACTGGGGCAAGTGAACGCGTGATCATGAACGGGAGAGTCGGGGTGCCATGCGACATCGCGTAAGCCATCGAAAACTGGGAAGAACCTCCGAGCACCGCAAGGCGTTGCTGCGGAACCTCTGCACGTCCCTGATCATCGAAGAGGGCGTCACCACCACGCTGGCGAAGGCCAAGGAATTGCGGCCGTTTGCCGAACGCGCGATCACGCTGGCGCGTCATGGAAATGCCGCCGAGACTCCCGAGCGGGGCCTCAGCTGCCGGCGCCTGGCGGCCGGCTATTTCATCGGCGGTCATGGGCAGGTGCGGTTCCGCGAACACAAAAAGGAACCCGTCCGCACCTTCGAGCGAACCGGCGGGGTTCGGGCGCTCAAGAAGCTCTTCGACGAAGTTGCGCCCCGGTTCGCAACCCGTCCCGGGGGGTACACCCGCATCACCAAGCTGGGCTGGCGCAAAGGCGACGGCGCGCCCATGGCAAAGATCGAGCTGATCCCGGCACCAGTCGAGAAGAAGGCGGCGGAAACGGCGCCCAAGAAAGGCGGGCTCTTCTCACGCAAGAAGAAGCCTGAGGCCTAGCGCCGCGTGGTCTTGCCCTGGCCCCGTTTCGCCCGCTCGATCCGGGGCCTTCGCCTGCATGGACTACTCCGGCCGCCTTCGAGTTTGCCGCGCCGCGCTCTCGCGTAGCGGGCTCGACGTCGCACTCATCAGTCACCTCCCAAACATCCGATATCTCACGGGCTTCACCGGAAGCAACGGATTGCTCCTCCTCTCGGCGGATCGCGACCTGTTCCTGACCGATCCTCGGTACGCCCTCCAGGCTGCACGCCAGGTGAATGGATCCATCTCCGTGGTGGAAGGTCCGCTCGAACAGGCCGCCGTCGTCGAGGTCGGGAGAATGAGCGTATCGAGGGTCGGATTCGAGTCCGCGCGAGTGAGCCATAAGATTGCAAGGTTCCTGGATCAGAGCGCCGGCCCGGCCACCAAATGGATCGCCACCGAGAACCTGATTGAAGAGATTCGTATCGCCAAGGCTCCGGACGAAGTGGCCATCCTCCGGCGTGCCATCGAGTTGACCTCGGCTGTATTCGACGAATTCGTGACCGAGATCCGACCCGGCCGGCCGGAGCGCGAGTTGGCTTCCTTGCTCGAGTGGAAACTCCGGCAGGCGGGGGCGGCGAAGCTTTCCTTCGAAACCATCATCGCCTCGGGGCCCCGGGCCGCCCTCCCACACGGCATCGCCTCGGACCGGGTGCTCGAGCCGGGAGAATTCGTCGTCTGCGATTTCGGAATCGTGCTCGATGGCTACTGCAGCGATATAACCCGAACCGTCTTTCTCGGCAAGCCTGATGACCGCGCGCGTGGTGTCTATGCCGCCGTCCTCGAAGCCCAGTCGAGATGCGAAGCGGCCCTCTGTGCCGGGATCAGCTGTCACGCAGCCGATGCATTGGCCCGTGATGTGATTGCAAGCCGTGGCTATGGCGAATATTATCAACACTCCACTGGACACGGAATCGGATTGGAAGTTCACGAGGCCCCGAGACTGGGGAAGAACGCCTCGGGGATCATCCCGCCCGGCGCGGTGGTTACCGTGGAACCGGGCGTCTACATTCCCGACTGGGGTGGAGTGCGAATCGAAAATATGGTTCTGGTTAGGGAGGGGGGGGTTGAAGTCCTGACTCCCGGCACGAAGGACCTGATCGAGCTTCCGGTATGAATATTAAAGAATTGAAGGAACTGATCCGGCTGGTGGATGAGAAGAAACTCGCCGAGTTCGAACTCGAACAGGGCGATTTCAAGATTCGGATACGGCGGGACACCGCGCCGTTGATCCAGGCCGCCGATCCCGGCCTGGTCGCCGAGTTCCGGGAAGCCGCGGCTCCTCCTCCGGATTCGACAGGAATGACGGGCCCGGCGACGGCCGTCCGGGACACCGAAGGACTCTACCAGGTAACCTCGCCCATCGTAGGAACTTTTTATCGTTCTCCGAGCCCAACGGCCGACCCCTTTGTCACGGAGGGTGACCATGTCGAGCCGCACGCGCCGCTCTGCATCATCGAAGCCATGAAACTGATGAATGAGATTACTTCCGACGTAGCCGGCGAAGTGGTGAGAATTTACGCCGAGAACGGTCAACCTGTCGAGTACGGCCAGCCACTCTTCGGCATCCGTGTTTAGGATGTTCAAGAAAATCCTGATTGCCAATCGAGGGGAGATCGCCTGCCGGATCATCTGGGCCTGCAAGGAATTGGGCATCCAGACGGTGGCTGTCTACTCCGAACCCGACCGGGATGCGCTCCATGTCAAGCTGGCGGATCAGGCAGTCTGCGTAGGTCCGGCGGCCGCGATGCGCAGTTACCTGAACATACCGGCAGTGATCAGCGCGGCCGAGGTGACGGACGCCGATGCCATCCACCCCGGTTATGGCTTCCTGGCAGAGAGCCCCCATTTCGCCGAAGTATGCACCGCTTGCAGCATCAAATTCATCGGCCCGCCGGCGGCCATCATCCAGCTCATGGGCGACAAGGCGCGGGCACGTTCCGCGATGAAATCGGCCGGACTCCCAGTTGTTCCCGGCAGTGACGGCCCGGTGAAATCGATCGAGGAGGCCAGAACCGTTGCCGCCCGAATCGGCCCACCGGTGATTATCAAAGCCGTGGCTGGGGGCGGCGGCAAAGGAATGCGCATCGTCCGCTCGCTTGATGATTTGGAAATCTCATGGCTTACGGCCCAGAACGAAGCCGAAGCCGCTTTCAAGAATGGCGAGCTCTACATTGAGAGATACATCGAGGAGCCTCGACACATCGAGGTGCAACTCCTGGCCGACGAGCACGGTAACGTAGTTCATCTCGGCGAACGTGAGTGCTCCATTCAGCGGCGCTATCAGAAACTGATCGAGGAGTCGCCATCGCCCGCGCTCACCGAGGCTCGCCGAAGCGAGATCGGTGCGCTGGCCGTCCAGGCCGCGCGAGAGATCGGGTACCAGAACGCGGGTACCATGGAATTTCTTTTTGACAGTAAGGACTTCTACTTCATGGAGATGAATACCCGAATCCAGGTCGAGCATCCGGTTACGGAAATGGTCACGAACCTGGACCTCGTGCGGGACCAGATCCTGATCGCCGACGGTCAGCCGCTGGAATTCAAGCAGGAAGACCTGCTCTTCTCGGGTCATGCGATCGAATGCCGCATCAACGCGGAAGACCCTGACAACTTCACGCCGTCCCCCGGCAGGTTGAATACGTTTACGCTTCCCGGTGGCCCTGGCGTCCGGGTGGACACGGCGGTGCACTCCGGCTCTGTCGTACCGCCTTATTACGATTCGATGGTGGCCAAACTAATCGTACGGGCCCGCACGCGGCCGCAGGCGATTACCCGAATGCGCCGCGCCCTGGAGAGTTTCGTCGTCGAAGGGATCAAGACGCTGATCCCCCCTCATCACCGGATCATGGAGGACCCGGATTTCATTGCCGGCAACTTCTCAACCCACTTCATGGAACGGTTCCTGCCGGCTCGGACGAATTCGAAAACGGAGGGTGGGACTCAAGAGGGGGGCGGCGCCGGCCGACGCGCCAGGTGAAGTCTCCGCGCGTCGAGGACGGTCTCGGCGCCACGCTCTTCAAGGACCTCCAGCACCCGCAGGAAGATCATCGCGGTGGCCAGGGCGTCGCCCCAAGCCCGGTGTCGGGCATGATGGTCGACGCCCATTTCCCTCGCGATCGTGTGGAGCCGGTAGTTCGGGAGGTCGGGAAACAGGCGCCTGCAGAGCTGGAGCGTGCACAGGCGGGGATTCCCGAGGCGCTTGCCATAGATGCGCCGGATCTCCTGATTGATGAGATTGATGTCGAAATGCGCGTTGTGACCGACGACGACGGCATCCCCCAGAAAGGTAAGAAACTCCTCGGCGACATCGGAAAAAAGCGGAGCCGAGGCCACCATTTCATCGGTGATGCCGGTCAATCGGGTGATGGCGGCCGGGATTTCGCGCTCGGGATTGATCAGGGTGACGAACTCCGAATCCAGGCTGCGGCCCCTCGCGTCGGTATGGCCGTCGCCCAGCCTCGAAACTCCCCGGGCGGAGGCGGGACCGGCCACGCGGGAAGTCACGCCCGCGCTGTGTCGTTTCGAAATACTGAATGCGGCGATTTCGGTGATGCGGTCGAGCCGCGGATTGATTCCAGTGGTTTCGACATCGAGCACCACGAAGTCGGTCTCACCCAGCCGAACCTGCTCGGCCGGATCCGGCAGGAGCTCGAGATGATCATTCGGCGTCAAACGGAACCGCGGATCATCCCTGACCAGCCGTTGGACGACCTGCCGGAATTGGCCATGATGAGGGTTCCTGAGCCGAAAAACTTCCCGCCCGATCGACTCGAAAGAGACGACCCGCCCGTTGGCCTCGAGAAGCGCCAGGATGTCGTCCAGGACACCGATGTCATTCAGGAGAGAGGCCGGCCGCATGAAAGTCAGTCTATCACAACTCGTGCTTCGGCGCTGGTGCGGCGCCTGCTCGCGTTCTTCGCGGTCGTGCCCTGCCTCCTCGGATGGGTTGGGTCGCAGCCATGGGAGCTGCGCAGCTCCCCGACCCGGAAGGATCTTAATGCCGTCTTCTTCCGCGGCCGGGACCGGGGCTGGATCGTCGGGGATGGCGGCCTGATCTTTGCCACGCATGACCGCGGGAATACGTGGCAACGGCAGACGGGGGAGACCAAGGCGATCCTCAACGATCTCTTTTTCGTCAATGCGCGCCGCGGCTGGATTGTCGGAGATACAGGCCTGATCCTCGCGACCGCCGATGCCGGCGAACACTGGGTTCGCCTGAGTGTGAACACGAGCGCCGACTTGTATAGTGTCTGCTTTCGAAATGACCGCAAGGGTTGGGTCATCGGCACGGACGGCGCGGTGCTGTTCACCTCCGACGGTGGAAAGAGCTGGACCCGACAATCGAGCGGGACGCAGGAATCGCTCTACCATCTCACCATGTGGAGCGACAGGAAGGGCTGGATTGCCGGATCGTTCGGAACGTTGCTCTCGACAAAGGACGGCGGAAAGACGTGGCAGCGTCAAACCACCGGAGTCCGTCATCATCTCTTCAGGGTCTGCTTCACCACCGAAAGGGCAGGCTGGGTGACCGGGGCCGGCGGCGCCCTCCTCTCCACCCTTGATGGTGGGGAAACCTGGTCTCAGGTTCAAACCGGAGTCGATACCACGTTGCTGGGGATCGATTTCCTCAGCCGGAATGAAGGGTGGATTGTCGGCTGGAACGGCGTGATGTTATGCACGCGCGATGCCGGAAAGTCCTGGGAGGGCACATCCTCACCCACGAAGGAGCGGATCGTCGGCATCAGCTTCCAGGATCGACGACAGGGCTGGGCCGTGGGACGCAACGGCCTCCTCATGCGCTACTCCGGACCGTGAGTTCCTGGCAGAAGCCCGACCGTTAGAGAGGGCATGGTTTACCCCTGTGGCCCCGGACCCACTTGCGGAAGCCCGACCGTTAGGGAGGGCATGGTTAATCAGCCTGCAACTCTCCTGAGCTTCTGAAAGAATTCCAGCACCCGATTCTCCGCCCAGAAATGATCCAGACCTGTCTCCCCGAAGCGCGAGAAGAAGCCTACATGGCCTCCGTGAGTAGGCAGCAAACGGGCGATCCATGGGTTTGACACGGCTTCGCTTCTTTGGAAGGGTTCGACGGGAAGGATAGGATCGTCCGCTGCATGGATGATCTGCGTGGGGAGGCCGATCCGCCCCAGCAGCGGGGCCGCGCTAGCGCGCCGGTAGTAGTCGTAGACATCAGCGAAGCCGTTGTATCGAGCCTGATAGAAGCAGTCGAAGTCATGCACGCTCCGGACGCGGTGAAGGTCGGAGAGGTCGAATTGTCCGGGGAAGAAGCCCGCCTTCCGGCGCATTCGTCGCTTGAGGCTCCGCACGAATTGCCATCGGTAGAGCCAATTTTCGGGCCGGTTCAGGAGGCCCCAGCTCACCGTGAGATCAGCAAGCGGCGAAATGGTCGCTACTCCCATGACCTCCGGAGGCGCGGCGGTTCCCCATTCCCCGGCCAGTTTCAAGACAAGGTTTCCGCCCATTGAAAAACCGACCAGAGCGATGCGCGACAGGCCGCGGCGGATCAGGGTCGTCACCACCTCACCGATATCCTCACTTTGGCCAGCGTGGTAGAGCGTCGGGGTGAGCATCTCGGTATCGTCGCAGTTCCGCAGATTCAGGCGAACCGTGTTGTAGCCCGCCGCGAAAAACTTCGACGCCGTCCAGATCATGTAGCGGGACCGCCGGCTCGAGCCCTCCAATCCGTGGACCAGGATTACCGTCGGCGCGGAGTCGCGCCCGGACTGCCAGTCGATGTCCGCCGCGAGCTGCGATCCGTCAGCAAGGGTGAAATGGCTGCGTGAGGATGCGGGAAGAGGGTTCTGCCAGCGGTTCCACAAACGTGAGCCCGCCAAAGTCTGCGCATGCCCGGACGAGAGCCAGATGGGCGGCTCGAATTCCGGAACCGACCTGTCCGAACGGCGATGCCGGGGATAACACCGACCTGTACCTACGGGCCTCTCCTTGACAAGTCGCATCGATATTTGAAGCCCGCTATCCTTCGAGCCACGCCAGCATATCACAAGGACGCGGCACGACCGACCTTGAGCAGCCGTTCGGTTCGGAGTTCAAGCTTCAGCTTGTTTTTTAGGATTGGGCAAGCTAAAGCTTGAACTCCGAACTGCCCTAGGAGGGCCTGCCAGGGCTACTCGAAGGGGCGCACTCCGGACCGTTTGGAGTTCAAGCTTCAGCTTGTTTTTTAGGATTGGGCAAGCTAAAGCTTGAACTCCGACCGCGCTCGTGACTCCCTACCAATCCTATAGGCATGGATTCGCGGGAATCGTGGATCATGGGCAGAGAGCGCTTCCTCAAATATCACTCGTGGCAGATTGGCTGATTTCCCGTCAATGAGCCCGAGATAGACCTCGTTAACTGATACCGAAGCTGAGCGGGCTAAGGCCAAGGAATTTTGGTCAAGACGGTTGGGCTTGCAGCCAGTCTTCAAACGCAAGCAACGCGGCATATTGATTTTCATTTTGGCTGCGGAGAAGAAAATTCGTAAGCGTTTGGCTGGTTAATGTAGGCAAGGCGAGACTGGCCTGGGCCTCAACATACTGATCCTGCTGGAGGTGGTAAATGGTTAATTCCTGCCCGCTGTAACGCCAGAGCTCAGGCACTCTCAGCTCGACATAGATCGGGAACTTGGAAAACGATTCGTGGTAGAGATCCACCTCGACAACCAAATCCGGCGGCGGGTCAGTATTGAAATCCAGTTGCCGCCTGCTCCCGATGGCTTCGGCGTGCTGAACATAAAAGGAGACATCCGGCTCGACGCCTTGGCCGGTTCGCTGCCTCTTCATGGTGGCGGATCCAAAGCACAAAACCTTGACGCGGAGACGAAGACTGACCAAACGGACCAAATCCTGGATGAACGCAACAATATTCTCGTGCTCGGCGGACAGGGTTATGATGTGCAGTCTTCCTCGATCGAAACTCACCCGCAATCCTCTGGCCTCGCCCACCTCAGTCAACAGCTCTTCATACTCCTGCCAACTGATTCCGCGCAAAGTCAGCGAGCTATCCGGCGGCAAATGTGAGATCACCTGGGCGTAGCTCAGGGCTCGAGTCCTCCCGGCCTTTTCTTCCCCTTCCGTTCGGTGGTTAAGCGACGATTGGACCATGGGTCGTCTGCACCTCCCATACCAGGTCATCGTATCCAGACTTGGCCGGAAAATCAATAAATCAGCTTGAGCGCGAACTGAATTACCCGGGGCTGATTGGCCTGATTACCGACGGTGCCGAACTGCGACGTGCCGAAACTGGTGTTGGGCGGGGCGAATCTCGGTGTGTTCAACAGATTGAAAAACTCGCTGCGGAATTGCAGCGTCGCTCGTTCGGCCAGCCTCGTGTTCTTTATTACCGCCAGGTCCACATTGGCCACGCCATCGCTCCTCAGATTCCCGAAAGTCCGGGGAACATTCCCGAAAGCGAAAGGCGGCGGCGCGGCGAACGCGGCTGGATTGATCCAACGGGTGACGGAACGCTCACGATCAGGTGGTTGCGGGCTTATGCCGGTCAGGTTCGGGCGCTGTACGCCCCGCCAGAACGTCGGATTTGAGACGCTGGTAATACCGAGCGGACTACCGCTCTGAAAAGTCGCTATGCCCGACAACTCCCACCCGTTGAGAATGAGGGAAGGAATCCCCGATCGCCGCCACCAATTGTTTGTACCGAATGGAACGGCATAGATGCCACTGATCACCAAACGGTGCGTTGCATCAAGCGATGAGATCGAGCGTTCAGTGCGCAAGTTGTTGTAGTTCTGAATGGCGCCGCCGCCAAGCGTTTCGCCAAAGAAATTGCCGGTCGCCTGATCCATGAGCCTTGAAAAGGTATAGGAGATCGTGGCAGCTAATCCCCGGCTGAACCGCCGGTCGGCTGACACCACGAGCGCGTGATAGCTTGAAGCCGCCCAGGTGGAGTTGACCGCCGTGATGGAATCGAATTGTGGATAGGGCCGGAGCAGTTGCGCGCGGGCAACGGTCTGAGAACTGAGCGGCCCGGCGGCGATTTGCCCGAAGAAGGGGTTCGGGACTTGTTCATTCAGCGAATTACCGAGCGCTAAGGCTGAGTCTGGAAGCTGATTAAGCGACAGGTCTTGTTGGAGCTTGAGTCCCTGACTGCCTGCGTAGCCGATCTCGAGGAGGATGTCCCCGGGCAGTTGCCGTTGCATATTGAGGTTCCACTGCTCAGCGTACGGCGTGCGAACGTTGCGATCCGTAAAGTTGATGGTCTGTCCCAGCTGTGTCGCCGGTCCGAGGCGGCTGCCGGTCGGCTGATTGATGCCAGTGGGAAACGGATTGCTCAAAAACGTGATCGGCGTTTTGTCATCCAGACTTGTGACCACCGTCGTTCTGGCTTGAAAACCTGAATTGCCGAAGACGCCCAAGCCGAGAATGGCAGCGTAAAACAAACCTGCCCCGCCGCGGATCACTGTCTTCGGTGTGAGCTGGAAAGCAAAACCGATCCGCGGCGAGAAATAGTCGCGGTCGGGATCCCATTGCTGGCGCGGGCGTCCGCCCATACCCGGGAAAGTGAGTGCGCCTCGCAGATTCAGTCCCTGCGCTTGAAGCGGCGGCGCCAGTTCCGGATCGAAGTTTGTCAGTCGGTTGAAACGCTCGGTTCGTGGCGACTCGTATTCATAGCGCAGACCCAGATTGACCGTCAGCTTGCTGGTCAACTTAAAGTCATCCTGAATGAAGGCTCCCCAATAGATATGCTGTAATGCTACCGCTGGGATTGAAGTGTAAGCACTGTCGGGGTTGGCGACGCCGAGCAAGAAGGTGGCAAAGCCTGCACCGGCTGTCGAGCTGCCGCGTGTCGGATCGGGTCCCTGAGTGAAGCCAGGAGTGAAGGAAAATAGGATTGCGTTACCGGTCTGCAGATGGTTGGATCTGAGCAGCCGCCCTTCACCGCCAAACTTGAGCGTGTGCCGAGCAAAGACCCGTGTGAGGTGACCCAGCAGCGCGTGGGTGTTGTCGCCAATTGCGGTCAGGGCTGTCCCCCCAAGAATCGCGGGACCTACGGCGCCGGGAATACTGAACATGCCTCCCATCCCGTTTATGATGATAAACGGAAAGGACGGAGGAAAGAGCTGTTCCGAGAGAGCTGTGGGAAGTCCGAGACTCGCTAGGTCAAAACCGAAACTGAGCGGTCGTTGTAGGTTCGACAGCCGCGTAAAACTATAAAGCATGCTCCCCACGATCGCGGAGCTGTATGTCGCGGTGTGGTCCAGCACCAGATTCTGGCGGGTGAAAACCTGCGGCCCCCCATTGTTAGGCGATCCGATGTTGCCGTAGAAATTGGGTCTGACGACCGGCGTTCGATCGTAGTTATACCGCCCGGTCAGCCGCTGAGCATGACTCAGGGAATGGTCGAGGCGAACGGAGAAGGTGTCTTTGCGGATCCGGTTGACAGCGTTGGTGACATAGTTGTTTGCGCCCGTCACCCGATCCCCGGCCGCGTTCGGAAATGGGATGAACGCGAGCATTCTTAGCGCCACTGGATCCCACAGCGAGCGGGGTATGATATTACCGGGGAAGGGATCGCGGACAAACTGTGTGGGATTGCTGGGATTCTGCCGTGTGGTCAGCGGATTGAAGATCTGTATGAGCCTTCCTTCGGCATTCCTCGTCTCGGAGAAATTGCCCTCACGCTGCAAAAGTGTTGGCACGGTCGCAACATACGTGCCGCCCTGGGAAAAGCGTACCCCCTCATAGCTGCCGAAAAAGAAACTCCGCCTGCGACCGTTGTAAATCTGTGGCAGCAGAAGGGGTCCGCCCACGGTGGCGCCGAATTGATTGAAGCGGAAGGGCGCCTTGCCGATGCCGGCACGATTCGCGAAGAAGTTGTTGGCGTTGAGCGCATCGTTGCGCAGGTAGTCGTATACCGTGCCGTGCAACTCGTTGGTGCCGGACTTGGTCACGACATTGAAGACACCGCCTGCCGCCCGGCCGAACTGAGCGCTGTAACTGTTGGTTTCGACCCTGAATTCCTGCACGGTATCGGGGTTGGCGAAGATCACCGCCTGGCTTCCTAACGCGACCACATTCGGAGCGCCATCCAGCAGGTACTCATTCTGGTTGCCACGCGCTCCATTGATCGAGACATAGGACGTAGAGGCCGCGTCCACCGGCAGATCATTGAGGCCTGTGGACGGGCGAGCGCCCGGGACGAGCGCCACCAGGGCGTAGGGATTGCGACCCAACAACGGCAGGCTCTGGATGTGCCGCGCGTCGATCACCTTGCCGAGCGATGATGTCTCTGTCTCCAGCAGCGGCCCCTCAGCCGTGATATTCACCTGTTCAGTGGTTTCCCCCACTTCCAGCGTGAAATCGAGACGCGCCACCTGCTGAACGAGCAGCTGGACACCTGATCGGCTGATGGTCTTAAACCCGGTCCCATGAATATCCATTCGATAACTGCCAGGGTGCAGCAACGCGAAGGTATAGTAGCCCTCCTCGTTCGAGGTCGCCTCTCTTCTTAGACCGATATCTTCGTTGCTCACAACAATCCGAACACCTGACACTACCGCTCCCCTCGGATCGGTAATCCTTCCGGTGACTTGGGCCGTCTGCCCGTACGCTACGATCGTGTGGGTCAGAATGAGAACCATGAGCAGGCTCAGGCGGTATGGATACAAATGTTCCACGGCTCTCACTTTGAATTGCACCTGTTTGGACTTCGTTTGGAGTTCAAGCTTCAGCTTGGTTTTCCCTTAAATGGGCAAGCTAAAGCTTGAACTCCGAACTCGTCACTTGTCACTTGTCACTGTCTTTCCAGCCGACCCATTCGGCGCAGCAGATCGGTGAATCTCGGGTCTGAGCGGAGGTTGTCGAAAAAGTAGTGTTCGTTCACAGTCTCCCAGAGTTGATTCCGAGGCCTCTCCAGATAGGCCTTCTCGATCCATTCAAATGCCTTATCTCTCTCACCGAGGCCGGCATAGATCACCGCGACCCGGATTGATTGGAGCGGCTGTTTCTTTGATAGTTCCATGAACTCATCGAGTATTTTCCTCGCTTCAGCTGTCCTTCCAGAAACGGCATAAACATATCCAAGATGTAACTTCGCCTTTCCTCCCCGCGGGCCCGGCCGGTTGAACTCCGCTAGGGCTTCCTCATGCCGCCCCTGCCGCGCATAACAGTTGCCCATCGCGTGATGAGTGGATTGGAGAGACGGGTCCAGCTCAAGCGTCTTGCGCATTTGCGCCATGGCTTCATCGTACTGACCCAACGCGCAGAGAAGTTGCCCGAAAGACTCGTTCGCCTCGGGCGACATAGGGTCAAGGTCCAGAGCGCGTTTGTGCTGTGCGATGGCTTCATCGGGCAGCCCCTTCCCTTTCAAATACCAAGCATATCTCTGGTGTGCATCGGACAGGTTCGGATTGAGCTCAAGGGCCCGTTTGATTTCTCGCTCGGCCCCGAGCCAATCCCAGTCAAATCGCGATTTCATTCGCGACATTGCCAGGTGTGTCTCGGCGAGCGTCTCATCGATCTCCAAAGCCTTCATCACCACATCCCTGGCTTTAAGCGACGCCTCCCCTGCAGATTCAGCGTTGATGGGCAGCGTGGTAAGTTGGATGTAACAGTCGGCCAACCCCGCATAAGCGGGCGCGTAATTCGGTTCCAGAGAAATGGCCTGATTGTAGTAATCGATGGCCTTCTCCAGGACACCCTTGTTCCGAAAGAAACGGCCCCTCAAGTAGAGGTGGTAAGCCTCGACGTTTTCTGTGTACACTTTCGCCAGTCGTTTTCTCTCGTCACCGCTCAAGCGCAACCGCAACTTCTCGGCAATCTCCCCGGAGATCTCCCCCTGGCTAGCCAAGAGGCCAGAGAGTTTCCGATCATACCGTTGGCCCCACAGGTGCCGGTTGTCTCGCGCATCCACCAGTGCAAGGCTGATCGAGAGACGATCGCCCCGTTGAAAAACACGGCCCATCAATATCGCTCGCACCCCCAGTTCCTGTCCCACCTTCTTCGCGTCGATTTCTTGCCCTTTGTATTTGACCACGGAGCTGAGCGCGATGACCTTCAACTTCGGCAACTGTGACACCCGGTCGATGAGGCTTTCGGTAATGCCGACAGACAGGTATTCCATGTCGGGATCAGCCCCTTCCTCCACGAGCGGCAGAATGGCCAGGGAATCTATGGCCTCGCCAGGCCCTAAGGGTCGGAAGAGTCCAATACCAGCCAGCACCATAACGCCGAGGGCAAGCACGCCCAGAAGGACGAGGCGAGGATGGCCCCGCCGCTCCAGAACCACATCCTGGGGAGCGGTGGCGGGCCGCGATATTTCGTTTTCCGTTTTCCCGTTTTCGGATTCTACCGCTTCCCCATTCTCTTCCCGCTCTTCCATAACAACTCGGGAACGGCTGTGCTCTAACACAACCAAGTCCGTCCCTTCATCCCGCACCTCTCGCACGCCGGCGATGAAGCGGTAGCCCCGCCCGGGAATGGTCACGATGTAGCGACCCTCGTTCGGGGTTTCCCCCAGGGCCTTCCTCAGCGCGGAGACGTTCTGGGTGAGGTTGTGCTCCTCCACGATCGTATCGGGCCAGAGGGCCTGCAGCAGCTCGTCCTTCTCCATCACCCGTCCGCTGTTCTCGACCAGCACCTGCAGGGTGTCAAAAACCTTGGACATGAGCGGGATGGGCTCGCCACCCCTGAGCACTCGACGCTTCCTCAGGTCCATGCGGAACGGGCCAAATTCGTAGAAATGCTTTCTTTGCTCACCCATAACCGCGGTCAAGGATTCTTGACAAGATTTGAGCGTCCCTTTGAGGACATTTACACCTCACTCCCCGTAACGTTGATCCCGGCCTGAGTTGGTAATGGGCGGATCAGGAATCCTGATCGGGCGCCAAGTATATCACCAGGCATCAGCCTGATTAAGGGGAGTCGGCATGGGAAGGAAGCGAAGAATCGAGATCACCGTTGAAACTGATCGGGTGACGATCATCCGATCGGATCGAAATGTCCTTCGCGGGTGGTGTCAGAGATGCGGTGAGCAAGTCAGCATGCTCACCGTCGATCAGGCCGCTTCCGTCGCCTGCCTGACCCCGCGCACCATCAATTCTCTCGTGGAGGCGGAAAGGCTTCACTTCACACAAACACCTGAAGGATCGCTCCTCGTCTGCCTCAACTCGGTAACTGCAGTGACAAGTGGCAAGTGACGAGTGACGAGTGACAAGTAACGAGTAACAAGTAACCAGTAAAAGGAGGAAGATCGATGATTAGCAAGGGACGCTTTTGGACTTCATTCGGGGTGCTGATTTCTGCCGTCTTCACGGCAGGCATCAGTCACATCGCAAGAAACAACCGCTTTGGATTTAGGACGTATCTGATCCCGCTCCTGGGAGGCGCTCTTCTCTTTCCCTGGAGCATGAACAGCAGAGCTCAAGTAGCCTGCTCCTCCCCAAGTTTCAGTGCAGCGACCAATTATGATGTGGGAGGTTCAGCAGGACATATGACCGTTGGAGACTTCAACCGGGACGGCGTGCCGGACTTGGCCGTGGCGAACGCTACGGCTAACGCCGTCTCCATACTGTTGGGTGATGAGGTCGGGGGCTTCGGCCCCAAGACCGACTTTCCTTCCGGCGGCGGCGGCTTGATAGGCAGAGGAATAGGGGACTTCAATCACGACGGAAAGTTGGACCTGGCTATAGGCAACGCACAGTCGAACACCGTTTCCATTCTGTTGGGTGACGGTATGGGGGGCTTCGGCGAAAAGACTGATTTCCCTGTCAATCGGCCTTTTATGGAGACCGTGGCAGATTTCAACTTAGACGGGAACCTGGATTTGGCCATGACCGTCAGCGTCCCCGAATGGAATGTCGCGGTCCTGTTGGGTGATGGGAAGGGCAGTTTCGGCCCGGCGACGTACTACTGCTCTTACGAACCCACTCAATTCACTGGAGGAAGGGCGGGCATCGCGGTGGGGGACTTCAACCGCGATGGAAAGCCGGACCTGGCCGCGGGAGGCGGCAAGGGCACGGGGGCCCCCCCGTTCACCAACAACATGGTGGTGCTGTTGGGTGATGGTCTGGGCGGCTTCGGCCCGCCGGCCTACTTGACTTTGGGGCAGGGCCCTCAGGCTTGGGCTGTAGGAGACTTCAACGACGATGGAGTAACAGACATCGCTGTAAAAACTGCTCCTAACAACATGGCGGTCCTATTGGGCGATGGGAAGGGGAGCTTCAGTGAAAGGACCCTCTTCCCCGCGGGGATTGGTGCGGGGCCCACCGCGGCAGACTTCAACCGAGACGGTAAGCTCGATCTCGTCCACCCTAACGGGCCGGACGGCACTGTATCGGTCCTGCTGGGGGACGGGAAAGGGGGCTTCGGTGAGAGGGTCACTTTTTCCGTCGGTGGTACTCCGCAGAAGCCGGAGGTGGGAGATTTCAATCGCGACGGGAAACCGGATATCGTGGTGCCGAAGATGGCTCCTCCAGGGCAGGTGTCGGTCCTGCTGAACACCTGTACACCGTAGAGCTTCGCTTGGAGTTCAAGCTTCAGCTTGGTTTTCCCGTGAATGGGCAAGCTAAAGCTTGAACTCCGAACTGCCCTAGGAGGGCCTGCCAGGGCTACTCGAAGA
>JACQTD010000067.1 GCA_016210985.1 Acidobacteriota bacterium
ATTCACGCGTGTGCATGTAACGGTCGGACTCGGGCAGTTGCTGGGTCAGCCCGAGGGCCCTGCCGCGGGGAATGATGGTCACTTTGTGCACCGGATCGGTGTGCGGACATTTCAACGCCACCATGGTGTGGCCCGATTCATGATAAGCGGTATTGCGCTTCTCCTCCTCGCTGATCACGATCGACCGCCGTTCGGCGCCCATCAGCACCTTGTCTTTGGCGGTCTCGAGATCGGTCATCGTCACGGCCTTGCGGTTGTACCGGGCGGCATTCAGCGCGGCCTCGTTGACGAGATTTGCGAGATCCGCCCCCGTGAAGCCCGGCGTCCCCCGGGCCACCACGGTGACATCGACGTCCTCCGCCAACGTCACCTTCCGGGTATGGACACCCAGAATCTCCTCCCGGCCCCTTAAATCCGGACGGTTGACGACGATACGACGGTCGAATCGACCGGGGCGCAGGAGCGCAGGGTCGAGCACGTCGGGCCGATTGGTGGAGGCGATCAGAATCACGCCGTCATTCGATTCAAATCCATCCATCTCCACGAGCAGCTGGTTCAACGTCTGTTCGCGCTCGTCGTGTCCGCCGCCGAGTCCGGCGCCCCGATGCCGGCCCACGGCGTCGATTTCATCGATGAAGATGATGCACGGAGCGTTCTTCTTCCCTTGCTCAAACAGGTCGCGAACGCGGCTGGCTCCCACGCCGACGAACATCTCCACGAACTCCGATCCGGAGATGGAGAAAAACGGGACACCGGCCTCGCCCGCCGTGGCCCGAGCCAGTAGCGTCTTGCCGGTGCCGGGAGCGCCCATCATCAGCACGCCCTTCGGAATACGCCCGCCGAGTTTCTGAAACTTCTGAGGATCCTTCAGGAACTCGATGATTTCTTTCAGCTCCTCCTTCGCTTCGTCGACGCCGGCCACGTCCTTGAAGGTCACCCGCTTCTGCTGGTTCGACAGCAGTCGCGCGCGGCTCTTTCCGAAGCTGAGCGCCTTGTTGCCACTGGCCTGCATCTGCCGGAGCATGAAGATCCATAATCCCGTAATCAACAGCACCGGGAGCACCCAGGTGAGGATGACGGAGACCCAGTAGCTGTTGCCGCCATCCTTGAACATGACTTTGGCCTTGCTGCCCGGAGCGGTAAGCATTTCCACCAATTGCGCCTGGACCTGAGGGTTGGCCAGCTCGCAACGGAACTTGGCCGTGGCGTTGGAGGTGAACGTCCCCACAACCTGATCCGTTTCGAAGGTCGCCTCGGCAACCTCGCCGTCCCTCACTTTGGTGATAAGTTGAGAGAGCGCAACGTTCTCAACCGACCTGCTGTTCGAGGCCTGGAAGAAGTTATAGAGCAGCAAAGCCGCTCCGATCATGATGACCCAAAAAATGACCTGCCTGAATTTCGAATCCAAGGTCTCAATCCTCCAACGAAAACACCGAGAAGTTTAGCATGGACTTCAACATCCGTCCAAGCGTAAGTCCGCCCGCTCCCAGCGGATGCGCGCCCGGCGGATCGCCGGGTCCCGAGGCGCGAAGTTCCGGTTCAGCGGGAGCTGCGGACCGCACACGATCGTGTCCGCCTTCGCATCCACGAGGAGCGGCCATGCCGCCCTCTCGCTGGCCGGGATCCGGCTCGCGATCATCAGGTCCTTTACCTTCTTGGGCGTTCGATGCGCTACCGGCGTATAGGCATCCCCGGCCCGCCGGCAGCGGATCGCCAGCTCCTGAGGCAACAGATTTCCGTCGAGATCGTGCACGTTCCAGCTTTCCCGGTCCTCCGGCCCGGTCCCCTGCCTAATCCCGCAAGAGAGCGAAACGATAAACGCGCCAAACCGCGCGGGGGAATTCTCGTTGACGGGCACCCGTTCCCCCGGCGGCGCGCACCGCCGGAATCGCAATGTACCGAACTCCATCCAAACTTCCATGCCCTCCCCGATGTCGATCCTCCGTCCGCTCACCCCCGCGGCCAGCAATCTCTGAATCGAATCCAGCCTGCGGGAGTCCACGGTCCGGCGATCGGGCCGGAGCGAACGGATCGATTCCCGGATCAGGCGGTACCTCAAAGCGGGCCTTGTCTCGAGCAACGCCTCCGCCGGGATGGTGAGTTCTCCGGCTGTTAATGAGATGACCAGCTCCTTTTTCAGGTTGCTGACGATTTGATCAAGGCACTCCTCATCTGAGAGTGCGGATTGGGCGAGTCTGCCCAGGGCCTCCTCCACCCGGGGATTCAGCCTGCGCAACCAGGGGAGCAACTCAAGGCGGATCAGGTTACGGACCCGCCTGCGATCGAGATTGGTGGCGTCCTCACGGAAGGGCCAGGACTCGGCCTCACACATCCGGGTCGTTTCTTCCCGGCTGACGTTGATGAGCGGGCGGATGATCAAACCGTCGACGACCGGATGAATGGCCGAAAGCCCGTCCATTCCGGCTCCACGAATGAGCCGCATCAATACCGTCTCCGCCTGATCCGAGAGCGTATGACCCGTGGCAATGCGGGCGGCGCCGATACTCGCCGCGCACTCCCGCAGGAACCGATAACGTGCCTCCCGGGCGACTTCCTCGAAGTTTCTCCGCTCGCGGCGGGC
Source organism: Acidobacteriota bacterium (assembly GCA_016210985.1). Classification (GTDB taxonomy): domain Bacteria; phylum Acidobacteriota; class Blastocatellia; order HR10; family JACQTD01; genus JACQTD01. The sequence continues at coordinate 2,582 of JACQTD010000067.1, forward strand.
GACGCCGACGACATCCAGGCGGCCGCGGTGAAAAGGAAGTCCCAGCTCGACGGCGAGCGATTCCACAAAGGCTTCGTCAGCGTCGGAAGCCTGACCTCGTGCCCGGTGATTGAAGTGCGCGATCGCCAGCCGACATCCCGAAAGCCTCGTGGCGGCGAGCCGCGACAGAACCCGGGCCAGTACGACCGAGTCCCTCCCTCCCGACACCGCCACCAGCACCGACATGCCCGCTTCGAGCATATTCATCCGGCGGAGGGTACCGAGGATCTTCCGGTCGATGGACGGGGCCCGGATCGGCGTTTCGGAGACTCCTAGAGGCGCACCCAGGTGCCGGCGCCGCCTTCCACATGGATGGTGTCGATGAAGCGAACCTGGTGGCGGTTGTGGCTGTATGTCGTCACCAGTGAGTGTGTCCGTTTGCCGTCGCGGCCGAAGCGAACACCCTTCAGCAGCGTGCCGTCGGTCACGCCCCCGGCGGCAAAAATGATGTTTTCGCCGGGCGCGAGTTCCCTGGTCGTGAAGATCTGTTTCGGGTCCTTGATCCCCATCGCCTGCATGCGTTCAACTTCTTCCGGTTTACGGGGTGCGAAACGCGCGATGATCTCGCCATTGAGGCACCTTAAGGCCGCTGCCACCAGCACACCTTCGGGCGCCCCCCCAATACCCATCACGGCGTGGACATCCGTGCCGCTGACGGCGGCCGAAATGCCGGCGGACAGATCGCCGTCTCCGATCAGCCGGATTCGCGCGCCGGCCTTTCGGATATCGGCGATCAACTTCTCGTGCCGGGGCCGGTCGAGCACCACCACCACCAGATCCTCGACGGCGCGAGCGAGCGTCCTGGCAATCAGCTTGAGGTTGTCCTTCACCGGCGCGTCGATATCGAGGCCGGCGGCGCATCCGGGGCCTACCACAATTTTTTCCATGTAGGTATCGGGAGCGCCACGGAGACCGCCCTTTTCTGCCGCCGCGATGACCGCGACCGCGTTCGGTACGCCGGTCGCGCACAGATTCGTGCCTTCGAGCGGATCCACGGCGATGTCGACCTCAGGAAAAGCGCTCGACTTGCCGGGATCGTCGTGACCCAATCCGACCTTTTCGCCGATGTACAACATGGGCGCTTCATCCCGCTCGCCCTCCCCGATGACGATCGTCCCGCGAATCGGGACCGCGTCGAGCACCTGACGCATGGCCTCGACGGCGACGTAATCGGAATACTTCCGTTCACCCTGGCCCATGGTCCGGGCGGCGGCAATCGCCGCGGTTTCAACCACACTTAGGAATTCCAGTGACAACTCGCGTTCTGGGACTGGCTTTATTGAGTGCATGACATGATCTCCTAAGTCTTCTCCCACTTGGGCAGGCTACGCCGGGTCGGTCTGTCGCTCCGGAATCCAAGTACGTAGTCGGCTTGCATGAGTTTATGTATCTCCCGTGTACCTTCATAAATGACCGCACCTTTACAATTCCGGTAATACCGTTCGACCGGATAATCGCTGGAATATCCGTTTGCGCCGTGGATCTGAACGGCATTGGAAGCCGCTTTCTCCGAGGCTACGGTCGATATCCATTTGGCGAGCGAGGTTTCCCGGGTGTTGCGCCGGCCCTGGTTCTTCAGCCACCCCGAGCGGAGCCAGAGCAGCCGGCTGATCTGATAGTCGGCCTCCATTTCCGCGATCATCTCCTTTACCAGCTGGCGTTCTGCAATCGGCCCGCCGAAGGCTTCGCGCTGGAGGGCGTAGCGGACCGAGGCGTCCCGGCAGGCCCGGATCAGCCCGGTCGCTCCGGCGGCGACCGTGTAGCGACCCTGTTCCAGCGCGAACATCGCGATCTTGAAGCCCTCGCCTTCCTCTCCCAGCAGGTTCTTCCCTGGGACGCGCATCTCCTCCATCGAAAACATGCCGGTATTTCCCGCGCGGATTCCCAGTTTTCCGTGAATGGTCGAGCTGCGGAATCCCGGCATGTTCCGCTCGATGATAAAAGCCGACAGGCCGGTATGGTCCCGTTTCCGCTTCTTTTCCGGATCCGTCCACGCAAACGTAATGAAGTGATCGGCCACGTCCGCCAGGCTGATCCAGACCTTGTCCCCGTTTAGGATGTAATCCTCCCCGGTCTTTCGGGCCGTCGATTGAATCCCGACGGCGTCTGAACCCGCGGCCGGCTCCGTCAGGCCGTAGGTGGCCAGCTTCTCGCCCCGGGCCTGGGGGACGAGGTAATTCGCTTTCTGCTCCTCACTGCCCCAGGCCAGGAGCGTAAGGCAGTTGAGCCCGACATGCACCGAAAGAATAACGCGAAGCGAGGTGTCCACATATTCCAGTTCTTCGCAGGCGAGGCCGAGTGACACGTAGTCCATGCCGGCCCCGCCGTATTCCTCGGGAATGCAAATCCCCATCAGGCCGAGCTCGGCCATCTTGTCGGGAATCGACCGGTCGAACTCGCCTGCCTGATCCAGCTCCCTGATGCGCGGCGCAATTTCCTGCCCCGCGAACTCGCGCACCATTTTCTCCACCGCCAGGTGATCGTCACTCAAACTGAATCCGAGCATCGCTGTTCTCTCCCGTGCCGTGGCCTCCGATCGGGCATCCAAGCCTAGCCGCGCAGGTCCTGCAGAAAGGGATTGGTCCTGCGTTCCTTGCCGATCGTGGTCGACGGCCCGTGGCCACAATAGACGAGCGTCGAATCGGCCAATGGAAGCAGTCGATGCCGGATCGACTCCATCAACTGCTCCCAGGATCCCCCGGGAAGGTCGGTGCGGCCGACCGAGCCCGCGAACAGGGTGTCGCCGACAAACGCCTTCTGATCCATCAGGTACGTCATGCCGCCCGGGGTGTGCCCGGGGGTGTGCACCGCGCGGAGGGTGTAATCGCCGAAGGAGATCGCTTCACCATCCTCGACAAAATGACCGATCGGAGGTCCCGGACGGACAACCATATTGAATGAAGAGGCCCAGTCGCTCATGGCCTCGTAGAGAAATAAGTCGTCCCGGTGGAGCCAGATCGGAGCTCCCGTCAGTTCCACAACTTCGGCGGCCGCCCCAACGTGATCGAGATGCCCGTGGGTGCAGAGAATGTGCCTGACCTGGAGCCCATGACCGCGGATCATCCCATCCAGGACGGCCGGTTCGTATCCCGGATCGATCAGGACCGCCTCGCGCGTCCGCTCGCATCCGAGAACGTAACTATTCATCATGAACGGGCCGACCGGCTGTGATTCGAGCATCATCGGGAAGCGCCTCTGCGCGAACTTTCGCAGCGTCGGAAACCTTGGATTCTGTCACAGTCCGAAATCCGAGACAATCGATCGTCTCCGGTGTCGCGGAAGGAAGCCGTGGTTTTCGGCCGCAACGGGCGTCCAACCGCGTAGGTTCCGCGAGTACCGGGCAGGGTCACGTCAAAGTCCCAGAAGTAACAGAAACCAATAGGAGGTGAATTAGCGCTGCCTATTCTCGGTCGGATGGGGCAGTCTCGGCGCATGAGTAGCGAGACGGCCGCCGCACCGAAAGGCGGTCAAGCGCTGGGGGTGCGACTGGTGGTGAACAATGTACGGTTTCTGAAATACGCTTCCGCTGGAAGGAGAGGGCGGACGGATGGACCTGCTGAAAACCATTGTCGATCCGCGCAAGCCGCGTGGGGTGGGCCATCCCCTGGTCACAGTAGTGGCGATTGGCGTGCGCGCGGCCTTGTCGGACGCGCGCAGCTTTGTGGCGATTACCGAATGGGCCCAGAGGCTGAGCCGGGAAGGGCTTCAGCGGCTGGGATCGAAACGCTGGAAACCGCCTTCGGAACCGACAATCCGGCGGGTGTTGCAACAACTGGATGCGCAGGAAACCGCCAGGAAGATCGGCCAATGGGTCGCCGGCCAGCCCCCGATAGCTGGATGTGGCGTCGCCGTCGACGGCACATCCTTAGGTGGTGCGCACGACACCCATAAGCGCCCGCCTCATTTGCTCAGTGCGATCCTGCATCAGGAAGCGGTTGTGATCGGTCAAATCCGGGCCCACGCAGAAAGCCCGCCACGTCTGAGAAAACGGAGACGTAGCGGGCGTGTCTTCGGGAAACCGTTGATTAGCTAATCAGCTGGCGGTTCAATTCCGCCTGAACGCCCTAGGACCGAACTTTGGTCAGTGCTCGTGTTCCGCCTGGAGCGCAGCCAAAACTCGCTCAGGCGTGAATGGAATGCGACGGATACGAACTCCGGTCGCGTCGAAGATTGCGTTCGAGATCGCGGGGGCAGGGTGAGGATGCAAATGCTCACCTGCGCCCTGGGGCGGAAGTTCGGGGCGGTTGATCAAGACCTTGTCGATCCTGTCTGGAGTGTCCGTAATCGGCAGAATCGGGTAGGTCATCCAATCCACGCTGGTCACCTTCGAGCGGTCAAACTTCACCTCTTCATAGAGCGCCCGACTCATCCCGTGCAACAGGCACCCCTCCATCACATTCTTCAGCCCATCCGGGTTGACGATCAGGCCAGGGTCGAACGAGGCGACGAACCGCGTCACCCGGACCTTTCCAGTCTCGAGGTTCACCTCCACCTCGGCAACCGCTGCCGCGTCCGTCCTAAAGGCGATGCCGCGACCCGTGACTACACCGGACCCGCTGGCTCGGGCGCCCGGCTTGGGTGACGGCCGGGTCTCCCAGCCTGCGGCCTCTGCCACGGCTTTGAGGACGTTGATTTGGCGCTCATCAGTCATGTAACGCAAGCGGAACTGGACCGGATCAGCGCCCGCGGCCGCCGCCAGCTCGTCCGTGAAGGATTCATGAGGGAAGGTTATTGTCGAGGCGGTCGGCCATCGAAAATGGGCCGTGCGAAGAGGCGATCCCATCTCCATCAGCGGATACAACGCATGCGTGGTCGAGCGCCTGTTGGGATAGTTGTACCAGGTCGGAGCCGAGCCGATGCTATTCCCCGGCGTGCGTCCGAATTTCAAGAACTGGCCTACCAGCGTGTCCCCCGGAGTGATCTCTCCGGAGCTCACTTCCTGATGGTCGAAGCTCCGATTATCCCAATCATACGCGATTACGTTGCCCGCGGCATCGAGGCCTCCGCGCATACGATACAATGCTCCAGGCCCCTTGGGGTCCCAGGCAATCCCCTCGTACCTCATCCACTGCAGCCGCACCGGCCTGCCGACGTCCATGGCGACGAGAGCCGCTTCAAACGCCACATCGCCGGCATCGTTGCGACCATAGGAGCCGGGACCAGGCTTCCAGATGACACGTACCTTCTCCGGCGGCAGGCCAAGGAAGGTGGTCAAGCCATTGCGCTGCCTCCACGGCTTCTGCGTGCCGCTCCACACCGTCATCTCGCCGTTTCGCCAGTCAGCCACCGCACAGCCGGCACCAAACGAGGCGTGGGCCTGCAGCGGGAAGTAATACGTCGCCTCGACAGTGCGGGCTGCGCGCCCGAGCGCTTCGTCAACGTTGCCGACGTTCTGAGATACCCGATCCAGCCGGCTGGGCGCCTGTTGCATGTAATCAGCAAGTCCATCCGAGTCGGTGGGGAAGGAAGGCCCCGAGGGCTCTGACCAGATGACCTTCAGTTGCTCCGACGCCTTGATCGCTTGCTCCTCGCGCTCACACACGACACCCACATAGTCCCCCTTGACCACCACCTTCACCAACCCAGGCAAACTGCGGATCGAGCTTTCATCCACGCTCACCAACTTGGCACCGGCCACCGGTGGTTTGATCGAGCGCGCGTGCACCATGCCCGGCAACCTCACGTCCACGACAAAATGTTCCTGGCCAAACACGACACGCGGGATGTCGAACCGTGGGATGGGCTGGCCGATGTACCTGAATTGGTCCGATGTCTTTGGCTTGGCCCGGCCTTCCAAGCCCGGATTGGTCACTTGCCCGTTCCACTTCAGGGTTACGTTGAAGCGTTGCCCGCCGATTAGCTCGCCGTAGGAAACCCTCTTGGAGGCATCACCGTGGACACTGATCACTCCATCACGCACGGTGAGGTGCTCCAGTGGCACGTCAAAGCGCTTGGACGCCAACTCCAGCAACACGAGTCGTGCCTCGGCGCAAGCGACACGAACCGGGGGAGTTCCCCTTGGCATCCCTGATGAGCCGGTCGCACCCACCTGATCGACCGTCAAGGCCGTGTCAGCCACAACCTCCGTGACGCGGTCGAAGAGTACGTCGAGCTCGTCAGCCACTATCTGCCTGAAGGCAGTGGCAACTCCCTGACCATTGTCACACTTGCCGTGAAACAATGTGACGCTACCGTCCTCGGCGATGGTCAGCCAGGAGTCGAGTTTACTGGGATCTACGATGCCGGGGAAATCTGCCGAGGTCGTCGTTGGGTCAGCCATCCTGGCACCACCAGCCATGCTGAAGCCCAGAATGAAAACTCCCGCCCCCCTGAGAAAACTCCTGCGGGGAACTCCTCTACCAATAACCTCCTCGTTAAGCCAATCCTCCATTTGCCGTTCAGAAAGTGCGCTTCTATGGGTTGTGGTTGTCATAGCTCGATCACCTCCCTGTTGGACACCCCAGCCGCCAACATTATTTCACCCGCTCGCTTCACGGCCCGGATCACCCGGTAGTAGGTCCCGCATCGGCAAAGGATGCCCTCCAGTCCCTGCCGGATCTCGGCCTCAGTGGGATGGGGGATGCGGTCAAGAAGCGCCTTGGCGTTCATGATGTGGCCGTTCATGCACATGCCACATTGTATAGCTTGTTCTTGGATCCAGGCTTGTTGGATCGGATGAGGCTTCTCTGGTGTGCCTATTCCTTCAAGGGTAGTGATCTCGAAGCCTTCAACCAACCCGACGGCTGTTATGCAGGATCGAATGGCTTCCCCCTCTACGATCACCGTACACGCCCCGCACTGACCCAACCCGCAGCCGAACTTAGGCCCATTTAGGACGAGGTCGTTGCGAAGAATGTAAAGCAATGGCGTCTCGGGATCCACGTCGATCGAGTGCGTGCGACCGTTGACCTTCAGATTGATTACACTCATAGTTACTTAGCCTCCCTTAAATTTCTTCCAACGGGTAGCGGACTTCTAAATTATTAAGCGGCAGGTCGGACCTTTCTACCTGCCCGGTGACTACAGGACACAAGGAATGTGGGATAGTAACAGCGCCCCGCCGTGACGGGTCACGCGCTCAAAAATCCAACTGCAACAGGAACCTTTCTAATATAACTTTCCCGCATGACTGTAAATAATTCATCCGCATCATTTGTCTGATGTAAGTGACCAGAAAGCGCGGCTCGTCTCCAAAAAGTGTGAAGTCAAGAAGGGAGGTGAAGGGGCCGCATAGCGGCCATTGAATTTAGGCCGGCCTTTCAAGGCCGGCCTTGCGGACCCGAAACAGCCCCGTCGCATCGCGACGGATGAAATAGGCCTGATGAAATCACTCAAGTGTGGCATCACTCTCCCCAAACTCCCCTCGTCGCTACGCGACGAGAACTAATCTTG
>JACQTD010000055.1 GCA_016210985.1 Acidobacteriota bacterium
CGCTTCGCTCTGCCCTATTATATTTTGGCCCTTCAGGCCGAAGCGCACGATGCCGAAAAGCTGAGGCAGGCACAGGCAGAGAATTCCTATGGGCTATGTAGCACGGCCCGCGGGGCGCAAAATCTAGAAACTCCAGGGGCGGTCCCTGGCCGCCCGGTGCCGAACCGAAGTGGGCTTGGTTGACCCAGGGAGCTACGGGGGAATAGGCAACAGAAGGGAACCGTCCTGATCGGTCACCCAGGAGAATGGCAACATCATCGGTCGAGAAGTTCGCGGTCACCATGTTGAGGCGGCCATCTTGCTTGAAGTCAGCAACTTCGACACGATATACTACCCGATCTTGGCGCCATTCCGCAGATGAAAGCCCCGCATGAACCAGGCCGCTTCACTGCTCTATCGTCCCGGGCATGGTATGCCGCATCCGATGTGCCTTCGATAGTTACCTCAATTCCCGGAACTCTGTCTTGTCACCTACATCAGAAAAATGATGAGAGCACATCGTTGCAGCTTTTCCAGAGGCGTGGGTACTATGGAGAGGAGTTGGCATCATAGTACTTACTAGTTCGACTTCGCGGATGTCAGGTCTCCAGACACCATTTTGGGATCTGCTGGTTGTTTGAGCGACGGGTCGCAAATCCTGTGCCCACGGCGAGATGTGAGGGCGAGCGCGGCCCGTAGGGCATGAAGTCTGTGCCTTGAACCGCCTCTGCGGTAGGCGTCTCGAAGGAACAAATGAAATTCGATGTGAACTCCCCGCTTAAGCGGGCGTATTCAGCTACAGACCTTTTCGAGATAATGTTCGGATCGGAGTGATTCTGCACATGAAAAAAACGACGCTTATCAAATTCACGGGTCTCATGATCTACGCGGTTTCGTTGGCGGCGCTGAGCTCCTCCGGGGTGGTCCGAAGTCAGGGCGCAACGGAATTTGGCGGTCCACTGCCGGAACTTACGCCGGGGCAGCTCGAGCTCTTCGGAGTGGGAAAGCAAGTTTTTCTAGCGAAGCGTTCGGTCGAGGAAGGGCTGGGTCCGGTATTCAACGATTTCGGTTGCGCGCAGTGCCACGATCAGCCGGCAACGGGAGGCGCCAGCGCGGTCATCGTTCCCAAGTTCGGCCGCATCGTGAACGGTGTGTTCGACCCCATGGTGGAGTTTGGAGGACCGGTGCGTCAATCCACCGGTATTACGATCGGCAATTGTAGCGTTGCGGGCGAGATCATCCCGCCCGAAGCTACGGTGGTCGCGGACCGGCAGTCTCAGCCCTTGTTCGGTCTCGGCCTGATCGAAAACATTCCTGAGAGCACTGTACTGGCGCTTGCTGATCCTGATGATCGTGATGGTGATGGCATCTCGGGCCGTCCCAACCTGGTGATGGATCCCATCACGAATCGGGTGGTCCTGGGACGCTTCGGCTGGAAAGCGCAGGTGCCCTCTATTCTCGTGTTCGCCGCAGACGCCCTCCTGAATGAAATGGGCATGACCACCACGGTTTTTCCCAGGGAGAATAATCCGCAGGGGCGACCGGTCACCTGCGACTTCGTTCCCGACCCGGAAGACTTCGACTTTGACCTGGACGGAATTAGCGACGGGATGGTGGCAATAGCGAATTTCATCAGGTTCCTGGGTCCGCCGCCCCGAGGGCCCGTGGACGACGCCGTGCGCGCCGGAGAAGCGGTTTTCGCCCGTACTGGATGTCACAAATGCCATACCCCAACGCTATTCACGGGAGACAGTCCGGTAGCAGCCTTGAACCACAGAGCCGTCAATCTTTACTCGGATATGTTGTTGCACGACATCGGCCCTCGGGCCGACGGAATTTTCGATAACGTGGCGACGGGGAGCGAAGTGCGGACAACTCCCTTGTGGGGTCTGCGTGCCACTGGAAAGTACTGGCATGACGCGAGTGCGGCCACGTTTGAAGAAGCCATACTCCTTCATGGAGGCGAGGCCGAAGCTTCCAGATCGAGCTTCACCAGCCTGACGCCGGCGGAGAAGAATGATTTGATTGCATTCTTGAATTCTCTGTAGGCCGCGTCTCTTCTGGTTTCCCAAGGCCTACGGCCGCGGCGTCAGTTTGCCGCTCTCCGAAGTGGGATCAAATGAGGCCGGCGTGCTCGGCGCGACGGATGGCCTCGAGGCGGGTATGCGCGTTCAACTTCGGCAGGATGTGTTGAACGTGATTGTTCACGGTGGTACGGCTGATGTGAAGCTGCTCCGCGATCGTCTTGGTCGTGGCGCCTTTCGCCAGCAGCCGCAGAATCTCCAATTCACGTTCCGAGAGCGCGACCTGTCGCGAGGGCGAGCGATTAATGGCCTTGATCCGCTGCGCTTCTTCCAGGGGAAGCTTCGTCTCGCTCACGACGAAGTCCCTCATGAGCATCTCCAGTCGTTTCCGAGTGTCGATCGCACGGACGACATGAATCAAGTAGGGCGTTACCACGTTCGCGAGGTCCGCGACTAACACCGACACATTGCACCATTGTTTGCCGCTTCGGGTCTGCACTTCAAGATCGAAGTTCCTGATCTTCTGGTGGTGGCGCGCGGCCTGCTGAATGCTGCAATCGGGTGAGCAGACCTCACCGCATTCGTCCGATCCATGAAGAATATCGCCGCAGGGCGTGCCGATCGCTTTCTGAGCGGGCAATCCAAACAGGTCCTCAGCGGCGGCGTTCCAGGCGACAATCGTCCCTGATCCGTCCACGGCGAACGTGGCATCTGACGTGCTGTCTACGAGTTGTCTCAGTTCCCGGAACTGCATCTGGTCACTTACATCATGAGAATGATGGAGCCAAATTATTGTCGATATCCCCGAAGAAGTAAATATTGATAGTGGACAACGAGGTCCACTAGTCATCTAAGGCCGACGATCATGATCCTATCAAAAGCCACAGGGTATGGAATCCGCGCGCTGGCGCATCTCGCACATCGGGAACCGGGTCACCCGTGTGGTCTCCGGGAACTGGCCGAAGCCCTGCGGATCCCGCCGGTTTATCTCTGCAAGATCTTGAGGGAGCTTCGGAGGCATCGGCTGGTGCAAACCACGAAAGGGATTCACGGAGGTTATGCGCTCGCGCGGGCTCCGGAAGAGATCACCCTCTGGGATGTCTTCCAGTTGCTCGAGCCCGATCCGGATCTGGACGGGTGCATACTTGGGCGGGGGCTGTGCCAGCCGGACTCGCCCTGCATACTCCATTCCGATTGGGAGCGGCTCCGGGATGGGTTCGTGAGCTTCCTGCAGCAAAGGACGATCTCGGATTTATCGCAATCAAAGCCTGTCCCGCTGGCCGAGAACTTCGAAGAACGGGCACAGCACAACACACGAACGGACATGGTTTTGAGCGAAAACCACCATTGAGGTTGAGCCATTGTTCATGAGCGGGACTGCACTTATGGAGAATCATAGTAAACGGGTCTACCTTCGAAACGTCGCACTCGGTGTATTCCTCCTCAACTGGGCGGCGGTCGGGCGAGTCATGGCGCAATCCCCCTCGTCGGCCGCCGCCACCATTTTCGAGAAGAAGTGTTACAGCTGCCACAACATCGGTGGTGGCGACAAGAAGGGACCGGACCTTAAAGGGCTTACGGCGCGGCGGCCCATGAACTGGATACGTGAATTCGTGAAGACCCCGTCTGCCCTGGGCCGGCGAGGCGATCCGGATGCCGCGGAACTCCTGAGGAAGTTCTATCCCGAGGTGATGCCCGACCAGGATCTGACCGATGAGCAGGTCGACGCGCTCGTTGCCTTGATCGATGCCCTCACTAAGAAGAATGAGACCTTCGTCCCGGCAGGGGCGCGGTTGAGCCGCGCGATCGTTCCGGGCGACGCCGCCGCTGGCCTCCGGATCTTTACGGGCGGATCGCCGCTGCGGCGTGGCGCAACGGCGTGCATGGCTTGCCATCACCTCAGTGGTGCGGGCGTGCTGGGAGGGGGGACACTGGGACCCGAGCTCACGACCGTCAACATCAAGTATCGGGATCCCGAGCTGATTTCGATACTCCAGAATCCCAACTTCCCCACGATGAGCAGCGTCTTCGCCACCCACCCGCTCGCGGAGGAGGAGATTGTCCAGCTCTTCGCGCTGTTCCAGCAATCCAAGCAGGCGGCGCCCGTGGCTCGGCTTTCTACGGTCGGGCCTCGGATTGAGCCCAGTTTTCTACTCATTGGGACGGGTGCACTGTTGTTCATGCTCCTGGTCTTCAACTTCCTGTGGAGAGGCCGGCTTCGCGGTGTACGCGAATCCCTGGTCGGGAGGAGGCCATCGTGACCTGGATCAGAGATCTGATCAGCCCCGAGACGCGGTCGTGGGAGGAGTTCTACCGCAACCGCTGGCAGCACGACAAAGTGATTCGCAGTACGCATGGCGTGAACTGCACCGGCGGTTGCAGTTGGAACATCTACGTTAAGCAGGGAATCGTCACCTGGGAGATGCAGGCGCTGGACTATCCGCTCCTCGAAGATGGCCTCCCGCCTTACGAGCCGAGGGGCTGTCAGCGTGGCATCAGTTTCTCCTGGTATCTCTACAGCCCGATCCGAGTGAAATACCCCTACATCCGCGGCGCGCTCCTGGACCTCTGGCGCCAGGCGCGCAAGGAGCACGACGATCCGGTTCAGGCATGGGCCTCGATCGTCGGCGATCCGGCCTCGCGGGCGCGCTATCAGCGCGCCCGCGGTAAGGGCGGTTTTCGGCGGGGGAGCTGGGACGAGATGCTGGAGCTGATCAGTGCCTCCACCATCCACACCATCAAGAAGCATGGGTCGGATCGTATTGCGGGTTTCTCTCCGATTCCGGCCATGTCATTCCTGAGCTATGCCGCCGGATCGAGATTTCTGCAGCTTCTCGGTGGAATCAACCTGAGCTTTTACGACTGGTACTGCGATCTGCCACCCGCCTCGCCGGAAGTCTGGGGAGAACAGACGGATGTCGCGGAAAGCGCCGATTGGTACAACTCAAAGTTCCTGGCGGTCATGGGCGCCAACCTGAACATGACACGTACACCGGACTGTCACTTTGCCGCGGAATCTCGCCACAACGGGACGAAGATGGTGGTGCTGTCGCCGGACTTTAGCCAGGTGTCCAAGTACGCCGACCAGTGGATCCCGCTACACGCGGGTCAGGACGCGCCTTTCTGGCTCGCCGTCAATCACGTGATTCTGAAGGAATTTCATGCGGCGCGGGGCACGCCCTATTTTCTGAATTACCTGAAGCAGTACACGGCCGCGCCGCTGCTGGTGAAGCTGGAGAAGAAGGAAAATGGGTATGAGCCTCGCCGGCTTTTAAGAGCCGGGGAATTAGCACGCTACCGCGACGAGGAAAACCGGGATTGGAAATTCCTGATCATGGATGGACGCTCCAATGAGCCGAGGATGCCAGGCGGGTCGGTCGGACATCGCTGGGGCCAGACCCAGGGAAAATGGAACCTGGAACTGAAGGATGCCGCCGACGGAAGCGAAATTGACCCCGTACTCTCCTTCATCGACAGGTATGACGAAGTCGTCACGATCGTCCTCCATGATTTCGGCGCCGGGCGGACCGTTCTCCGAGGCGTTCCGGCGAGATGCATTCAGACCGAGGGCGGCGAGGTCCTGGTGACCACCAGTTACGATCTACTGATGGCCCAGTTCGGGGTAGGAAGGGGGCTGCGGGGCGAGTATCCGCTCGATTACGGCGACAGTCAGGCGGCCTTCACACCCGCGTGGCAGGAACAATGGACCGGCGTCAGTAAAGAGACGGTGATCAAGTTTGCGCGGGAATGGGCCTCCACCGCCGAGAAGACCGAAGGGAAATGCTCGGTGATTATCGGCGCCGGGGTCAACCATTGGTATCACAACAACCTGATGTACCGTTCGGCGATTACCGCATTGATGCTCTGTGGCTGCGTCGGGAAGAACGGGGGCGGGCTCAATCATTACGTGGGTCAGGAAAAGCTTGCACTCGTAGGGTCCTGGGCGCCGATTGCGTTTGCGCGCGACTGGGTTCCCGCGGTTCGGCTGCAGAACGCTCCTTCGTGGCACTATGTCCACAGCGAACAATGGCGGTACGACGGCCCTTTCACGGAGTACCACACCATTCCGCCGCAGGACGCTGAAGGAGGCGGGATGGCGAGCGTGGCCCGTGGACACGTCGTCGATCTCGAAGCCAAAGCCGTCCGATGCGGCTGGCTCCCGTTCTACCCGCAATTCAACAGACCCAATCCCGAGATTGTGGCCGAGGCGCACCGTGCCGGAGCGAAGCGGGACAACGAAGTGGTCGGTTATGTGGTCGATCAGCTCCGGCAAGGGAAGCTCCAGCACGCGGTAGAGAATCCAAGCGCGCCGGAGAACTGGCCGCGCATTCTGCTCATCTGGCGAGGCAATGCCCTCATGGCGAGCGCCAAGGGTCATGAGTTCTTCCTCAAACACTACCTGGGAACTCACCACAACGATATCGCCGAAGAGTGCGCACAAGGGTTGGTGAAGGATGTCGTCCTTGACGGCGAAGCGCCGCAAGGGAAGCTCGATCTTGTCGTCGATCTCAACTTCCGGATGGACACATCCGCGCTTTACTCCGACATCGTGTTACCCGCGGCGACCTGGTATGAGAAGGCGGATCTCAATTCGACTGATATGCACTCCTTCATCCACCCGCTGTCCGAGGCCGTGCCGCCCTGCTGGGAGTCGAGAAGCGACTGGGACATCTTTCGCGCGCTGGCGGAGAAGATCAGCGAGATGTCGGTCAAACACCTGCCGGGCGTCATCAATGACCTGGTGACGGCCCCGCTGGCTCACGATACGCCGGACGAACTCGCGCAGCCTCAGATCAAGGATTGGGGGAAAGGCGAATGCGATCTGATTCCGGGAAAGACGATGGGGCATTTGTCGATCGTCGAACGGGACTATGTGAACCTCCATAACCGGTTCATCTCTCTCGGGCCCCTGGTGCGAAAAAACGGCATGGGCGCCCATGGGGTCAAATACGCGATCGAGGATTTTTACGACGAATTGTTGGACTCGTCGCGACATCCCACGGTCGCCTGGGACGGCCAGCAATACCCGTCGCTTCGCCGGGCGGAGGAAGCTGCGGATGCCATCCTCCTGCTGGCCCCCGAAACCAATGGCGAACTGGCTTATCGCGCTTACCAGTTCGTGGAAAAGAAGGTGGGACTGCCGCTCGCGGATCTGGCGGAGAAGAGCCGCGACGTCCGGTCCAGTTACAAGGATCTGCAGTCACAGCCGCGTCGCCTGATCAACAGTCCGATCTGGTCGGGCCTGATCAACGACGGCCGCGCCTATGCCTCCTTCACTTACAACTATGACCGGAAGGTGCCGTGGAGGACACTGACCGGCCGTCAGCAGTTTTACCTGGATCACGAAGGGTATATCGCATTCGGAGAGAACCTTCCAACCTATAAACCGGTTCCCGCACCCTCCCAATATGGCGACTTGAAGAAGAGCGTGCCGGAGGGGAAAGCCAAGCTCCTTAACTTCCTTACGCCGCACGGCAAGTGGCACATTCATTCCACTTACCATGACAACCACCGCATGCTGACCCTGTCACGGGGCATGGAGCCCGCCTGGATCAACGACCGGGACGCGGTGGAGATCGGCATCCAGGACAATGATTGGGTGGAGATTTACAACGATAACGGCGTCTATTGCACGCGAGCCGCGGTCAGCGCCCGAATGCCCCGCGGCATATGCATGGTTTATCACTCGCCGGAGCGGACGATGTCGATTCCCAAGTCCCCCCTCCGGGGCCACCGCAGGGCTGGCGGCCACAACAGCCTGACCCGAATTCGGCTGAAGCCGGTCTTCATGGTCGGTGGCTACGGCCAGTTCACTTACCACTTCAATTACTGGGGTCCGACCGGCGTCAACCGCGACACTTTCGCATTGGTTCGCAAAATGGAGAAAGTCACTTGGTGAGGAAGGAGCCAAAGTCCGAAGTACGGGGTCCGAAGTCCGGAGTTCAAAGTCCGAAGTCACTCGTCCAGAATCCGTGGACAGGCGCTGCGGACATCAAACCCCGGACCCGGGACATCGGACCCCGAACACCTAGAGGATAAGCCATGGACGTTCGATCACAGATCTCAATGGTCTTTCACCTGGACAAGTGCATCGGCTGCCACACTTGCTCCGTCGCCTGCAAGAACGTGTGGACCGACCGCAAAGGCGCTGAGTACATGTGGTGGAACAACGTGGAAACCAAACCGGGCACCGGCTATC
>JACQTD010000056.1 GCA_016210985.1 Acidobacteriota bacterium
ACCCGGTGATGATCGCGAAGGCGTCTGCGCTGCATAAGAAGAGCCAGCCGGCTGTACCCGACATCGAGCTGCCCGCGGGTCTGTGCCAGGCGCTCCCGGAAACGGAGCCTCGCCAAGCCTTGCAGGACGGCGCCGAGGCGATCCTCCAGACGTCCCAGGTATCGCGAGCATGCCATCTCCATCCGATGGCTGAGATCATCCAGGCGTTGAACGTGCTCCTGGAGCGAGCGGGAGGCGCGATCGAGCCCCCTTCGGGCCAGCAGGAGAGAGACCCGCTCTCGGGCAGTCGCAATCCGGTAACGAAATGCGCGCGTCATATTCTGTTCGAGGGCGAAGAACCGCTCGATCAGCTGATCCTTCCCGGCCGCCACCTGTTCAGCAGCCGCGGAGGGTGTGGCCGCGCGAACATCAGCCACGAAATCGGCAATGGTGAAGTCGGTCTCATGGCCCACCGCGGAGATCACCGGCGCGCGACTCTGAAAAATCGCCCTCGCCACGGCCTCCTCATTGAACGCCCAGAGGTCCTCGATCGAGCCGCCGCCCCGGGCTACAATGATCACGTCGACGCCTTCCCTGCCTTCCTTGCCTTCCTTGCCGTTCAGCAGTCGAATCGCATCGGCAATCTCGGCGGCGGCGCCTTCGCCCTGCACACGCACCGGCGCAATACACACGTCGACCCCGCTGTTGCGACGCATCAGGACACGGAGAATATCCCGGAGGGCAGCGCCGGAAGGAGAAGTCACCACCCCTACCCGGCTGGGAACGAGCGGCAGTTCACGTTTGCGATCCGTCCGGAAAAGGCCTTCGGCCTCCAGCCGGGCCTTGAGCTGTTCGAATGCCAATTGAAGCGAGCCCACCCCGACCGGCTCGAGATACTCGATCAGCAGGCGGTATTCGCCACGCTTCTCATAAACGCTGATCCGCCCGCGAGCGAAGACTTCCAGCCCATCCTCGGGGCGGAACCGGATCAGCCTATTCTGCATGCGGAAGCATACGGCCTGGAGCTGCGACTGGGCGTCCTTCAACGTCAGGTACCAATGGCCCGAACTGTGTGCCTTGAAATTGGAGATCTCACCTTGAACCCAGATATCGAAGAAGCCGTTCTCCAGCAACTCCTTGATCTGGCCGGTAAGCTGCGTGACACTCAATGCGCGCCGGGCTCGGGCTCCTGCGAATAAAGGATCTGAGGGCATTGGACTCAATACTATCCGCCGCCTCGAAAGGGTGTCAAATTACGACCGTTCGAGCCGCCTGACCGTTGCCATCGGATGACATTTGGGGCAGAATCACAATCATATCAGGTATGGATTTCCGCTTGATTAAACCGTTCGCGCACCCGGCCTTCGCTCCAAACTTCTTCCCCGCGAATGCTGCCCTGGAGTCTTCCGTAGCATGACCTTTCGCTTCGACATCCGCGTATGACTTCGGGCGATGTGGGCCGGGTACTGAGGTCCATCCGTGGACATTTCTGGATCGAAGTTGACCATGAAACCGCCCACGCGTCAGCCCGTGAATCGATCGCGCGCGGCGCACGCCGGAGCAATGCCATCGTGATCGGGGACCTCGTCGATTTCAGCTGGGTCGATCGCGCATCCGGGGAGGCCCGGATCACAGGCGTCCATCCAAGGCGTACGTTTCTTTCACGAAAGGTCGCGGATCGTGGCCCCCGGTCCGTGAGTCGGGAGGACGTGGTTGCGGCCAATGTGGACACCGTGATCATCGTTTCCTCGTCCCGACGACCGGATCTCCGTTCCGAGTTGATCGATCATTATCTGGTGGCCGCAGCGCGAGGCCGGCTGGAGCCGGTGATTTGTATTAATAAGGTGGACCTGGATCAGGCGGAATCGGCTCGCATGGGGGAAATCTACCGCGCGCTCGGCTATCCGGTGGTATACACGTGCGCGAAGACGGGCAAGGGTCTTGTCGATCTGAGCGGCCTGATGCGATCGAAGATCTCGGTGCTCGCGGGTCAGTCCGGTGTGGGAAAATCCTCGCTGCTCAAAGCACTGATCCCCGGTATCGAAGTCAAGACCGCGGAGGTGAGCGACCGCTCGGGTCTGGGGCGCCACACGACCACCACGCCCGAGCTGACCGGGCTTCCGGGCGGCGGCTATGTGATTGACACGCCGGGCATCCGCCACTTCACCCTCTGGCAGATCGAACCGAGAGACGTCAGGGAGGCCTTTGTCGAGATTCATGCAGCCGGGGCCAGGTGCCGGTTCAACGATTGTTCCCACAGCCACGAGCCGGATTGCGCCGTGCTGGAGGCGGTATCGGAGGGGTCCATTCATCCTGAACGCTATCGGAACTTCATCGCGCTGCAGCAGGAGTGTGTGGCCGGCAGCGCCGTCTTCGAGTAGCAGGTCGATCTTGAGCTTCTCAGAACGACTGGAGAATGTCAAAATCGGCTTCTACTTTCCCAACCTTGATCTTCCCCGGCCAGGGAGGAAGCGCAGAGATGCATCAACGACCGGATGGCTTTCAGATTAGCGTCAGCAAGACGATCGGGGCTCCGTCCGAGAGCGTCTTCAAGGCCTGGAAGGACCATCGCCATCGGGCGCGTTGGCTGGCCGAGGAGGCGCTGTCGATCCGGAAGGCGACACCGGGTAAAAGCATTCGAATCACTTGGAAGGATGGCAAGACCAGTGTTGAGGTCAGTATTCTTTCCAAGGGAGTCGACAAAAGCCAAATGGTGGTTCAGCACAGCAAACTCCCAAACGCCAAGTCCGCGGCGGCGATGAAGCGTTACTGGAGCGATGCTGCGTTGCGTCTCAAGACGCTTCTCGAGGCATGAGTATGTCGAAGCGATGCTGTCCCGCGACCGCCGGAGAGGGCGGTGCAGGGGCGGCCTAGAGAGAGGAGGCACGGCATGGGTCGCGCGAAGGTATCTTCATCGTCGATCTACAGCGTTCACCCAGGGGTGAGCATGGTTCAGAAATGGATTCTCGAGCTGCCGGCAAAGACGGGGATGTCCCTGGATGAATGGATCGCCCTGGTGAAAAAAGAAGGTCCGCCGACGGAAGCCGGGCGTCGGGATTGGCTGAAGACCCGGCACCATTTCGGAACCAACTCGGCCTGGTGGATAGCCGAACGAGCGGCGGGGAAGGGCACCGAGGACGGCGACCCCGAGGCCTACCTCCTGGCGGCCGGTCGATACGTCGAGGAGATGTACTCCGGAAAGAAGATGGCGCTTCGACCCATTTACGACCGACTGCTCAAGCTGGCCCTCAAGCTGGGCAAGGATGTGAAGGCTTGTCCGTGTAAGACGATGGTTCCACTTTATCGCCGGCACGTCTTCGCTGAAATCAAGCCCTCGACCAATACCCGGATTGATCTTGGTTTTGCGCTCAAGGACACGAAGGCCATGGGACGGTTGATCGATACCGGAGGATTCGCCAAGAAGGATCGCATCACCCACCGCATTCCGATCACATCGATCGAGGAGGTCGATGAAGGGGTGAGTCGCTGGTTGAAGATCGCCTACAACCTCGATATCTGAGCTCGATTCGCAGCATCAGGTGTTGCTCGTGGCCAGTGGATCATTCTCGCCGACTCGTCTCCGTCAGGGGTTAAACCCGTTCCTGACTCCTCCCCCGCAAGAACAGGTGTTTCCATCAGCTTCCCCGAGCGGTCAAATTCGAAAGCGACGCTTGCCGTGTACAACGATAGACTCAACCAGCCCGACGGTTTCTTGCTCGTCCGGTTGAGCGCCGGGTTAGGCGTGCCGTGGTTTCGGCAACCTCAAGCAGTCCACGCAGCGCTTCATTTACGGCCCTATCGTTGGGGAATGCCTTGGCTATGTCAGGCTCCAACACGACGAGGTTGGTTCTTGCGGCGATGCGTGCGGCATACTTACCCCGCCCCAGCCGGCCAAAGTCCGAGCGCTTGTACTCTGGCCTAAGCTCACCAACAGACTTGCTGCTAGCCTTCTTCATAAATTCCTCGTTCTCGTCTGGTCGCCCGACGAGCGCTGATGATGCGAATAGTCTCGCCCGCCTCCGTGTGGGATACCACCAACAGCAGGCCCTGCTCTGAGATTCCAAAGGTTACAAGGCGATCCTCACTGAAGGAATGATCCGGATCAGTATTTGGGAGTCCGGATCAAGTCCTTGAGTCAGCGCGGGTCACCATTGATCGTCACAGTCGTATGGGCGATCTTCTCACACACTCGATCCGGGCGAAACTCTTACCCCCATCGATCAATTGGGAAACCCAGCAACCGTTCGATCGTATCCCGAGGCAGAGCGCCCTCCCTCAGGATCCGCGGGGGTGAAGTAGTTAAATCAACGAGGGTCGAGGGTGCGCCACCCCGGGTTTCTCCCGCATCAAGAACCAGATCCACGGCTTCCAGCAGTACTGCAGGAATCATGTCGATGCGCGATGGGTTCGGACCGCCGGAGAGGTTGGCGCTCGTACCCGTCAACGCGCCGCCAAGTTCGCGAACAAGGGCGCTCACTTCGGGGCGTCCGGGCCATCGAATGCCGATCGTGCCGGTTCCGGCCGTCAGGCTGCGGGGCACTGCTTTTCGGGCCGGCAATACGATCGTCAGCGGTCCGGGCCAGAACGCGGAGGCAAGCCGGTCGAAAAAGTTCACCTCGGTTATCGCGCATCGGCGAGCCTGTTCCATGTCGGACACCAGCACCAGGATCGGTTTACCGCCCTCACGTCCTTTCACCGTGAAGATCTTCTCCACCGCGGCCTCCTGAAAGGGATCGGCGCCCAAGGCGTAGAAGGTATCGGTGGGGTAGACGATCAAACCCCCGTTCTCGATCGCTAAGCGAACTTCGCGGATCTGGTACGGAACCGGTCTGAGGAGGTCGACCTGAAGGCGATTGGACATCCCTCAGATCAACCCGGTCACGCTGGCCACGTGATCCGAGTGCGGGATGATATGGGCACCGGACACGAGCGGTCTGACGCGTTCGATGAACTCGCGCGCGATTTGAAGGCCTTCCTTTCGCGGATCCCCGTTGGCCGCCTTCATCCGGTTTCGCACGGCCTCGGGACTCACGATGCCCGGAATCTCATTGTGGAGAAACTCTGCGTGCCGGGCGCTGGTCAACGGAAGGACGCTGACGATCAGCGGAATCCGGATGGCCTGGATACGGGCCAGGAAGCGCTCGAAGAGATCGGGATCGAAGACCGGTTGAGTCTGCGCGAAGTGGGCGCCGGCCTCGACGCGCTCCTCCAGTTTGGCCACTTCGGCCTCGAGATCGGGCGCCGCGGGGTTGACGGCGACGCCGACGCGAAAACTGGTCGGCCTTCCGATTTCAGTCCCCGTCAACGTGAACCCATGATTGAAACCGTGGATGATGCGCACGAGACCCGTGGCGTTGACCTCGAATGCCGAAGTGGGGCGCGGCAGTTCTCCGACGGCCGAGGGGTCGCCTGTGAGTGCGAGGATGTGACGGATGCCCAACGCGGCGGCGCCCAGGAGATCCGATTGGAGGTTGGGCAGGTTCCGATCCCGGCAACTGAAGTGAAGCACTACTTCGATGCCTGCCCGGGACTGAATCAGGTGGGCTAGCGCCAGGCAGGACATTCTGACCCGGGCGAGCGGGTTTTCGCTTACATTGATCGCATCGACGCCCAGGCCCTTCAGCGTCTGTGCAACCTCAATGCTCGCGGTGCAATCCAGGCCACGGGGCGGAGCCGCCTCCGCGGTGAGGACGAATTCGCGGCCCAGTCGAGCAAGAAACCTGTCCTCGAGCGGCGCCGCCGGTTCCGCGGGATTGAGAAGCTCCGCGCTTCGATCGAGCACGACGGCCACGCTTCGGTCACGGACCCTCCGGGGCGCCTGGCCTCGTACCGCTTCGGCCATGGCGCGAATGTGCTCAGGGGTCGTCCCGCAGCAGCCGCCGATTAAGTTCGCCCCGGCTTCAACGAAGCGCTTCGCGTATTCCTGGAGATAATCGGGGGAGGAGAGATAGATCTGACGTCCGCCGATGCTTTGCGGGAGGCCGGCATTGGGCATCACGGAGACCCGGAGATCGGTCGAGCGGAGGAATGCCTCGATGAAATCGAAGGTCATCTGGGGCCCGCTGCAATTCACCCCCACCACGTCGGCATCGGCGGCCGCCAGCGCTTCCAGCGACCGCCGGAGATCATCGCCGAATTTTGACCGGCCATCCTCCATGAAGGTCATTTGGGCAATCACCGGGATCGTGGGCGAGACGTTCCGGGCCGCCCGCACGGCCTCCAGGGCCTCGAGCAGGCTCGGGTGAGTCTCAATGATGATTGCGTCGACACCCTCGTCGACCAGGATCGAGATCTGTTCGACGTAAGCCTCGGCCAGGTCAGCCAGCGTGAGATTCCCGTAGGGCTTCACCAGGGCGCCGAGCGGCCCGACCGATCCCGCCACGAAGACATTCTCCCGGGCCGTCCGCGCGGCGTCGCGGGCCAGACGGACGCCGGCCCGGTTGATCTCGACCAGATGCTCCTCCAGTCCGGTTTCCTTCAGCCGAAGCCGATTGGCGCCGAAAGTGTTGGTCTCGATCAACTGCGCCCCCGCGAGAACATACTCGAGGTGGATGGACCGAATGACTTCGGGTTTAAGGATGTTCTGCTGGGCGATGGCGCCCGGATCGGTCCCGCGCGCAATCAACTGCGTGCCCATCGCCCCGTCCGCAAGAATCACCCCGCGATCCAGGAGGTCCGTAAGCTGGTAAATTCTCGTCACGGTATAACGCCGCGGCAGGTCATCTCTGGCAGGTCCTGCAGAAGTAGGTGGAACGCTGGCCCTGCTTGATTCTCGCGATCGGGCGGCCGCACCGCCTGCACGGCTTTCCCTCGCGATCATAGACGAAAAACCGTTCCCGGCGAGCCCACCGCGCGGAGCCTCCGAAGGGATCCGATTCGATGAATTCCATGTGTGTGGGCACCGTCCCCTGCGATCTGAATGCCACTCGCACTGTGGTCATTATAGCATGGTGCAGTCGGGCGACTCCTGGTATTGACCCGGCCACCTGGCGGCATCGCCGCCGGGGATCGATCCGGGCGCGGAAGAGTGCCTCGGCGGCGTAGATGTTTCCCAGCCCGACAATCCGAGTCTGATCGAGCAGGAACGCTTTAACGGACCTTAGGCTCCTCGACATCAATTCGGCGAGGCGCGCCACGGTGAATTCCTGATCGAATGGTTCATGGCCGAGTTTCTTCAACTCGGGTTGCCGCCACAAGTCGCCTTCGGGAACGAGGCGAATTCTGGCGAGGTGACGCGTGTCATCGAGTGCGATCTGGCTGCCGTCCGCGAGTCGGAAGACGATACGCGTGGAACGGTCGAACCGAACGCGCGGTCCCGCATAGATCAGGCAGCCCGTCATCCTCAAGTGCATGAGCAGGACTCGGTCGCCGGACATGTGGACGATGATGAACTTACCGCGCCGCGTCACCGATTTGACCTCGCTTCCAGCTATTCCCCGCACGGTGGCTGCGGGATGTCCGTCCAACATCACCTTCGGGCTGCGCAGGGAAATCCGATCAATGCGCTTTCCCGACCACACGCGATCAAGAACGCGTACCACATGATCGACTTCCGGCATCTCGGGCATGGCAGCACAGACTCTCGGCGATTCCAGGCCACCGCGCGGCACCTTTCCTCCGCCACGCGGGGCTGCGACTCGCGGGAAGATAGAGGATATGTTAAGTTGCGTCGAATTTCAGCCATCCGCGGGTCGTTAAACCCTCATGACCTCACCCAACGTCAGCGTGGTCATTCCATCCTGGAACGGGCGTAAGTTACTCGAAGAGCACCTTCCCTCGGTGATTTCGGCCGCGGAGCATTACCGGGCGCGAGCCGGCGGGTCGGTCGAGATTTTGATCGTGGAAGATGGCGGTACCGATGATACCGCGGAATGGCTACAAGCCGTTCACGGCGAATCGGTCAGGCTCGTCAAGCGAAGACGGCAGGGCGGGTTCGCCCGGGCCTGCAACACCGGATTCGAGGCCGCCCTGGGACCGATTGTCCTGCTCCTCAATAATGACGTAGCCGTTTCCCGGGACGCCTTGCTTCATCTGGTTCCTCATTTCGAAGATACGCAGGTCTTCGCCGCGACGTGCAAGGCCTTCGAGGCCGGCACCCGCGTCGTCGCGAGCGGAGGGAGAATCGGTGAATTCAGCAGGGGCTTTTGGAGAGTCTTCCGAAACTATGACGTCGCGGTGGTGGCTGGAAATCTCCCGGAGGAATACCCTTCGATCATCGCGAGCGGGGGATTTGCCGCCTTCGACCTTGAAAAAGTGCGAAAACTGGGCGGATTCGACACTCTTCTCCACCCGTTCTACTGGGAGGATGTCGACCTCTCCCTGCGCGCATGGCACCGTGGATGGAAGATCCTCTACGAGCCGAAAGCGGCCGTCTGGCACGCCGCGAGTTCGACGATCGGCAGCCAGTTCGACCGGGCCCTGATCCGAAGAGCCAGTGTACGGAACAGGCTGCTGGTGCAGTGGATTCACCTCCTGGAACCCTCGAGGCTGACGGCCCATGGACTCGGTTTCCTGGGGATGCTCTTCGCGTCCCTATTCAGGTTCGACGGTGCCGTCATGCTCGGCATGATCGATGCTTTCCGCGCCTGGCCGGAGGTGAGGAAGCGGCGCGCAGGAGAGCGCAGGGACCGTGTCCTATCGGACAGGATGTTGGAGGCGATATTTCAGCGACTCCGGCAAAGACCTGATATTGTAATCTTTAGCAGCCGTCGGGAGGCGGTGGCCCTGAACTAACAAGCGTGACGGTGGTGACGGTTTCAAGAATAGGATAAAATTGTTTGGATTCTCCCGACGAAGCAGGCGGCTTCAAGGCTGCTGCCAGCACTCACATCGATGAGCGAGCCAGAGAAAGAAAGATTGGAAATGGAGCGCGGGCTTCTTGAGGAGGAGGCCACCGAGCTGGCTTCGCTGCCGCCGGGTACCGGTGTGGCCGAGGAATTGCAGCAGTTGGAGAAACGCCTGGAGCAGTTGCGAAATCAAATACACAGCGATGACAGTGCGATGGGAAGGGTCAAGCTGGCCCGCCATCCCGAGCGACCCTATATGCTCGATTTTGTTCAGCTGCTTTTCGAAGGCTTTTCGGAGATCCACGGTGACCGCAGATTCGCGGACGACCCGGCGATGGTATGCGGAATGGCCAGATTTCACGGCGAGCCGGTCGTCGTTATCGGACAGCAGAAAGGCCGTGACATCAAGCAGCGTCAGTTCCGCAATTTTGGCCATGCCCAACCCGATGGCTATCGCAAGGCCCTGAGAGTGATGAAACTCGCGGAGAAGTTTTCGAGGCCCGTCTTTACCTTCATCGATACCCCGGGGGCCTATCCTGGCCTTGAGGCGGAGGAGCGGGGGCAGGCCGAAGCCATAGCCTACAACCTTAGAGAGATGGCTCGCTTGAGAACCCCCATCATCGCCACGGTGACGGGCGAAGGGGGATCCGGCGGCGCACTGGCGATCGGCGTCGGCGACGTGGTGAATATGCTCGAGAACACCGTCTATTCAGTGATTTCACCGGAGGGATGTGCCGCCATCCTATGGAAGGATGCAAGCAAGGCGCCGCTCGCGGCCGAGGCCATGAGAATCACTGCCCCGGATCTCCTGGAACTCGGGATCATCGACCGGATCGTTCCGGAACCCCCCGGCGGAGCTCATCTCGACTGGGATCAGACCGCAAAGTATTTGGATCAGGCGCTCATCGATTCCCTGAAACGCGTCAGGGGTCTTAAGACCGAGGAGATGCTGAAACAACGTTACCTCAAGTTTCGATCGATGGGGCGCTTCGAGGAGGTCAGCCGCGAAGTGGCCAGAACGACCTCTCAGGTTGGATGATCCCCGCATTCATCCCGGAGCAGGGCAAGGAAGGCCCTCGCCCGCGTCCGGATGTCACCTCGCATGAGCAGATCGGAGACGACAGCCACGCTCTGAGCGCCCGCACGAATCGTCTCAACCGCACGGTCCAGGGTGATGCCCCCTATCGCGACTACGGGCTTTTTCACTCGCAGGCAAGTCTCGCGCAACGCTTCCAAACCGATCCCCGCAACCAGCTCTCCTTTCGTCGAGGTGGGGAAGATCGGCCCCACCGCCACATAGTCGACCGGGAGTGCGTCAGCCTTTAATGCCTGGTCCAAACCGTGGGTCGAGTATCCGATCAGTCGCTCAGGGCCGAGCAACCGCCGGGCGAACGCGGGATCCATGTCCTGCTGACCGAGGTGAACTCCATCTGCCTGTGCTGCTAATGCGATGTCGACCCGATCGTTGACGATGATCCGCGTCCCGGCGCTCCGCGCCATAATTAGGACGATCCGGACCTGTTCGATGAATTCCTTGGGCGATCGGCGTTTTTCCCTCAATTGAATCCACTCAACGCCGGCCTCGATCAGCCATTGGGCCTGTTCGACATGCGAACCGCCGGCCAGTCTCGTATCGGTCAGGGCGTAAAGCCGGGGAAGTCCCTTCGTGATCGTCCTCGTCCTCGGTCTCTGCATGGTAGTAAAAAGCCGCAGCGATTTCGGGAATGATCATGAGCCTGAAACGGAGGGCGAGACTTCCGGCACCTCCGCGAGCGATTTGTCCGGGACGGTCTCGATCGGGCATTGTCCACTCAGAATCCGCTTTCCTCCTTCACGAGCCAGGTAATGCGAGAAGAGGCGGTACGCGCTCCAGCCGAGGAAGATGTTGGGACCGGGAAACAGGCTCATCACGAGGCAGAAGGGCAATACGGCGAGATTGATCAGAATTCCTCGCTTACTCTTTCGGACTCCCCGCCGAATCAAGCGGCGGAATCGCCGTTCCACGAGCGACGGGGTGATGCCGGCGGGGTGATGAATCGAAACGACGGCGGCTTTCCTCGATTGCATCAGCAGCGTCTCCATGGGCTCGACTCGTGATTCCAATCGCGCCAGCGCGGCATCCACTCCCTTTAGCCATCGCTGGTCGGTCGAGGCCATACCCTGCCGTATCTTGGTATACCGATTGACGAGCCAGCGAAGGAACCGGTTTCCCGTCTCTCCAGCCTCCTCCCCCGGCGCCGACGGCTCCTTGAGAGCCACAAACTGCCACCGGCGATCTGGATCGATATCCAGCCGGATTCGCTGCCGGAGTACCGCTTTCATGCGCTCGCCGCCAGCTCCTCCTCGAGGATTTGCTTCTCGTGCAGCCCGGCATAGATGCCTCCGAGGCTCAGCAACGATTCATGCGTTCCCTGTTCCGCGATCCGGCCGTCGTCCAGCACGAAGATCCGGTCGGCGTGTTGAACGGTCGAGATCCGATGAGAGATGAGGATGGACGTGCTCTCCCTCATCACCTGCCGGAGATGGCCGAGAATGATCTCCTCGGTTCGGGTGTCGACCGAGGAGAGCGCGTCGTCCAGGATGAGGATCCTGGGTCTTCGAATGACCGCCCTCGCTATCGCCGCGCGCTGTTTTTGACCGCCCGAGAGCTTGATCCCCCGCTCGCCCACCAGCGTTTCGAATCCGGCGGGAAAATCCCGAATATCCTCCAGCAGGCCAGCCCGTTCGGCGGCCCGTTCGATGGCTGTCGTTCCCGCCTCCGGCGAGCCCAGGGCAATGTTCGCAGCGAGGCTGGCGCTGAATAGAAACGGTTCCTGCGGCACGAAACCGATGGCGCTTCTTAACCCGGCGAGTGGAATCTCACGTACATCGTGACCATCGATCAGGACCTGTCCCGCCGGAGGATCGATGAGGCGGGCGATCATATTGACGAGCGTGGTCTTGCCTGATCCAGTGCGCCCCACGATCGCCACCGTGGAACCCGCCTTGATCTCGAGATCGATCGACTTGAGCACCGGTTTTCCGGGGAAATAACTGTAAGTCAGCCCCCTGAATACAATCTGCCCCTGCATTACGCGTGGCGCCGGCTCGTCCTTCCCCCGCTCAAGGTCCGCAATTTCGGGTACACGGCTCATGATCCCATCGATTCGATCCATGCTGGCCATCCCGCGCTGGACAAGATTGACCACCCAGCCGAGCGCGATCATCGGCCAGATCATTCGCGAGAGGTAGAGATTGAATTGCACGAACTGGCCCACATCGATCACGCCCCGGGCCGTCAGCGTTCCACCAAACCAGAGCACGACAACAAATCCCAGTCCGATCAGCACGTGCAGCGTGGGGAAGAACATGCCGCTTATTCTCGCGAGTGAGAGATTCTGCCGCACATACTCCCGGTTTATTCGTTGAAAGGTTTCGATCTCACAACGCTCCTGGACGTAGGCGCGCACGACGCGGACGCCGGAAAAGCTCTCCTGCGCCCGTGCGCTGAGGGAAGCGAGGCTCTCCTGGATCTTCTCGAACCGGGCGTGAATGAGCGTACCAAACCGTCGCGTGGCATAGAAGACCAGTGGCGTCGGCGAGAGCGCCAGGAGCGACAGCGGTACACTTACCTTCAGCATCAGCGGAATCGCGAACATGAATACGGCGATCGTGTGAACCAGGTACATGATCGCCGGACCGGCAACCATCCTGACGGCGTTCAAGTCGTTCGTCGCCCGGGACATCAGATCGCCGGTTCGATGTCCATGAAAGAATCTCGGCTCCAATTTCAGTAGATGCGCGAAATAGTCATTTCGCATTTCATACTCGATCTCACGCGACATCCCGACAAGTATCCGTCGCTGCAAATAGAGGAAGATCCCTTCTCCCACCGCGATAGCCAGGATCAGCCCTCCATAGCGATTGAGCTTCAAACTCGTTACCTCCCGAAGAAGGTCGTTGACCGCATCCCGAACCACGAGCGGTGCCATCAGTGCTATGGCATCACTGATCAGTACACACCCCACCCCGGTCACAAGCGCGGTGGTGTGCTTTCCCAGGTATCCCAGTAGCCTGGTGGCGGCAGGCCGGGTTTTCAGCAACACAGGCGCCCTCAGATAAGCCGCTAGAATAATCGCTGAGCCTGAAATCCGTCAAATTGCTTGGGAAAAGACGGAATAGGATCGGTGGAAAGAAAGAAACTCGACCCCGTAGTTTAGAATACTATACCCCTTAGGCAACTATTATGAACATCCTGGCGTCAAACAAACTGTCATGCTTATGGAGACCTCATGGAAACGCCAATGCTGGATTCAGGGATCAGCGGTTCCATCAGGTCTCGGCCTAATACCTAATTCTTTCATTCTCTCCTCTGACGTCCGAATTCCTGAGACCCGCAGCGGCGAGGGGGAGCCCG
This sequence comes from Acidobacteriota bacterium, assembly GCA_016210985.1. GTDB lineage: Bacteria > Acidobacteriota > Blastocatellia > HR10 > JACQTD01 > JACQTD01. The sequence continues at coordinate 13,162 of JACQTD010000056.1, forward strand.
GCCCCCGGTCGCTGCGGATCTCGGGGAATCATTTAAACACCATTCCCTTCAGACTCCTCAACCCGCTGCCAGAACGGGAGATTCCGGCCCCCTGGGATCCCCGTTCCAGCGGGGTCTAGCGCCCCCCGGTGAAAGGGTTCAGTCAAGCACCCGGGCGAGCGTGAAGCCGCCCACCCACGAGGCGCCTGCTGCCTTAAGCGTTCGAGCGCACTCATTCATGGTAGCGCCGGTCGTGAAAACGTCGTCGACGAGGACGACATGCGCACCCTCGACCTCCCGCCCGGGTGAGATCGTGAACGCCGCATGCAATCTGGCGGCGCGGTCCCGGGCATCCATCCCCGCTCGGTGTCTCCGCGTCTCGGTTTGCCGGATAAGTACGCCGGTTTCCAAGCGCCAGCGGGTGACCCGGGATATAGCGCCGGCAATCACCTCCGCCTGATTGAATCCCCGTTCGGCGTGCCGCCTGCGGTGGAGAGGGACGGGAATCAGGACCGGATGTTCCTGGCCCTTGAAGTGTGAAGCTAGAGAGCCGCGCATCCAGGAGATGACTCGGGCCGGAATGACCGGGTGGTGCTTGAGCATGAGTACCGTCGATCGCAGGGCGCCTCGGTACGGCCCGACGAATCGGATCTGGTCCAACTCGAAGAACCTGCATCGATGACAGAATTCGTCAGGCTCCCCTGATGCCCGGGGACCCACCACGCCGATCGCTCGCAGTGTGATTTCATTCGGGACGTCCGCACCCCGATCCTGGTGCTCCGCTCGGAGATAACTTCCAGTTCTCGGCCAGGCGCACTTACTGCAGGCGAAATCATGATGGAGTGCAGGCTCAATGGCCTGCCAACAGGTGACACAGACCGTACCGTCCTGTTGGGCCTCCGCGGGTTCACCGCAGATGACACAGTCCCGTGGAAAAATGAGCGCGAGGAACGGATCGACAAACCTGTACAGGCCGGAGAATCCGGGTTCTTTATGTGGAATCGAGGGTGGGTCGAACGCCGGAGGCCGGTCGACGACCGAATCGTGCCTATTCGTTGCTTCCGCTCCTTGGTTCTTCTTCAGGTTCATCCTCACTGGCCGGAGCCGAAACTTGAGAACCGAAGAACGCCTCGTAAATCTCCCTTGCCTTTTCGAAGTCCTCCGGCCGGACGAGCACCTGCGCTCCGAGCGCCGCCAGTCTCCCGAAGAAAGGGTCGAGAGCCCCGCGGACTACCGTAGGGATATTCGCGTTTTCGAGCATCTCGCGAAGCATGGCTGCTTCTTCGCTGCTCTCCATACTGGCTACGGCTACAAGGTCGTCACCCATCAAGCCCTCCCCTCCGGCCCACCATCGGGGGCCAGTTGCCTTCGAAGACGAAACTCGCTCCGGCCTCGAGAATGACCGGGCCGTCCTGCGGCCATTCGATCCGCATTTCGCCGCCCTCGGTCTTCACGATTACGGCTCGATCGACTCTGTCCTGGAGCATCGCGGCCACGGCCGCCGCGCAAGCACCGGTTCCCGATGAACAGGTCTCGCCCACGCCGCGCTCCCAGAATCGGACCTCGATCCGGCTCCGATCGAGCACCCGGATGAACTCGACATTAGTCCGCCTGGGAAACAGCGGGTGCATCTCGATCGGAGGGCCCAGACCGCGCCAATCCACGGCCTCGAAATCCTCAACGAAAATGGAACAGTGGGGATTCCCCATTGAGGTCAGGGTTGTCCGGACGGCTTGTCCCGACACTTCAATCGGTATATCGACGCAAATCTCCCGTGACGGAACCAGCGCAGCCGGGATTTGGTCGCTACGAAGTATCGGGCGGCCCATGTCGGCACGAAGGCGAAGCGATGCGCCATCCCGCTTCGTCAGCCAGAGCCTCCGATCACCGGCCCTCGTCTCCAGGCAAATCGGATCCACGGTTTCACGGCCTTCCATCAAGCTCCACGCGGCGGCGCATCGCAGACCATTGCCCGAGATCTCGGCTTCGGTGCCATCGGCATTCCAGACCTGCATGCGGAGGCGGGCCCCCGCGCTTCGGGCCGGTCCCAGAATGAGCAGTCCGTCGGCTCCGACACCGACCTTCCGGTGACAGACGGCCCGCGCGAGTTCGCCGGTGGGCACTCCCGGCGGCAACGCCTCTTCCCGCACGATCAGAAAATCGTTGCCGAGACCTTCAAATTTGGAAAATTTCACCGCGCGAACTCTTCCACGTACCGGGGGATCAGTCGATCGATCTCTTCCAGTTCGAAGTGGACCAGATCCTTGAATTCCCTGAATCGTTGCCGGACGTCCTCACGCTGCAACGTCAGAAGCCGTTCACAACCGAAAGCCTCCACATTGAAAGAGGCCATGACCGAGCCGTAAATCATCGCCCGGCGGAATGAGGATTCGTCCGAACCGTTCGCGGTCGTGGCAAGGTATCCCAGAAAACCGCCGGCGAAGGTGTCTCCGGCTCCGGTGGGATCGACCACGGCGTCCAACGGAAGACCGGGCACCGCGAAGAAACCCGCGGGGCCGAACATCGCGGCGCCGTACTCTCCACGTTTGATGACCAAGCGCTGCGGACCCATCTCGAAAATGGCCCGGCTCGCCCGTAAGAGATTTGGTTCACCCGTGAGCTGGCGAACCTCCGCATCGTTGATGATCAGCATATCCACATGGGCAATCGTCTCCAGGAGCTGGGATTTGGAGCCCTCGATCCAGTAATTCATGGTGTCGAGCGCCACGAGCCGGGGGGCGTCCATCTGTCGCAGCACGGCGAGCTGGAGGTCGGGGCGTATGTTGGCCAGGAAGAGGAACGGTGCCATACGGGCCCCTGCCGTTAGCTTCGGATCGAATTCGCTGAAGACATTCAGCCGGGTATCAAGCGTCCGGCAGTCATTCAGATCGTAGCCGTAACGCGCTTTCCAGAAGAAGGTGTCGCCGCCGGCCACACGCTCGAGTCCTTCGAGATTGATGCCTCGCGCCCGGAGCAGAGCCTCGTCCTGCTCCGAAAAATCCCGGCCGACCACGCCGATGAGATGAACTCCGACGAAAAAACCTGCCGCCAGGGAGAAGTGCGTCGCCGCTCCTCCCAGCATTCGCTCCCGGCTGCCAAAAGGCGTTTCGACAGCGTCATAGGCTACCGACCCGACGACCACGATTGACGACATATGATTCGAATCCTCCGGTACTCGCTCACCCTTTCTCCTCCGCCTCCAACTCCCGGAGGCGATCCCGCGCCCGATCGGCGAACTCGCTCCCCGGGAATTGTTCCACCAGACGCGAATAGAACTCCAAAGCCAGATCCCGTTCACGAGTTCTCCGATAGACCTCCGCGAGCAGGAAGTAGACCTCATCAATGCGGCTGAAGCCAGGATAGTCTTTGACAATGGCCTGAAGACGCCCCCGGGCGGCGGGCCACTTCTCCCGCTTCAAATAATAGCGAGCCACCTCGACATGGTGACGCGCATCCTGCTCCATTTCCCGGGAGCGCACCGTCTCTGCCGGGCCGCGCGACACGCTGCCTTGCGGGTAGATCGTCCATCTGGCGGACGCGAGGAGGAGCAGGAGTACGATCGTACGCATGGGCTCAAGGCCTGTATTCCGGAAAGTACTTGAACAGCAGCGCGCCCAGCCGGATAACCGAGGCCGGCTCGATTCGGTCCCTCGAAGTCAGGATCGCATGCCGAAGGGCGTCCACGCACTTGCATCGCCGCGGTCGGCCGCCGAGGTAGTGGACGGCCTCGCGAAGGACCCGCTGGGCGTTTTCGCTATTGCGGGTCAGATACTGAATCACCATTTCGACGGTGACCGAGTCGTGCTCCGGATGCCAGCAATCATAATCGGTTACCAGGGCCAGCGTTCCGTAACAGATCTCGGCTTCGCGAGCGAGTTTGGCCTCCTGCAGGTTGGTCATCCCGATGACATCCATTCCCCATGAACGGTAAACGTTCGATTCCGACTTCGTGGAGAAGGCGGGTCCCTCCATGCACAGGTAGGTTCCTCCACGGTGTACCCGAATGCCTTCCAGGGAGCGGGCTCCGCTCTCCAGCGCATCTCCGATCTCGGCACAGACCGGATCAGCAAAGCCGATGTGAGCCGCGATGCCCTCGCCGAAGAACGTACTGGTACGGTGGCGGGTGCGATCGAAGAACTGGTCGGGGATGATGAGGTCCATGGGCGCGTAGCGCTCCTGCAGCGACCCGACCGCGCTCACCGAAAGGATCCGCTCGACGCCCAGGGATTTCAACGCATAAATATTGGCACGGAAGGGTATCTCGGTCGGCATCAACAGGTGTCCACGGCCATGCCGGGCGATAAAAGCCACGCGAAGGCCTTCCAGTTCACCCACCAGCAGCCGGTCGGAGGGGCAGCCGAAGGGCGTCTCTAGCTGCACCTCTTCGGCGTGCGAGATCCCCTCCATCAGGTAAAACCCGCTCCCGCCGATGATGCCGATCCTCGCGTCGTTCATTTCGGCAGGTCCACCGTTACGGCGTACCGCCCTTCGAGTTCCTTGATCCGCCGGGCGACGAGCTGTTGCCGGAGCACATTCGTGATTTCGGCCCTTATCCCCTGTTCCAGCGGCGACGTGCGTCGCTGATCCACCTTGATGATATGAAAGCCAAACGGCGTCTCAACGACGTCCGAGACCTGTCCGGGTTGCAGATTGAAGGCCACTCGCTCGAATTCGCCGACCATCTGACCGCGACCGAAGAAATTGAGATCGCCCCCGCGTTCCTTCGATCCCGGATCGTCGGAATTCTCCTTGGCCAGGGCTGCGAAATCCTCTCCCGCGCGCACGCGTGCCAGTACCCCCTCCACTTTCTTTCTCGCGGCCTCCTTGTCCGGAGGCGGCGGGGTCGCTCCTCCAGCGACGTCGGGCTGGGGTCGGGTGCTGATCAGGATGTGGCTCGCGCGCACCTGCTCATACTTGGATTGATGTTCCTCAAAGTAACCTTTGATCTCGGTTTCACTCACCTCGACACTGGATTGAAGTTCCCGAAGCAGCGTGTCCCGCAACATCTTGGCGGAAGTGAACCGAAGTTGAAGCTCCACCCCCGGCTCCTTCTCGATGCCCTCCGCGGCCGCCCTTCCCGCCAGCGTTTCGATTTCGCCGAGTTGCTTTTTTATCCGCTCGTCGACCGCTCCGGTGCGCGGCCCAAGCCGGGGGTTGTATTTCAGGAGCTCATCCAGCGCGCCCGGATGGCGATCAAAGTACTCCTGAGTCTGCTCCTCGGTAACCACCAGGTCACGGTGGCGATCCCGATAGATCTGCGCCAGCGTGAAGTCTCGCTGCAAGGCCTGCCCGTAACTGACTTCGGGCCGGTTGGCGATCCCCAATCGCTCCGCCTCCTGCGACAAGGAAAAAACCTGTTTCACCTCTTCCGCGAATTGTTCTTTGGCGGCCGCATTCTGATACTGCTGGCGCTGCGCCTCCGGCATCGTGGCGATGAGGCTGTTGAACTCAGCCTCTTTGATGTGAACAGGGCCTGAGCCGCGGGCCACGCGGTATTGGGCAAATAGACCCGCGCCGGCGATCAGCACCACGGTCACCAGGACCCATATCGATTTCTTTGATTCGTTCAACGGAAGTCCTCCCTGGATCGGATTTCAGTCCTTGCGTTCCACCAACTCGATGAGCACCCCATGCGAGGCGGATGGATGGACAAAGGCTATGGTCCGATTCTCCGCGCCCATCCTCGGAACCTCGTCGATGAGCCGGCATCCCATACGCTTCATGGCCTGAAGTTTCTCCAAGATATGATCGACTTCGATACAGATATGATGCAGGCCCTCCCCCCGAGTCGCGAGGAACCGTCCGACCGGGGTATCCGTCGAGGTCGGCTCGAGCAATTCGAGCCGGCTCTCGCCAAGCGCCATCATGGCCACCCGCACGCCTTGATTTTCCACAACCTCCCGTGCCGAGCAGGTCAAGCCAAGGGCCTCTTCGTAGAATTTCAGGGAGGCCTCTATCGACTGAACCGCAATCCCGAGGTGGTCTATTTTCATCGTTCCGTAGCGTCCGGCGCCGGCGCGAATGCGGTACCCGGCTGCGGGGGATCGCCGCGCTCGTCGGTGTCCGCGCGCAACATCTGCGACACGAGTTCATCGACAACGGAGTAGGGATCCCGCCGTCGCTCCACGATTTGAGTCGCCCAGGCTTTCAAGTCCCCGGATCGCCCCGCGCGTACACGCGCCTCCTCCGTCAGCCGGTCCCTGAGCATCTGCAGGAGTCTCTCCTCAGCCATGTCTTCACGCCACTCACGCGCCGACGGGCTCTCGCGGCGAAAGGCCAGAAACGACTCGATCTTCTCTGCCAGCCCGGTCGTGCCCCGATCTTCCGTGGCTACCGTACGCGCGACCGGCACGGTCCATCCATCCGGCCGGCGGCCCAACTCCAATTGGGCTTGAATGTTCTGTTCCAATCGCTCCGCCCCTTCGCGGTCGGACTTGTTGATCACAAAGATGTCGGCGATCTCCATGATGCCCGCCTTGCTCGCCTGGATGTCGTCACCCATTCCGGGCACCAGAACGACCAGCGTGACGTCGGCCATCCGCGCGACTTCCACTTCATCTTGTCCAACGCCGACGGTCTCCACCAGGATTCTTGAGAATCCGGCCGCATCGAGCAGGGTGGCCACATCGGCTGTCGAGCCGGCGAGACCTCCAAGATGCCCGCGCGTCGCCATGCTTCGGATGAAGACCCCCGAATCGAGTCCCAATTGCTGCATGCGGATCCGGTCACCGAGGATCGCGCCGCCGGAAAAGGCGCTCGAGGGATCCACCGCGATGATGCCCACCCGGTCGCCCGCCCTCCGGTAGTGCGCGGCCAGTTTGTCGACCAGGGTGCTTTTTCCCACACCCGGCGAGCCGGTCATTCCAATCACGGTGGCCCGGCCCGTGTGCGGGTAAATGGCCTTCAGGAGGTCGAGCGCGCCAGCCCCATGATTTTCGATGGTGCTTACGGCGCGCGCCAGAGCACGCGTGTCGCCCCGGAGGACGCCCTCCGCCGGGGCGTATTGCTCATTCATGCGCCTCACCGTGGCCACAGTCAAACTGTAAACCTTAGAGTTGTAGCTCTCCGGAGTCAACCGGGAAGGGAGGAAACGGGGAAGGGGGGAAACGGAGAAACGGGGAAGGAGGGAAACGGGGACGCGGGGAAACGGGGAGGGGAGTCGTGGC
>JACQTD010000051.1 GCA_016210985.1 Acidobacteriota bacterium
AGGGGCGGAATAAAAGTGAGCGAGAATCGAGCGGGCCATCAACTGAACTGAATGAAGGGTCAGATGATCACCTCGATCCCTATTGCGCCCTTTCAGGGCTGGATCACTTTTCTTCACTCATCCTTCGCTTTGCCCTGGGCTTTCATATTCTGGCCCTTCGGGCCGCGGACGAACGGGTTCACGCGCGCAGCAGTCCCAAACCAGACGACGACAGCCTCCTTCACGAGCCTGAAGTGACAGAGCACCTATAAGGCTGGCGGTTCAAACCGCGGCTTGCAGCCGGGCGCAAAATGTAGAAACTCCAGAAGCCGTCTTCAGACGGCTTACCCGAAGGGCGAATAGGCCGGTCGCTTTGCGGCCGGTTGGGTTACCGGGGAGGCCCACGGAGCCCGTTTCAACGGGCTTCTCCCGGTGAGCTTCAGCCGAACCCGCTGGGAAGGACGCTGAAGCGCCCTATGGAGCGCAGGAGAGGCCTAGAAACTCAAGCCGCCGCGGTACCGGCCCCACAGGGACCGGCCTATTTGCCCTCCGGGTAAGCCGTGTGAACACGGCTGAGGCTGGGAAACCGTCTCTGCGGTGGTTAGTGATTCACTTGGCTTTCACTTGCAAAATGTAAAAACTCCAGGCTGTGCCCGAGGCGCAGGGCGAGCGCTCCCTTGACGGCGTGAGGCTCAGGCGGGTATTTTATGGAGACCTTGAGTTTTTCCGCTGGCGTTTCGGCCCGGCTCTGTAGGCACATTCACTCCGACAAACTGGCCATCCGTGGACTTGAGCGTTGGCATCTCAATTGGACGAAGATGAATCGATGCCCACGATCCACGTTACGATGTCCCCACCCGAGGCAACCGGACGATGAAACCGCACGCAACCTATGGCTTGACGTTTCTTTTTCTTCTGATCCTCCATGCGTCGGCCATCTGGCTTACCGAAGGCGCCGGCATTTCCGACGATACCGGGCCGGAATCCGGCGCAGGAATCGCCAGAGCAGGGTCACGCGAACCGGGAATCGACTCGCTTCTCCACAAGTTTGAGCAGGGCGTGAATGAGTTCGAAGGGAAGAACTGGTCCGCCGCGGTTCAGCTCTTGTCCGATCCGAAGCTCGAATCCGAGACGCCTGTCGGGGATCGCGCGCTTTCCCTCCTGGCCTCGGCTTATGTCGCCCTGGGCCGCGATCAGGAAGCCGCCGGCTGCTGGGATCGTCTGGTTGACCGATGGCCGGATTCGATCCTGCGGAGCGAAGCGAAGAAGAACCTGATCAACCTTCACGCCCGCAGCCGGCGATTCCCGGAGGCCCGCCGCGTGCGTGCTCCCGGCGTCCAGCGAGGCGACGTCGAAGTCATGCTGGCGTTGGCAGGCATCTACGAGCAGGAACTGCGCACGGGTGAGGCAGTCCGCCTCTATCGCACGATTCTTATCGAATCCCCAGTGAGTCGGGCTTCCTATGAAGCTCAGTTGCAGCTGACCCGCATGCGAGCGGCCCCATTCGACCCGGATGCCGTGGCCTACGATAAGGCGGCCCTCGCGGCGAAGGAGCTCTATCAGGCAGGCGCGTTTGAACGAACGGTCTGGATGGCAGGTTCCATTCTGGATCAGTACAAGAAGGCCAAGTCGGATGAGCTTCTCCAGTTGCAGTGGATTACCAGTCTCTACCGGTCGGGAAATCTCCGGAAGGCGGGCGAGGAGATCCATCGACGGACTTTCCGGGATGCGGATTCGCAGGCCCAGGCCCTCTGGCTGCGCGTGGAGATGGCGAGAAACCAGGATCGGACCGCCGTTGCCCGCGAACAGCTAGCGGAAATGGTCTCACGCTTTCCCAGGAGTGAATGGACGGCAAAGAGCCTCTCTTCGCTGGCGATGCATGAACTCAAGCGGGACCGGACGGGCGAGGCGATGGAACTCTGGAGGACGCTTTTCCGGCTTCAACCTGCTTCTCCGCAATCAAGCGAGGGGACGTACCGGCTGGGCCGGCAGGCCTATCATGCGGGAGAGTACGGCCAGGCGGCGGACTACTTCCTCGCCCACGTCGAACAATTCCCCGGATCGGATTACTTCGGCACGGCGCTCTATTGGCTGGGCCGGGCGAAACAGCAGTTGGGCCGGGAGGCCGACGCAGCCGTGTGCTTCCGCGCCGTCCATTTACGCTATCCCCACGGCTATTTCGCCCAGCAAGCGGAAGCACGCATGACCGGCCTCGTTTCCTTGAACAAGAGTTCGAAACCTGCTTCGTCGGCGGTCGATGGCAGGCTGGAGAAAGCGCTGAAGGCCGTGACGGCGATGAAACCGGTGGCCGTCGCTGCCACAGGCGCCGCGCTTGCCCATCGGGAGCGGGCGAGCATCTACAGGAAACTGGACAGGCCGGCATGGGCGATCGAGGAACTCGAAGCAGCGCTCACCAAATCGCCTCGCGCGGCGGAACTCAGCCTGCTGCTAGGGCAGGTCCTCAGCGATCAAGGCCATCACCTTGCGGCAACGAACGCCTTGCGCCGAGCCTATCCCGACTACCTTAACTACCGCGAAGAGGCACTGGATCGGAGGGAATGGAACCTCTTCTTTCCACTCGAAGAATGGGAGACGATCAGGACGGAGAGTCGCGGCCGGGGAGTGGATCCCTACCTGATCGCCGGGCTGATCAGGCAGGAGTCGGGATTCAATCAGCGCGCGCGATCGAGCGCGAACGCCCGCGGGCTGATGCAGATGTTGCCTTCAACCGGGCGCCTGGTCGGTCGCGCGTACGGTCGAAAGTTGATCACGGCCGAGCAGCTCTACGATCCTCGGCTCAACATCCGGCTTGGGGTCCGGTATTTTACAGACCTCGTGAAGAAGTTCGGCAAGGTCGAGTATGCGCTCGCCGCGTACAACGGAGGTCCCGGACGCGTGGCACGCTGGACGGCTCAATATCCTAACCTGGAGTTAGATGAATGGGTGGACCGGATTCCAATCACCGAGACGCGTCTCTACGTTCAGGGCGTGCTGCGCAATGCCGAGCGTTATCGCCGCCTGTACGGCGACCGCGCGCGTTAGCTTCGCTGCTATTCATGTTCCTGCTGCCGGTACTGCCTGAGACCGCAATGACCGCCCGGGCGGCCGCGGCCGCCGGCAGGGGGGCGGAATTCCGCCGTCAGGTCCGCGATGGTAGGGCCCAAGCGCTGTCCTCGCGAACCGGGGCGTCCGGGTTTCGACTACGATCACAGCCGGCCTCGAGCGTTTACCTCAACGGCGAGTGGCGGGGCCGCTGCGATGAGCAGGGCGATTTCACACTCGGAGACCTACCCGCCGGGCCCTACCGGCTTCGGGTTCGAAAAGCCGGTTACCTGGAGGCCTCCCGGGTGATCCGCCTTCCGCGACCGCGTTCCGCCATCCTCTCGCTTCGCCTGACCCGTGATCCCGACCCGCTCGCCGGGCGATATCAGCAAGGGGAGGACTTCCGGGAGAACCGGAAGCACGACGAGGCTATCGAGGCCTATTCCGCTGTTATTGAGGAGGGGAAAGCGAACCCACGCTTGCAAACTCAGTCGCTGATCGGCCGGGCTCGCTGCTATGCGGCCCAAGGCCGGCTCGAGGAAGCCTTCGAAGACTCCCAAATCGCCTCAGGCACGGCCAGCGCCGCTGGGATTGAAGGCCAGACGGTCATGGCCAACGTATTGCGGAGCCAGGGGCAGTATGAAGAAGCGGCCGACGCGTACCGGAAGGCGTTGCGGCGCGCGAAGGATTTCTCACCCGAAGCCCATACCGGACTGGGGATCACACTGGATGAACTCGATCAGCCCGAGGCGGCACTGGGCCATTTTCGCGCCGCCATTCGGCAGGACGGCGATGCGCAACCCATCCTTTATTACCTTCTGGGCAACGCGCTCACCCGACTTGAACGCAACCCCGAGGCCATCCGCGCCTACGAGCGTTTCCTCAGCACGGCGCCGAACTCGAAGCTGGTTCCGGCGGTAGAATCGTTGTTGGAGAATCTGAAGGACTGAGTTCGGATGAGTCACAGGAGACAGATCTGATGAGCAAGATCACCGCCGTCATCGCCAGGGAGATCCTGGATTCAAGGGGCAATCCTACCGTCGAGGCCGAGGTGATGCTCGAGGACGGCATCCGTGGCCGGGCCGCCGTGCCTTCAGGCGCATCGACCGGTGAGCATGAAGCGGTGGAGCTTCGCGACGGCGACCGGCGGCGCTTCGGCGGTAAGGGCGTGACGAAGGCTGTCAGTCATGTAGCGAAGGAGATCGCCGGCGGGCTCAAAGGGTTCGACGCCATCGATCAGGCGGGCGTCGATCGCGTCCTCGTCGGCCTTGATGGCACCGCAGACAAACGAAAACTGGGCGCCAATGCCCTGCTCGCCGTCTCCCTGGCCAACGCAAGGGCGGCGGCGAAGAGTCTGGGGCTCCCCCTTTTCCGCTATCTCGGCGGAGCCGGCGCCCGAACCCTTCCGGTTCCGATGATGAACATCCTGAACGGCGGCGCCCACGCGGACAACAACGTCGATTTGCAGGAGTTCATGATCCTGCCGGCCGGGGCGCCCAGTTTCCGGGAAGCCTTGCGCTGGTCGGCCGAAATCTTTCACACGCTGAAATCGGTGCTCAAGAAGAAAGGTTACAGCACCGGCGTGGGCGACGAAGGCGGATTCGCTCCTGATCTCAAATCAAACGAAGAAGCGCTTGATCTGATCGTCGAATCGATTGCGCAGGCAGGATACCGGCCCGGACGGGATGTCGGCCTTGCACTCGACCCCGCCGCCAGCGAGTTCTTTGAATCCGGCAAGTATGTCTTCCGGAAGTCGGACGGGTCGAAAAGGAACTCCGGCCAGATGGTCGATTATTATGCGCGTCTGGTCGAACAATACCCGATTCTCTCGATCGAAGACGGCCTGGCGGAGCAGGACTGGGAGGGCTGGGAACAGCTCACCGGGGCGCTCGGCGGTCGGGTGCAGCTCGTCGGCGATGATCTCTTCGTCACGAATGTCGAATACTTGAAGAAGGGCATCGAACGCGGAATCGCCAACTCGATCCTGATCAATTTGAATCAGATCGGGACGCTCACCGAGACCCTCGAAACGATGGCGCTCGCCGCGAGGCACGGTTACTCGACCGTCATTTCTCACCGGTCGGGCGAAACCGAGGACGCATTCATTGCCGACCTGGCCGTAGCCACGAATGCCGCCCAGATCAAGACCGGATCGCTTTGCCGCAGCGACAGGATCGCCAAGTACAACCAGCTGCTCCGCATCGAGGAGCGGCTGGGAGCATCCGCCCGTTATCCGGGATTCGAGATCTTCACGCACCGATCCTCCCAGGAGGGATCGCGCGCCCGCGCCGCACGCAGTTCCTCGGCGACCCGACGGTGAAAACGTCCTGGTCGATACCATGCCATCCCCGGTCTCACCCCGGAGACGTAGACTCGATATAGGATGCGGGCTCCATAAGGTCCCCGGCGCCATCGGAATGGATCGGAATCCGCACACGGCCGCGGACGTGCTTCACGATCTTGACGCGCTGCCTTATCCCTTCCTGAATGACACCTTCGACGAAGTGGTCGGCCAGCATGTCATCGAACATGTGAGCGATCTGATCGGGGTCGTCGCCGAGATTCACCGGATCACCCGCCACGGCGGGACGATACGATTTCTGGCTCCGCATTACACCAATCCAGACTGGGCCACGGATCCCACCCACCGCATTCACCTGAACAGCTTCTCGTTTCGGTGTTTCACCGATCCCGAGGCGCCGTTTCCGTTCTATACCCACGTGCGGCTCCGGCCGAAGCGAATTCGGGTCAGCCTGCTCAATCTGTGGCGGGCCCTGGGCCTGCAGGCGCTCATCAATCTCGATCAGCACTGGCCGGCGATGAGGTTCATACGGAGGTTCTGGGAGCACTACCTGAGCTTCATCATCCGCGGTAAGGAGCTCTATTTCGAATTCGAAGTCGTCAAGTGATCCACGGGATCGAGGACCTCTTCAACCACCTGCCGGTTCACAATCCGGAATGCGCGGATCTCAAAGCCTGGTATCCCGCTCACGATTACGTAGACGGCGTCGGGATAGCACGCAAGGTCGACGTCGGTGCGAGACGGGAAGGCCGGACTGCGCGGATGCGAGTGGTAAATGCCGATCATCTTCCTTCCGGAAGCACGAAGCTCGCGGAAAGCCTGGAAGAGGTCCTGCGGCGAGGCGAAGTACCGGGTCTCAGGGTTCGGAGCGACATTCCTGAGCGCGATCGCGTGAGCAATGGTGTCATCTGATCCGGCCAGGAGCCCGCAGGCCTCTTTGGGCGACGCTTCGGCGGTACGCTGCCGAAGTTCGTCTAAGATCTCAGACACGATTTTCATCTTCCTCCCTCCCCTGGGATCGCACGCATCTTGCGTGCTGCCGTGCGCCAGGCAGTCTGCCTCATCGAATTCTCTTGACCCTGATGTCGGACACCTGCCATCGCACTGCAGCAGGCTGGAAGCCTGCGCTCCCAGGGCACGCTCCCAGATGTGGGTCATCCGTCGTAGGTCAGCACCTGATGGTCCACAGTATCGAGATCGATCGCGTCGCGAAGCCATGGCAAAAACGTCGGGCCGTAACGCGCATAGAAGTAGAGTCCATTGACGCGCCGTTCCTGCAGGCGCCGCTCAGGAGCCAGAACGGTACAAGCCCGCCGGATCTGCTGCTCGGCTGTGGCGTCGCGACGAGCCTGCGCGTTGAGGAACTTGGTTTTCAGATTGGAGATCTGATACTGCATCTTCTCGAGCGCGTTCCGGGCGGCATCAACGAGTGTCGGATCGGCGGCCCCCAGTTGTTCCTGGATGGCGGCCATGCGCTCCGTGACCACGGCCTCGGTTGAAGCGAAGGCTTGGGTGAGTTCCTGCCCGACGCTGCGACGGGCGATTTCGCGGAGGATCTCATCCGGCCCGGCGAACAGATCCCGGACGCCGATCCCATACTTTTCCAGCGTCCGGGCGTACTTCGGTTCCACAATCGTGACGGAGGGCCGGGGCGCCAGCATCGGCTGGGTGACGCCGAGCAGTTCGTACATCGGTTGCAACTGCGCGAAGTACGCGATCTCACTGGGACCGCCGACGTACATCAGGGTGGGGAGGAGCGTATCCTGAGCTACGGGGCGGAGCGCGCCTGAGGGACTGAATGTCTGAGGAGAAGTCCGTGCAAGCTCGCTCAGGTCGGCCGGCGCCCAGACCTGATCTCCCACCTTAGGGCGGATGGCGCCGTTGATCTGCATCAGCGTCCTGCGCCGGCCTTCATCGATGAGAAAAAGCGGCACCATCTCGGGAGTGACGTGGAACTGGTTATGGTAACCCGCCTGGAGCAGTTGGGCACTCCGCTTCATCAAGGCGCGGGCGATGTGACCGGGCTCGGCCAGGACCCGGCTGTACAGTGGGCCGAGCATCCCTTTGATTTCCGACTCCGAGGGATCGATCCAGACCAGCCCGGTACCGGAGGTGAGTTGCAACATTAGCCGTCCGAATGCGTCCCCCCATCGTGCACCGCTTGTGTACGCGGCACGAAGCCGCGGCGCCAGCCCGCGCACGTATTCCGAATCCGGGAGTGCTTCGACAAGTTGATCGACAGCGTATCCGGCAGCCTCGTCGAGGATCACACGGCCGACGGGCCGGCCTTCCACCCACTCCACCGGACGGTAATCGATTTCCCGCCACACGCCATCGCGATCGGGTAATCCGCAATGGGCCACTTCCTCGATGTCATGGTCTTCGACCTCGGACCAGAAGACCGGAATCGCGGGAATGCCCAGCTCCGTCATTCGGGAGGCCCACCGTACGGCGCCCAGAGCCTTGATCAGCGTGTAGAGCGGTCCGGAAAACAGTCCCGCCTGCTGACCGGTCACGACCGCCACGGTCCGCGGATCGCGAAGCCGATCGATGTTCGACAGCGCCGCCGCATCGGCCCCAAGGGCCCTATTCTGCTCACGGAGCACCTCGAAGAGTCTTTGACGGTCGTGGGTTCCCTCGCAGAGTCTGGCGGCAAGGGCTCTCTGCTCTTCGAGACTGGTCCAGTCTCCGGCGTAGTAGCGAATCAGGTTACTTCGCCTCGAGAGGTAATCCAGGTAGATCCGAGTCGATCTGGGGATGACTTCGAAAGATACCTTCTCCATCCTGGGGACGCCCGGCACTATGGAATTCTACTCCCTCGGCTTCAGCGTGCCGGAGGCGAGATCTTCATGGTCGCGCAGATCTGACGGAGTTGACCGAGCGCCCATTCTCCAGGCGGGGTCAGCGGAGCGCGCGGCGGACCGCCATAAAACCCCCGGATGGCGAGAGCCGCTTTGAGGCCGCCGACCCCGAACTGGGCGGTCACGGCCTGAGCAAGGGGAACAAGTTCCAATTGCTTCCTTCTGGCGGTCTCCTGGTCCCCGCGCCGCGTGGACTCGAAGAGTTCGAAACAAGCCTCCCAGGCCACACAGGCCACCGCGAGGATTCCGCCGACAGCGCCCAGATTGAGCGCGGAGTAAAAGGCTCCGGCCGATCCGCAGAGCACTTGAAAAGAGACCGGGAGATCCTGAAACACTTCGCAAAGGAGCGTCATATTGCCGGCGCTCTCTTTCAATCCCAGCACGTTAGCATGCTTGGCCAGCCGGATGACCGTGTCCGCGGCGAGATTGAGTCCGGTAAACTGAGGAACATTGTAGAGAAGAATGGGGAGCGGACTCTCCTCGGCGATCCGGGTGTAATACTGAAGGACCGCGCCTTGGTTCATCTGGGATTTGAAGTAGCAGGGCGTGCTCACAAGAGCCGCATCGGCCCCGATAGTAGCCGCCTGCCGCAGGAACTCGACGGTATCCTTCGCAGCGGATTGGGAAGCGCCGACCAACAACAGCCTGTCCTCGGGAATGTGGCCCCTCGCCGTCTCCAGGACGCACAATTGATCCTTCTGGTTGAGGTGGATGGCCTCGCCATTGGAGCCCAAAATGAGATATCCGCGGAAGGGTACTTCATTCCAGCGACAGAGATTAGCCTCAAGCGCCTTCGGATAGAACTCTTCGTTCTCCTGGAAGGGGGTGGGAATGGGCGGGATGATTCCAGCGAGGTCCAGAGGTCGTGGCACTTACCAGGCTCCGTAGGATGAACCGTCATTATAAGTAGAAACACGGACTCAATACCAGTGCAATTCGGGGTGTGGCCCCCGTCGCGAAATGATGGACCGGAATAGAAAAAACAGATTTACAAGACTAGGTTGTTGTGATAGGGTGACGAGGAATTGGCGTGTAAGTTTGTAATTGGCCTGGAGTCTCCGGGAGCAAGCTGACTGGAGTCTCATTTCCCGGCCGCGAGCGTAGAGAACGAGGATCGAGGTACTCCGAGGACTCATGCTCATGATTAGCGGTGCAGTTGCTGTCATGCCGCAACCGGAGTCTGACGGTACTCTGGGGACCGGGCTTTCGGCGAAGGGTTTGTTACTGAGGATCGCGGCACGCCTTCCGCAATCTTGGCTGGGTATTGGAACAGGTTCGGCTCCAATCACAAGAATCACTGCGTGTTGGTATCTGAATAAATAAAAAAGACACAAACAGATAAGAAACTACGCTAACTTAACAAGACATTGCCAAGTCCCGAAATCCGGCGAAGGACATGCGGTAGGCGTCCGGCGGCGGAATCGGTCGCAAATCGAGCCAGAGATACGGTCTATTCACGAAACTGGAATTCTACTCGAGCGGTCCCGGGGCTTTCGTCGCTCCCGGTCGCCGCTCCATAGTTTGTGCAGATCGCCTGCGAAGTGCCCAATGATCACCAGATTCCGGCATAGCAACTTCAAGATCCAAACGAACATTCTGAGAACAGGCAAGAACAGGTCTATTGCTAGGTATGAAGGGGGGCCAAATGAGACGCTTAGTCACTAGGAAGAGTATTTTGCCGCTTGCGGGTATCCTGATCCTCGCGGTGGTGACATCAATAGGATTGCGTTCGGCCAAGGCGGACATGATTTACCGCCTGTTAAATCGGACCGCGGTTTCGGCGAAGCGGGAGGCCGCCAAACCGACTCCCACGCGAGCGCAGGTCGAAACGCGGAAGAGTTCCGCATCGGCGTTCCAGCAGGTGGTGGACTTGAGCGCCGGATCGTCGGCGGCGGCCAGTCAGCCATCGGCCTCCATCCTTGCCGACCTGAATGGAGACGGGATTTCGGATCTCGTCCTGGCCAGCTCGAGCGGCACCCTGGACGTCCGTCTGGGTACGGCCGGCGGCGGTTTCCAGGCGGCCAAGTCATTCCGCGTTGAAGGTCATGTCGACGCGATGGCGTCGGGCGATTTTACGAGTGACGGAAAGCTCGATGTGCTGGTCGCCGACACCGGAGCCGACAGCCTCTTCATCCTGGTGGGCGACGGGACAGGCAACCTGCCGGAGGCCCAGCGTGTAGCCCTTAACAGTTCTCCCAGCCGGCTGCTGGTGAAGGACTTCGTTGGCGACCGTCGCGCGGAATTGGTCGTATCGACGGGAATAGGCCCCCAGACCGAACTGCTGCTCTGGCAGGACGTCGCCTGGACGAAGTCGATGTCGGATTCCGAACTCCAGTTCGTGAAACCGCGCACGTTGCAGCTGCCTCCCGCGCGGTTGAAGATTTCGACGATCGGAGCCGTCACGCGGATCGATGCCGGTTACGTCGATGCCGACTCGTTTGCGGACATCCTTCTGGTTAGCGAACAGCAGATTCAAGTACTGCATGGCGCCCCCAATTCGCCTTTCCAGAAGATCGATTCGGTGACCAGCGACTCCGTGATCACGGCCAGCGCGTCCGGCGACTTCAACGGCGATGCCCGGCTCGAACTGGCGGTGTTGGAAAGCGGCTCTGAGGCCGCGGTGATTTATGGCGTAGACGCCGCGGGTCAGTATCGCGAAATCCAGAAGGTCAACGTCGGTCCCGCGTCCGGACTGCTCGCCGCGGACGTGAACGGCGACCGGACCGACGATCTCGTCGTCCTCCCCAAGCATGCCCGGAAACTGAGCATCCTCCTCGGCGGAAGCCAGGATGCGCTTGGCACCGAGCTTTCAAACGACCTGAAGGTTCAGCCTGCCGTGGTCGCAGCCGGATGGCTGGATAGCGACACCTCGGCCGACCTCGTGGTGGCGGGCCGGCGCGCTTTGACGGTGATGTTGACGGGACAGTTACCCGCATCGACCACCCAGGGCCCGGTCGGTGAAAGCCCGATCGTCAACGTGGTGCCCGCAGAAATAGATGTCCTGATTCCCGAGGGCGAGTGCGTGACGATTCCGTTGGCGATCACGATCGTACCGACGGTGTATCGCCCGATGGATATATTCCTGCTGGTGGATGCCAGTAACAGCTTCACAGACAATATCACGAACTTCATCAACGACGGCAGCCGGTTCGTCCAGCAGCTCGTTGATCTCCGAGGCGACATCCGCCTCGGTGTCGGCACTTTCAAAGATTATCCCATATCTCCTTTCGGCCAGTTCCTCGACCATGCCTATCGCCGGGAGATCGATTTCCGGCAGGTGAATATTCAAAACCGCGCGGCACTGAGCAATGCCATCACCCGGATCACGACCGGCGGCGGCGGTGACGATCCGGAGTCCCAACTCCCGGCGCTCTATCAGGCAGCGACCGGAGAGGGTCAGGTTCTGGGAGGTCTCCTCGCGGACATCGCTCCGAATCAGCAGGCCAGCTTCCGGCAGAACTTTGACGTCGAGAAGGTCGTCGTCCTGATTACGGACAGCAACTTCCATAATGCCGGTGATCCCGGCAATGCCGGCGGACCGACGTATCCCGGTCCCACCTTTACTGACACGATCGCGGCGTTGAGGGCCCGAGGCGTCAAGGTGGTCGGTATCGCGGCGGGCGGACCTCACGGCGGCGATCCCGCCATCACCGTGGCCGCGCTGCAACAGATTGCCACGGCGACCAGCACGTTTGCCCGTCGGGATATCGACGCGAACGGCGATGGCACCATCGACGTGCAAAAGGGCGATCCGCTCGTGGTTGGACCTCCGACGACGAACATCAACCTCAAGGATGTCATCATCAGCGCGGTGCGGGGCTTCGACCTGCCGGTGCCGCTCACGCTCGAATTTGATCGCGACTGCAGCCCGCTCACCCATGACTTCTCACCGGTGACGCTCTTCGTCGATCCGCTGACCGGCGGCACGTACACGTTCGATTTGACGTTCTGCGCGCCTTGCCCGTCGGCTCCATTCGTATGCCGGCTCGAGACGAAGATCATTCTCGACGAGATCATTCGAGTCAGGGTTCCCACCACGATTACAGCGGTGAGACCTGTCGCCACGGTCAACCCGGGGGCGCTTGCCTTCGGCGACGTCTGCGTTGGGGCCACTGCGACTCAAACGCTGACGTTCGGGAATACGGGGAACGGGCCGTACACCATCAACGCCCTGAACTCGAGCAACCCGGCCTTCACGGTGATCAGCACCAGCGCGGCGCTTCCGGCTGTCGTCGCTCCGGGTGGCACGGTCACGGCGACGGTCCAGTTCTCCTGCGCCACGGGACCTGGTCCGCAGGCCGGTACGCTTATCGCGGATACGACTCCGGCTCAGGATTGCCTGAATCTCGGTCCGCTCCTTCCTCCGATACCCTTGTCCGGCAATTGTGTCCTTATCGCCGGCAGCGTGTCGCCGACCGCGGTTGACTTCGGCCAGGTATGCGTTGGTCAAAGCGAGGTCAGAACCCTGACGGTGACCAACACCGGAACCGGGCCGTTCACGATCAATACGATCGCGAGCAGCAACGTGGCCTTCTCGATCGACAGCCCGGCCCTGCCGGCGACCGTACCGGTCGGTGGAAGCGTTTCGGTTGTCGTGCGCTTCTCCTGCCCGTCGGCCACAGGCCCGCAGTCGGGAGTCATTACGTTCACCACGTCCAACGCGACCAACTGTCCGCTTGATCTCGGGACGGTGGCGCTCAGTGGCAGTTGTATCGAGGCCGCTGGCAATGTCGCGCCGGCCGCCTTGGACTTCGGCTCGGTATGCGTGGGCCAGAACGCCACGAACACGTTCACGATCAACAATACCGGCAACACGCCGCTGACCATCAACACGATCACCCCGAGCAGCGCCGCGTTCACGGTTGTGAGCCCGGCCCTGCCGGTAACGATCGCGCCTGGCGGCAGCACGACGGTTACCGTTCAGCTTACGTGCACTTCGCCCGGACCTCAGAGCGCCACGATCAGCATCGGCGCGAGCGCCTTCTGCGGTGCGGTCAACGTGGGCACGGTGAGCCTCACCGGCCTGTGTATTAACGTGGCCGGGGTGGTCTCGCCGACGGCGATCGATTTCGGCAGCGTCTGCGTGGGCGCCAATACCACCCGGACGTTCACGGTTGCCAATACCGGGAACCAGCCGTTCAACCTCGATTCCATCGCGTCGAGCAATGCCGCCTTCACGATCGTCAGCCCGGCCCTTCCGGTGGCGATTCCGGCCGGCGGCAGTGTCACGGTGACGGTCCAGCTGACCTGCGTTACACCAGGTCCGCAGGCTGGTTCGCTTACCCTCGGCGCATCGAGCACCTGCGGTCCAGTGGCGCTCTCGCCAGTGGCCCTCAGCGGCTTCTGCGCGTCAACCACGGGAACGGTCGCTCCGGTTGCGATCGACTTCGGGGATGTCTGCGTGGGCGCGAGCTCAACGCGGACCTTCACGGTGACCAATACCGGCAACTCGCCGTTCAACCTGACCGGCATCACCTCGAGCAGCCCGGCGTTCACGATCATCAGCCCGGCGCTCCCGGTTACGATTCCGGCCGGCGGCAGCACCACGGTAACGGTCCAGCTCACCTGCACGTCCACGGGACCGCAGAGCGGCACGATCAGCTTCGCGGCCTCAGGGGTTTGCGGAGCCGTGAGCCTCGGGACAGTGTCGTTGACAGGCTTCTGCGCCAACGTCACGGGTACCGTCGCCCCGGCGGTCATTGACTTCGGCAACGTCTGCGTCGGGACCACTGCGACCCGGACGTTCGTCATCACCAATACCGGCAACCGGCCGTTCGACGTAACTTCCATCACGTCGAGCAATCCGGCCTTCGCCATAATCAGCCCGGCGGTCCCGCTCACGATACCGGTGGGAGGAAACGCCACGGTCACGGTCCGGTTGACGTGCGCCGCGCCTGGTCCTCAGACCGGAACCATCGGCTTCACCGCCAATAGTTCCTGCGGTCCGGTCAGCCTCGGCACGGTAAGCTTGGCGGGATTCTGCGCTCAGGTGGCGTGCGCGGTCAGCCCGACCAACCTCATGTTCGGCGATGTCCAGTCCGGTACGTCGAGGGATCTCACCTTCACGGTCGCCAACGCGGGGAACATTCCGTTCACGATCACGGGGATTGCATCGAGCAATCCGCTCTTCTCGATCGTGAGCCCGGCCTTCCCGACCACGGTCGCTCCTGGAGGCAGCCTCACGGTGACGGCACGCTTCACCGCTCCGCCGGGTTCTTCGGGACCGCAGTCCGGCTCGCTGACCATCAACACGATCAGCGATTGCGGACCGGCGGCCTGCAGTG
>JACQTD010000052.1 GCA_016210985.1 Acidobacteriota bacterium
GGATGTCCATTGAGAAGATCTTTGAGATAGATATGCCCAAGAGCGCTGAATGCAAGCGCTTTGCCGCTCGGGGAGAGAGATGGGCGCGTGGCACTCTTTTTTACCGATCATGCCGCCGACCTCACTCCTTCTCCGGGTTTCCCACTCGCTACCTCTATCTCGGGCGACGAGCCGGAGGTCTCTGTCAGCGATGAGACCGATCGCCGCGGGAAGATCAGGGCGTATCTTAGCGCTCATGGCGCATGCTTCTTCTCCGCCATTCACGAAGCTGCAGGTAGCGGATATCCGGGCGACACCCTGGCCCCGCTCTGGGAACTGGTCTGGACCGGCGAGGTCACCAACGACACCTTGATGCCGCTCCGCAGCCTCACCACCCCCCGGCAGGAGAGGCGGAAGCACCACACCGGAAGACCATTCCTGTCACGCCGGCAGGTTCCGCCGACTGGGGAGGGCCGCTGGTCACTCCTGTCGAGCCTCGTGGGACGCATAGGTTCACCTACGGAACGGGCCGCTGCCCGGACGAAGCAACTCCTCGAGCGGTACGGCATCCTCACGCGCGAAGCCATGGCGACGGATTCTTCGCCGGGCGGCTTTGCCGCTCTCTATACTGTCCTTAGGGCCTTGGAGGAGCGGGGTCGAATCCGGCGGGGTTACTTTGTCGAGGGCTTGGGTGCGATGCAATTCGCGTTGCCGGAGGCCATCGATAGATTACGCCGAAGGCGCGAACCTCCCGTGCGCGATGAAGTGGTTATGCTCGCGGCAACCGACCCTGCAAATCTCTACGGATCGGTCCTGGGCTGGCCCGTCGTAGCTTCGAGTGAGGTCGACGGAGAGGACGCGGGCAGACGGGGACCGACAAGATCGGCGGGGTGTCAGGTGATCCTGATCAATGGAGACCTGGCGGCCTTCATCGGACGAGGCGAGCCGCAGTTTTTTGTGTTCATACCGGAGGATGAACCCGCGCGCAGCCGTTTCGCGCACGGAATTGCGGATGCGTTGGTCGCAGGGGTCCGAAACGGGACCCGGAGGGGCCTCTTCATCTCCATGGTCAACGGCGTTCCCGCGACGGAGAGCGAGCTTGCACCGGCGTTGCTGGAAGCCGGGTTCATAGCCGGACCTCGCGGTTTCATGCTTCGGCGTTCGCCGCTTCCCGGGCATGATGGTCAGGTAGCGGGTGAATTCCGTCCCGGGATTCTCTCATAACCGAGTTGAACGAGCCGAATCATGGCCGCGCAGCCCTGGCCAGCCTTTGCGGCGTTTCGCCGGGATGGCGGACGAGATGTGGTACCATTTGAGGTACTAAGGGAGTAAGGATGCTGCGGGAACGACACGACAGGTCCTGGCGCCTGAACACGACTCTTGTCGCCATCGTCCTTTGCGTGGTGCTGAATCCAATGGGCGCGGCGGCCCGTCATGCGCCGGTACGGCAGAACTACAACCTACGCGCGGGAACGGAGGTTCTCACGGTGCTGGTGGCGGACCTCGACGCGAGGATGATCCGTGAAGGCGAGGTCTTCAGTCTGCGACTGACGCAGCCGGTGGGTATTGAAGGGCGGGAGGTGCTCCCGCGCGGCGCCGAGATCCACGGCCATGTGGAAGCCTGGCAGGACCAGGATGGGAATTACTCGATCCTGGTCCTAAAGTTCGAATCCCTGAGAATCGGAATGGCATCCCATCCCATTGGAGTCCGGGTTAAGGGATTAGAGGTGGGGATGCCGGATGAGCCGTCGCTGCAGCGGACCGATGACCGCCTCCCCGAGATGAGCCGCCGGCCATCGGGCGACCCGCGGGACGGTCCGATCCCTCAAGGAGATCCCTATCCCCCAACGGATGATCGTGACCCGCGGACCGGCGAACGCCGCCGCCCGACTATGGGTCCTGGCGGGGGGGTGAGCATGCGACGCCTGCCGGCGAATGACGATGTGGGAAAGCCTTCCGCGATAGGGCTGCGCCGGGAGAATGTGGCCAACATGAAGGTCTCGGCAGGCGAGGATGGCGAGAGCCACATCTCGATCGATCAGGTCGACATCGCCATTCGCAGTGGTACGCGCTTCCGGTTGATCCTTATCAGGGACCTTTCCTTGCAGCGCTGAGGCCTCGTGATCGACCTGAACCGCACGGACACCGGCGGCGGGCCTTGCTTCTCCTTCACCGCCCATACGCTGTGAGCCCTTTCCGGATCAGGGGCTACCTGATGATCACGGCGGCGGCCGTGCTCTGGGGCGGGTCAGCTACGGCGGCGAAGTTTCTCTTCAACCGAAACGTCGATACGTTGTTATTGGTCCAGCTGAGAGTCACGCTCTCGTTCCTGGCGCTCGGCGTATTGCTGCTGGCTGCGAATCGCGAGGCACTCCGCCTCGATCTGAAACTTGCCGGCCGGCTGGCCCTGCTCGGCATTCTCGGGATTGCCGGCTCCAATTTCTTCTATTATTACGCCATCAAGCAAACGAACGTGGCGACCGCGATCGTCATGCAGTATACGGCGCCGGTGCTGGTCATGTTTTATTCGGTGACCATCGGAAAGGAGGTCGTGCGTTGGAACGCGATGTCCGCGCTGGCGCTTTCGGTGTTGGGATGTTTTCTCGTCGTGGCCGGTCGCGATGCTTCGGTCATCGCCGTCCATCGAGTGGGCATCGGTGCAGGCTTGTTGGCGGCATTGTCGTATGCTTTCTTCACTATTTACGGCAGGAGCCTCAGCCGGGATCGTTCGATCTGGCGAAACCTCTTCTACACGCTCGGATTCACCTCGCTATTCTGGTTCATGCTGAATCCTCCATGGCGATGGGTTCAAGGGTTGTCGGGTTACGACTGGCTGGTCTTCTCCGTCTTTGCCCTGGGCTCGATACTGCTGCCCTACCTTTTTTATCTCGGCGGGTTGAAGGAGTTACCCGCCAGCCGCGCGATCATTACCGCGACGTTGGAGCCGGTCATGGCGATACTCTCTGCGATGATTTTCGTTGGTGAAAGGACCGGTCCCATTCAGGTGGTGGGCGTGGTTCTGGTGATCGGTTCGGTGCTGCTCCTGCAGGTGAGACGGGAGCCTGCCCGGGCGCTGGACCAAGAGGCCAGGAAGGAGAGGTCGTGATGAGGAATGAGGCGGAACCCGGCGGTCGTAGCCTGCTTCACGTGGCCCTGGTTGAACCGGAGATTCATCCCAACACCGGGAATATTGCCCGGCTATGCGCCGCGAACGATCTGCGCTTGCACCTGGTGGGCGCGCTCGGCTTCCGCATCGATGATCGGGCTATCCGCCGCGCCGGTCTCGATTACTGGCCGCACGTCGACCTGAGGCGGTGGAGCGATCTCGAGGAGATGGGCTGTAACCTTCCAGGGACACGATTGTTCTACTTCAGCACCAAGGCTGATCGATCCTACACGGAGGTTCAGTACCGCCGGGGCGACGTCCTGGTGTTCGGTCCGGAGAGCCGGGGCTTGCCGGAGCAGCTACTGAGGGAGCACGGGGAGCAGGCCCTTCGGATTCCGATGCGTTCATCTCACGTGCGCAGCCTCAATCTGGCTACGGCCGTGGCGATCGCGGTCTACGAGGCCCTCCGGCAGTTGGAATCGGCTGACATTTGATAGAACAGTTGTTAGTATTCCGCCCCCCTGATCAGCGACATGCCTTTATTCGACGAAGAGAACGACCAGATCATTCAGCGGCGAAAGAATCTTCAGGCGATCACCGAGCTAGGGTTCGAAGCCTACCCCCACAAGTTCGACCGGACACACACGGTTTCGGAAATTGTCCATCATTACGCTGATCGGGGAGGTCAGCGGCCGGCCGAGGAACTCGAAAAGGTCAACCAGGAACTGAATGGGATCAAGGTCAGGCTTGCCGGTCGGATCATGACCTCCCGATTGATGGGGAAGGCGGGCTTCATCCACCTTTCGGACGGCGCTTCCCGCCTTCAGGCCTACGTGCGGAGCAACGATGTGCCCGTTAGGGAATGGCAGCTATTCAAACTGCTCGACCTCGGAGATATCGTCGGCGTGGAGGGCTGGTTATTCATCACCCGGACCGGCGAGCTGTCGGTGCACGTACGCGGCCTGTCCTTCCTGGCCAAGGCGCTGCTGCCGATGCCTGAGAAGTATCATGGGCTGCAGGATGTTGAATCCCGCCATCGTCAGCGTTACCTCGATCTGATTGCGAATCCCTCGTCGCGCGAAGTCTTCGTCAAGCGCGCTGCGATCATCCGGGAGGTCCGATCCTTTTTCGACGATCGCGGATATATCGAAGTCGAGACGCCCATGCTCTCGCCGATCGCCAGCGGCGCCGCCGCGCGGCCATTCAAGACTCATCATAATGCGCTCGACATCGACCTGTTTGCCCGCGTAGCGCCGGAGTTATATCTAAAACGCCTGGTGGTCGGCGGATTTGAGAAGGTCTACGAGCTGAATCGGAACTTCCGCAACGAGGGGTTATCGGCCCGGCACAATCCCGAGTTCACGATGCTGGAGTTCTACCAGGCTTACAGTGACTACGAGCAGCTCATGGAGCTTACGGAGGAGCTCATCACCGGGGTTGTTGAACGGGTTCATGGTTCGCTGAAGTTGTCCTATGCGGGCGTTTCGGTCGACTTTACGCCTCCCTGGAAGCGGGTCACGATGATCAAGGCTGTACTTGATGCCCTTCTTGACCAGGATGACTCGAAAGACCTTAAGGAGAGAGCGCTCGTCGAGGTCCTGGCCGCGGAGGATCCCCAATTTGTTTCTTCGTTCTCTCCGAAGGAGATCGTCGATCTCTTCGACCACTTTGTCGAACCCCGCCTTATTGATCCAACCTTTATCACCGGATTTCCAACTGAAGTCAGTCCCCTCTCCAAGCAGAGCGAAACGAATCCTGGAATCGTACACCGATTTGAACTCTTCATCTGTGGGTTGGAATGCGCGAATGCCTTCTGCGAATTGAACGACCCTGCCGAACAGGAGCGACGGTTCAAGGAGCAGATGGATCAGCGCGGCCGCGGCGTGGAGGAAGTGGTGGTCATGGACGAAGATTACGTCCGGGCGCTGGGCTACGGGCTTCCCCCCACAGCGGGTGAGGGCATCGGCATCGATCGCCTCACGATGATCATCACGGGGCAAGCCAATATCCGCGATGTGATTCTCTTTCCTCACATGCGTCCCGAGAGCAAGTAGCCAATACCGGTAGGATAGTTCGTTGACAGGTCCCGTCCATTCCGGATAAGTTGGCCCGCTGAATTCAAATGGAGATATGAATCATGGCTGAACCCGACGCGGTATTCCGCGGTCTCGATCGTTACATTAGCAGTGTCCGAAATGAGTTCGAGGATCTGCTCGGACAAATGGTGGAGGTGCCGACGATCAGCATGGAGCCGGACCGCAAACCCGACATCGAACGGGGCGCGCAACTCGCTGCCAGTTATCTGACTGGGATCGGTGCGGGCGCGGAAGTGGTCTCCACCCAGGGCTACCCCGTCGTCATCGGGCGTCTGGAACAGAACCCGGCCTACCCGACGGTCTCGATTTATAACCATCTTGATGTTCAACCCGCGGATCCCACGGAATGGAAGCGACCCCCATTCACGTTCTTCAAGCAGGACGGACGGTACGAGGGCCGGGGAACGACCGATGACAAGGGGCCGGCCATGACCGCCATGTTGGCGGCCCGGTATGCCGCGCAGCAGGGCGTGCCGATCAATATCAATTTCATATGGGAGCTGGAGGAAGAAATCGGCAGTCCGAGCTTCGATCGTTTCGTGAAGCTCAATCTGCCCAGATTGAAGACCGATTCGGTCCTTGTGTCGGACACGATCTGGATTGCGCGCGGAAAGCCGGCGATTCCTTATGGCTTGAGAGGGCTGCAGGCGGTCACCTTCACCCTGCAGACCGGCGCCAAAGACGTTCACTCCGGATTGACGGGCGGGGCTGCCCGTAATCCGATCGGAGAGCTTGCGCAGGTCGTGAGTGAATGCTACGACGCCAGAACCGGCCGCGTGAAGATTCCCGGGTTTTACAAGGATGTGGTCCCAGCCACCGCGAAGGAAGTGAAAAGCTTCATCGACTCGGGTTTCACCGTAGCCTCCTTCATGAAGGCGCACGAGTTGAAGTCCGTCCGGGTCAAGGACGCCAAACGGATCCTGAAGGCGGTGATGAGCGAGCCGACGTTTGAAGTACACGGGATCACGGGCGGCTATTCCGGACCCGGCGTAAAGACGATCGTTCCCTTTCGAGCGGAAGCGAAAATCAGCATGCGCATGGTGCCCAGGATGGATCCCGCGAAGATCGTCCGGCTCGTCCGTGACTTCGTCCGCAAGCGGAATCCCGATGTGAAGGTCAACACCTACGGAACATTGAAGCCCTACCTCGGGCAATTCAGCGGTCCCTATGCCGATGCCGGACGGCTGGCCATGCGGTTCGCCTTCGGAAAGGATCCCGCTTTTACCCGCGAGGGAGGATCGATCGGGGCGGTCGTTACGATGCAGAAATACCTGCGCGTGCCGATCACCTTTCTCGGGTTGAGCCTGCCCGAGCACGGGTATCACGCGATTAACGAGAACTTCGATTGGTGTCAGGCTTCCGGCGGCATCAAGATGTTCGTCAAGTATTTTTCCGAGATTGCCAAGCTGAAGTCAGCCTGACCATCCGGGAACGCCAATCTCCTGATTGGCGTGGTCTCGAAGCTTGACGACGCCAATCAGGAGATTGGCGTTCCCGGGATTGTCCTTAGTGTTGCCCACCATAAGCCTGGTGCGGCCGCAACTATTGCAACGCCTCCAGGCCTCCAGAGGCATGCCAGGCCTTCTCATCGCCAATACTCCTTCCACCGTCGATCGACGAGGCGCTTGATTTCCGGGCTCATCTCGAGGGGCTTGGGATAGCCCTCCTTCCAGGTCGCATCGATACCGATTCTTCCCCGATAAACAGGGCGGCTCCGGATGAACCCGGTTTCGTCAAAGATTAAATCGAGGGCCGGATCGAACCGCGTGAAGATCCCCCAGAGCAGGTTCTCCTCATCATCGAGATCGACATCCTGGCTGACGGCGGCTATGAACTTGACCGTCTTGTAATCAACCCGCCTGAGAAGGCCCGTGAGCACCTCTCGCGCATCGCCTTCCACGGCGATGACGAGGAAACCGCCTTCGAGAAGCCGGTACTTTCGTACGCGATGATCGAACCCGCGGGGGTCGGTAATCGAGCGCGGCGGCTCATCCCGGGTTAAGACTTCGCCGGTCGCGTCGAGCACCCACTTGCTCCCCACGTGCATCTTGAAGGAGGTGAAGTCGAGGGTGTCGATGGGAGCGATGGGTAACAACAGCATCCGGTGCTCGGGTTCAAATCGGAACCAGAGTTCCCGCAGCAGCAGATCGAATCGGCGCGGGTTGATATCCTCGCGGACGAGGATCATCACCTTCGTCAGGGAAAGCTGCCCGACACCGAGGAGGCCGAGCGCCGTCTTGATGACTTCCTTGGGATGGCGTTCCCGCAACGAGACGCCCAGCAGATTGTGGAACCCGGCTCCCACATAGGGGCACATCTCGACGATGTTGGGATTCACGAGGCGGATGAGCGGGCCGATCATCTCATCGGCGGCGATACCCATGAACTTGTCCTCCTGCGGAGGCTTCCCGACCACCGTGGCCGGGTAGATCGGATTCGACCGGCGAGTGACACGTCGTATCTGAAGAATCGGGAAGTCGGCGGCGTCCGAATAGTGTCCGAAGTGATCTCCAAACGGGCCTTCAGTGCGGCGTTCGTGCGGGGGTACGACCCCTTCCAGGATGAACTCGGCATTGGCCGGCACGGGCATGTTGATCGACCGGCCTCGTACCATCGGCGTAGGCGCCCCGCGCAGGAGTCCGGCGAAGGCAATTTCGTCGATGTCTTCCGGCAGCGGCAGCATCGCCGATAACATGAGGATCGGATCCCCGCCGAGCACGACCGCGGCCTCCAGCGGCAGGTTTGACCGCTCGGCTTCGAAGTGATGAGCTCGCCCACCCTTCATGCTCTGCCAATGCATACCCGTCGTCCGCGGGTCATGAACCTGCAGGCGGTAGAGACCCAGATTCCGGACATGCGAGACCGGATGCTCGGTCAGCACCTCCCCGAAGGTAATGAATCGCCCGCCGTCGTCGGGCCAGCATTGAAGGACCGGCAACCGGCTGAGATCAGGTGTTTCGATCACCTCCTGGTCGATCGCGCGGTTCACTACCTTCGGCCGCATGGACATGGCGCGCCAGAGAAGGCCTCTTGACCGCCAGAATCCCGAAAGTGTTGGTGGGTTGAGCCGTTTGAACGCTTGAATCAGCTCCATCCCGATCTCGGCCGGGGGCCGGCCGAGAGCCATACGCACCCGCTCTTCCGATCCGAATAGATTGATCACCAGGGGAAAGTCGGAGCCTGTCGGGCGCTCGAAGAGGAGCGCCGGCCCCCCCTCTTCGCCCACACGCTGCACGATCTCGGTAATCTCGAGGACAGGATCAACTTCGACAGTAATGCGCTTCAATTGTCCGATGCTTTCCAGACCCAGGATGAACGCCTGAAGATCGGGGAAGGGCCAGGAGCGGGGAGGCGAATGGGAGGACATATCTTAGTACAACACTTTCAGCCCGAATTGAATCTGCCGCTCCGGAGCACGTACGCTCTGAATTACGCCAGCCTGGGGAGTGCCGATCACGCCTGAAGGATCGTCGAAATGAGGGGTATTGAAAGCATTAAAGAGTTCGACCCGGAATTCGACCCGGACCTTCTCGCCTGCCCGAAAATTGCGGTGCAGGCCAAAATCGAAATTGACCAGCCCCGGGCCTCGAAGGATATTGCGGCCGGCATTGCCGAAGGTATAAGCGCTCGGAGCTTGGAGAGCTTGGATGTCAAAATATCTCTGCAGCGTGCGCTCGCCGCGTGGCAGGTTCCCATCACTTAACCGGTTCGGGCGGGCGGCGGATCCGGAATTGGTCGGGTCGAAGTTGAGCGTGGGAGTAAAGGGCAGTCCGCTGTGCAAGCTCGCGATGCCAGCCAATCTCCAGCCATTCAAAATCGCTGCCGCGGGACCGCCCTGATTTAGAAACCGGCGTCCCCGTCCAAACGGTGGCTCATAGATATAGCTGGAAATGAAACGGTGACGGATGTCGTTGTTCGAACTGGCACGCTCGGCCTTCAGGTTGCGCGCGTCTTGCTCTACGGCTCCAGATTCGTTATTGAACCTGCCGTCGTCGATCGCATGCCCAAGCGTGTAGCTGGTGAAAAAACTCAGGCCACCTGAGAACCGCCTCTCCAGCTTTACGAATAACGAGTGATAGTTCCCTTTGATGTACGGCGCATAGAGGACAACATTCCCCACCCCTTGGATCGGCCTGCGGGGTTGAATGGGGCCCGGCCCAGGCGGAGGACGGTTGAGGTTGACCGGGCCCCAGAGCTTCACCGAAGAGGAGCCGACATATCCGGCTTGAAATAAGATTGAAGCCGGCAGCTCATACTCCAGGTTCAGGCTCCACTGTTGCACATAGGGAAGTGGAAAGTCTTCGGGAAAGGTATTGACCGTGGGATACACCATGTTTGCCGGGTTAAGGATGCCCGGCGGAAATCCCGTGCTGAGCACGATGTTCGGGGTGAGCTGATCACTTGGGAATAGAATATTGACATAAAACGGGGGATTATTGGTCAAGCGACGAAGGGTCCCAAGGTCCTCATCTCGCCCGTAAAAAATGCCGAAACCGGCACGCAGCACCATCTTCGGCAGGAGCAGATAGGCGAAGCCTACGCGCGGGGCAAAGTTGTTTGCGTCGAGTTTCGAGAAGGACCGCGCGAGAATCGAATCGCCTCTCGTGCCGGCGATCACCAGCTTGCCCGCATCCGGACGGGTACCGTCAACGATGAAGTTGCTCTGGCGGTTATTCACCTCCCAAAACGGAGTAACCAGCTCGTAGCGTACACCGACATTGAGGGTGAGATTGCGAGCGGCCTTCCAATCATCCTGCACGAAGAACTGGTATTCGCGGTTTCGCAGACTCGAGACTGACCGTGTAGATATGTTCGCGTTATTGGCCAGGCCCAAAAGGAAATCGGCAAATGGATGTCCGGTGCCGGACCGGCGCTGCGGATCTTGGGTGAAGACCCCGTTAAAATTGAACGACGGTCTTCCGGAGGTGGTGACGTTTGCGTTTGTTCTATTCCATCTGATCTCAGCACCGAAGCTGAGACTACGACCGCCACGAGTCAGGGTTAAGGTATCGGAGACGCTCTGGGTTTGTCCTGCCTTGGTGACGGGGAGATTACCGCTCCCGGTGACCGGAATCGGCAAGTCGCTTGCCGGGTTGGCGGTGCCGAGGATACTGAAGCCGCTGATGCCGAATGTCGGCAAGCCTCTGATCCCCGGGTCGTCCAACCCGCCTTTGATGCTGAACTCATCGAAGCGACGCGGCGTGTCGATGTTCTGGTCGAGGAAGGTACGATTGAAGCCACCGCGAAATTCATTGACGAGGTGCGGCCCGAAACTGCGCGTATGGCCGAGCACAAAGGAACGTCCATGAACGATGGCCTTGGAAAGATCATTGGCTGGCGGTGGCATGGGCGGAGGTAAGGTATTGACATCGTTACTCAGGCTGAAACGGGCAAATAGACTCCCCGAGGCGCCGATCCGATGGTCAACTCGGACGTCTATCTGATCTGAGCGAACTCGCTGTTTTGGATTGTAGAAGTAATCGTTCACGTTCCCCGGCAGGTTGGGCAGCGGGAACAGTTCCAGAAGCCTGGCCGCAACCGGGTCCCAGCGATTGCGGGGAACCACACTATTGGGAAAAAGATCGCGGACAAACCCTGACCCGCTTGGATTAGGCTTGGTGGTCGCCGGGTCGAAGATGCGCGCGCCGCCGAATCTACCTTGTCGCAGATCATCGGTCGGCACCGTGCTCAGGCGGGGCGCCGCTGAGCTGATCCGGGTCCCCTGGTAACTGAAAAAGAAGAAAGAGTGGTTTGGTTTGATCGGCCCACCCACGGTACCGCCGAACTGGTTCTCGATAAACACGGGCTTGCGCGTGTCGGCCGGCTGAAAGAACGGGGTCGCATTGACCGCAGAGTTCCTATGAAACTCGAACATAGTTCCATGGATTCCGTTGGTGCCCGATTTGATCGTGGCATTGACCACAGCGCCCGCGCCTTGCCCGTACTTGGCGCTGAAGGTGCTGGTCTGAACCTTGAACTCATGGATCGCGTCGACCGAGGGTCTGTGGGTCAACGCACTGCTCCCATCGAAGCCCGTGAGGTGCGTCTTGTTCTCCATCCCATCCAGGAAGTAGCTGTTTTGGATCGGCCGGTTGCCGTTGGCCACAAAATTGTCCCGCTGGGCTGTTCTATAAGAAGGCAGCGCGCCGGCGGCGAGGAGCGCGAGTTGAATGAAGTTGCGGCCGTTGAGCGGTAGATTCTCTATCGATTGGCTTGAAATCACCTGTCCCAGGTTCGAGTCCTCGGTTTCCAGCAACGGCAACTGAGCCGTCACGGTGACCTCCTCAGTCAC
>JACQTD010000057.1 GCA_016210985.1 Acidobacteriota bacterium
CCGCGTGCTCTGGGCCATGCACGACCTGGGGAATTCCTTCGGCAAGCCCTACAAGAAGAGTGCCCGCGTCGTCGGCGATACCATCGGCAAGTACCATCCCCACGGCGAGTCGGCGGTCTACGAAACGATCGTCCGGCTCGCCCAGCCCTTCACCATGCGGTATCCGCTGATCGACGGGCAGGGCAATTTCGGATCGGTGGACGGTGACGCGGCCGCGGCCATGCGCTACACCGAAATCCGCCTGGCCCGGATCGCCAACGATGTGCTCGGGGACATTGAGAAGGACACCGTCGATTTTCAGCCCAACTACGACGAATCGCTGGAGGAACCTCTGTGTCTGCCGGTTCGATTCCCCAATCTGCTGGTGAATGGCGGCTCCGGCATCGCCGTCGGCATGGCGACCAACATTCCTCCCCACAACCTGAGCGAAATCATCGATGCCACCGTCCATCTGGTCCAGAATTCTGATGCGACGGTTCAGGATCTGATGAAGTACGTGCCGGGACCTGATTTTCCCACCGGCGCTTTCATCTACGGACGGGAGGGAATCAAGCAGGCCTATGAGACCGGCCGGGGCATGATCACGATGCGCGCCCGCGCCGCCATCGATCGGATCGGCGCTGGAAGCAGTGTCAAGGATGCGATCGTCGTCACCGAGATTCCCTTCCAGGTCAACAAGGCCAAACTGATCGAGAAGATCGCCGAGCTGGTGAACGAGAGGCGGCTCGAAGGGATCTCCGACCTTCGGGACGAATCGGACCGACACGGCATGCGGGTGGTGATCGAGCTGAAGCGGGAGGCGGTTCCGCAGGTCGTGCTCAACAAGCTATACAAGCTGACGCCGATGCAGACCACCTTCGGCGTCATCAACCTCGCGATCGTCAATGGACAACCGCGGGAACTCAACCTGAGGGAGACGCTGGAGGAATTTATCGGCTTCCGGCGGGAAGTGGTGCGGCGACGCACGCAATTCGAGCTGAGGAAGGCCGAGGCCCGGGCGCATATTCTCGAGGGGCTCAAGCGGGCGCTCGACCAGATCGATGCCATCATCAAGCTCATCCGGGCCTCCAAGGCGGTGAAGGAAGCCCGTGAGGGACTGATGTCGAAGTTCGAATTCAGCGAGGTGCAGGCCCAGGCGATCCTTGACATGCAGTTGCAGCGGCTGACCAGCCTCGAACGGCAGAAACTCGTCGAAGAGTATGAGGAGCTGATCAAGCGCATTGCCGAGCTGAGGGAGATCCTCGAAAACGAGCGGGTTCTGCGCAGCGTGATTGTCAAGGAGCTTCGCGCCGTGCAAAAGGAGTACGGGGATGCCCGCCGCACGCAGATTCTCGATGCCGAGGCCGAGTTCACGCTCGAGGACCTGATCCCCGACGAAGAAGTGGTGGTCACGGCCACGCATGCCGGCTTCATCAAACGAACGCCGCTGTCGATTTTTCGGGGCCAGGGTCGGGGCGGAAAGGGCCGCTCGGGCATGGCCATCCGCGGCGATGACTTCGTCACCCAGGTCTTCATCGCCTCGACGCACAGTTACGTGATGGTCTTCACCCACACCGGCAAGGTATATAACCTCAAGGTTCACGAGATCCCGGAATCCCAAGCCGCCAGCCGTGGCAAGGCGGTGACCAATCTCGCCTCCATCTCATCGGACGAGAAGGTTGCCGGCCTCGTCACCGTGCGCGAGTTTGCGGAAGACAAGTACGTGGTCATGGTTACGCGCAAGGGCGTGATCAAGAAGACCCAACTCTCGGAGTTCGACAACATGCGCGCCAGCGGACTTATCGCGATGGGCGTCGACGAGGATGACGAGCTGATCTCCACCGAATTGACCGACGGCAAGAAGAAGGTCTTCATCGGGACGCACAACGGCATGGCGATCTGCTTCGAGGAAGGCGACGTTCGCCCCATGGGCCGGCCGGCACGCGGCGTGCGCGGCATCGATCTCCGCGAAGGCGATTTTGTGGTGGCTGTCTGTGCCGTCGACGGCGATGAGCAGATGCTCACGATCAGCGAACGCGGTTTCGGTAAGCAGACCCAACTTTCAGAATACCGGGTTCAGAGCCGCGGCGGCATCGGCGTGATCAACCTGAAAGTCACCGAGAAGACGGGCAAGGTCGTAGCCGTGATGCCCGTGACCGAAGACGATCAGGTGATGATCATCACCTCACAGGGCAAGATGGTCCGCACCGACGCCGGCGCGATCCGCGAGACCGGCCGGAGCGCCCAGGGCGTGCGCGTCATCACTACCTCCGAAGGCGACCTGGTCGCCGCCGCCTCCATCGCCCGCGGCGCTGACGATGTGGATCAGGAAGAATGAGGTCGAGGCGGAAGCCCGACCGTAAGGGAGGGCTCGGGAGGGAACCAAACCTCTTGATCTCTGGAGCATTGCTCGTGTACCTCACAAGTCACGGGCAAGCCCTCCCTCACGGTCGGGCTTCCGCCTTCTGCTGAGGATTGTTGTGCTATGATTGGCTGGCCTGAGTCCAATGACCACCAAACCGAGAGCCACCGTCGAAGATCTGTACAACGTGCCGGAGCGTGGGAAGGCCGAACTCGTGAACGGAGAACTCGTGCTCATGAGCCCAACCGGAGGACGCCCTGGCCGCGCCGCGGCAAAGATCCTAATCAGCCTCAGCAAGTATGAAGACGAACACGGTGGCGGTTACGCCTTCGGGGACGCCGTTGGCTTCCTGGTCGACCTGCCAAACCGAGGCTCGTTCTGTCCCGATGCCGCCTGGTATGTCGGACAATTGGAGGGAATGAAATTCCTGCGCGGGGCACCCGTCTTCGCCGTTGAGGTTCGCAGTGAATCCGGTTATGGCCCCAAAGCGGAACAGGAAATGGCCGGGAAACGCAGGGATTATTTCGCCGCCGGTACCCGGGTCGTCTGGGATGTCGATCTCCTCGGCGACGAGGTCGTAAGGGTTTACCGCGCATCCGATCCTGATCGGCCGTCGATTTACCGCCGCAGGGATCAGGCCGAGGCTGAACCCGCCGTTCCCGGGTGGCGCTTGCCGGTCGACGAACTTTTCAAGTAGCCTACGGGCTTCCCCAACATTCCGAATTCAACGGCCTCCGACCCCGGACTTCGAAACTATGGAAAGGAAGAACATATCATCAGGCACTAAGTGGGAACCTGTCGTCGGCTACTCGAGAGCCGTCAGAATCGGCCCGCACGTTCATGTCTCGGGTACGACCGCGACGGACGCTTCGGGCCGAATCGTGGGACATGGCGACGCCTATGCGCAGGCCGTGCAGACCATCAGGAATATCGAAACCGCCCTCAAAGCAGCAGGCGCGTCGCTCAAGGACGTGGTGAGGACTCGAATCTTTGTGGTCAATATTGAGGACTGGCAGAAGATCGGCCGCGCTCACGGTGAGTTCTTCGGCGCCATACTCCCGGCTT
This sequence comes from Acidobacteriota bacterium, assembly GCA_016210985.1. Classification (GTDB taxonomy): domain Bacteria; phylum Acidobacteriota; class Blastocatellia; order HR10; family JACQTD01; genus JACQTD01. The sequence continues at coordinate 3,407 of JACQTD010000057.1, forward strand.
CATCCATGGTCGAGGTGCGCCGCCTGGTGGCACCCGAAATGCTCGTCGAAATCGAAGCCGACGCCATCGTCCTCGATGGCTGAACGTCGATCTAAGCGTTCAGCCTGGAATTCGCCTAAGAACTGATGCCCCGAATCACCGCCGCAATCGCTGGACCGTCCACAGGAGAACTGCCGTAATGAGCAAAATGGTTCCGAAAGCTCCGGCGGCAAACGGAATAATCCCGGCCATCTCATCGAAAGCCTGCCGGCCCAGGGTCGTCTTCGTTCCCCACCAGCCGAAGCCGGCCAGGATCGCCCCGAGGGTCGTAAGGATCCAGAGCGCTATTCTCATCAGGGTGGAGCCCTTCGCGGAAGGTCGGTCGCCACGTCGGGCCTCGAATTACAGTTCGATGTCGCGAAGATGCAGTGCCGGTTCGACCTTCAGTTTACCGTCCTCAGTGGTGAGTTCAAAAACGACTTCGATCGAGCCGTAGAGTCCGAGAAAAATCCGGTTCCCAGCCCCACTATTCTTCGGCGTCGCGTACTCCCCGTCGATCAGGATCAGGTCGGACGGGCCGAGTTCGACCACCGGCATCTCGGCGTTCAGGTAGTAGTACTGGTCTTCGAACGGCGGGCGGTAGCGCTCCGGATAGAGCCGGGCCGTGTCGCTCCCTTTCGGCAACAACTTGCGCAGGGTGGCTTCATCACGCTTCATGAGCGCGAAGAGGTAGGTCTTGATCACGGACTCGGGTGTATGCTCCGCCGGCTCGCGACCCCGCATCATCGCCATCATTTCGCGCCACCAGCGAAGATCGACCTTCCACCCTTCGGCGGTCTTTTGCAGGCTGACGACCGTGGGAGTGCCGCGAACCGAAGTCATGAACCGCAGATGGGCCCCGATCGGGAATACCGGCGGCTTTGGGGAGGCCATCAGCCCCTCGTACGCGCGTAGCGGCCGGAACCTCATCTCCCGGACTTCGAGAGCCGCCTCGGCCTTCTCACTTTTTGAGAGGGTCTTAGGACCGAAGAAATCGCTCAAGCCCTCCGGCGAGAGAACTACCGGGACAGCCTGCGACCTATCGTTCAGGTAGACCGCTTTGAAGTAGGCGCGGGCAACAGCTTGGACCTGCTTCCGATCGTCGATCGCGCCAGCCGGCGTCGCCATGATCACCAAAAGCACCGTCAGCGTACTCGACCAAATTGGGATCCTCTCCAAAAAGTATGAAGTCATGGAGAGAAGTGAAGAGGCCGCAGAGCGGCCAATGATTTTAGGCCGGCCTTTTCCGCCCCGGCGGACAGGCAAGGCCGGACTTGCCGAGCCGAAACCGCCCCGTCGCATGGCCACGGATGAAATGGGCCTTATGAAATCACTCAGGTGTGGCATCAGTCTTCCCAGACTCTCGTCGTCGCTACGCGACAAGAACCAATCTTGGCTAAGACCCGGCCTTCAAAGGCCGGGTCTCAAGCTTCTTCATTTCGCTCAACCCCGACGGGGTTGTGGCATAAAGCCCAGGGTTGCCGCCTTGCGGCTACCCCGGGAAGGCAAAGGGATGTGCCGAACCCTGCAAGGGCTGTGTCCCAGCATCTTAGGGCCACAACCCCTCCCGGGGTTGGACGACCTCACTCATCTGCCTCCCAAGGTAGGCGCCGAGCGCCAACCTTGGGCTGGAGGCCGTTGCCCCGCTGGGGCATTGCATTTCAGATTCCAGATTTAGCATTTCGTCCATCCTCTTCGGGCTCCCCCTACGAAGCCGTCTCTCAACCTCGATCCGGCCTACAAGGGCCCGGATGAGACGTGTCCAAGGTAGTCTCGTGCCAAAAAATGTAGAAACTCCAGAGGTTGGTCCTGCCGGACCAACCTGGAGCTGTAAGACTTATCCCCTTCGGGGAAAGGGCGTCAACGAATACTAGATGAAACATTGAAGGAGCCCCAGGCTGGGACCAGGCCCGGCTTGACTCATTTGCGGCGGGCCGAGTATATTCGCAGGCTTTACTTTCAGCCTATGTCGTTCGTACCCTTCATACCACCGTTCTGCATTCATCATCAGCGGACAGCTGTCCGTGAAATAGACTCGTAGCAGCGGCTGCGAGACTGGACAACTTCAGCACTTTGATCCGGCCGATTTTGCCGGAAAGTGGAGGTCCATCACCAACCCGTCCCCCTTCTGATCGGGGGACATCAAATTGATCCCCAAACACAAGAAGCGAAGTGGAGGAGAGTATGATTCGGAAAGTTTTGTTTGCATCCCTTGCCGTCGGCATCCTGGCCATTAGTGGAACAATGCCCGTCGCAAGCGGGCAGGACCGGCAGCCCAAGAAGCTTGTAACCGATGTCCTAGACTACGTGCTGCAGAGCAATCGCTGGAGCGGGCCTTTCGGCTGGGTGACGTTCCGCCTGCAGCAGGGATTCCACCAGAACAACAGAGCCTATTTCATTCGGACGGATGCGTCGGATGAAAAATTCGCCGCCGAAAATGGCCTGGTCTTCACGCCCCGGCTACGAAATGCACTGAGCATCACAGGACCGGCTGGAGAATCGGCGACGGCCGACCTGTACCTCTTCCGGGAAGTTCTCACAGCCTCGGGCCAGGTCCCTTCACCCGTCTTGAGCACGATCCCGGGAAGACCCGATTACACCCCCATTTATCGAATTCACCTGATCACCCGAGCCGACCATCCGGAGCGACTCACATCCACCGACGCCATCGAGATGGCGAAGCAAACGGGGGAGGCTACGGTCCAGTCGACGGACATCGTTGTCAACTACCCGGTCGTGAAATGGCCGGGCGGTGAATTGCCTTATGATACGCAGCTGGAAGCCTATCTGGGCGAGGGTCAGCTGATCGCACCGGTCAATGTCGACAACATGCAGGTGACCTTCAAACTTCAGCATTGCTATCCCGGGATGCACTACATCGTCACGGACGTCTCCTTTGGACCTGGGTCTCAGGCCATGAACATTGCCCACTCGCCGAAGCTCGCGATGCTTCAGGAGAGACCCGAGGCCACGCTCTCCCAGGTCTACGTATTCGGAAACGGTGTACGCGGCGGAGGGCCCATGGGATTCCAGTCGAGCGTCATGGATCCGCCGCTGGGGGGCCCAAGCACATGGACCGCCCTGTGGGATCACTACACGATGGTCTGGACGGACCCCGCCCAGGCTAAAGTTCTGACGAGCTTCGATGAGATTCAGCAAATGCGCGCTTCAGGTATGCTTCAGATGTACAACGGCGTACCCGATACCCACCCTAACGGCTTTGTCGTGAACTGTCCGGTTCCCATCGGTGTAAGTGAGGCGGACTAAAGTATCACCCAGGTAGGGGGGCCCACGTTCCACGCTGGGTCTCCCACCCAGTACCCGCGCAATCCGGGACCGTTGTGCGATCTCACATCAAGGTGTAGTCGTATTCGTAGGCACCGATATCGACGTCGTAGTGGCCGTCGCTGTCTCCATCGAATATCCGCCCCGAGTTCTCCGCGTCATACGTGAAATCCGCGATGGCTTCGTTGCTGCCGGCATCAATACAGGGGGACTTGTAACCCAGCCGGTAATTTCCCCGTGCGGCATCCTCAAACTTCGGATCGCCCGTGATATTTCCGTCTCGAGTAAGCGATCCGAATACCGGATCTTGTCCGATGAAGCAGAACCGGATGGTTGTTTGAGCGGTGGTCTGGGAAAGGCTGACCGAGGCCTCGGAGTAAACCGCGATATCGCTCGCGACGCCCCCCGGCGGTCCCGATGCGGTCACGATCGTGTTGTACATCTCGGCCCGGCTCGCGATCGCACCCGCCTCGAAGCCAAACCCGACACCCAGGCGGGCGCTGTTCACAATCGTATTGTTGACGATCCTGACGTGATTGACCGTATTCGAGGAACCGAGAATTCGAATTCCATCACCCTCCTGCGGATCGGCTGCTCCGCAGCCGGTAATCAGATTATTCACGATGGTCACGGCGCTCTCACGCCTGGGGGCTTCGACAGGTTGTAACACGGTGGCGATCCCCGACCCGCCTAGACCGATCAGGTAGTTGCGGTCGATGAGGACGGAGGATCCCTCCACCAGGATGCCGTTCGACAACGAAGTGTTCATCGGACCCCCGTAAAAATCATTCGAGGTGATCTCCACGTCGGCCCCGGCCCTCAGGGAGATTCCAGCCCCGCCAAGATTCCGGAAAGTGCAATCCACGATTTCCGCCGCATCCCCATTGTCGAGCAGTATGCCGGCGGACGGAATGGTCTCGAACCGGCAATCATTCACCCTCAGCGCCCTGACCGCTGGCCCCGTCGCGACCAACCCAACGGCGGCGCCACCGGTGATACGCAATCCTTCAATGGTAACGCCTTCCGCGCCGAAGATCTCGATGATACTCGGACCTGCACCCTTCACCACCGGTTTGTTGCCCGTCCGGGCCCTGAGCGTGAGTCCGGTCTGGGCTTCCCGGATCAACAAGTCCTCTTCGTACACGCCGTCATCGATGATCTCGATCGTATCCTGAGCCGCGGCCTCCTCCAGGGCGGGCTCAATGGCGTTGAATGTAGCCAGACCCGGTGTCTTGGAAACGGTCAGGATCCGGGGCTGAACGGACTTGCCCATGCCTATCTGCCGGTCGCCGGCCACGGCGGCCGGGATCGTGACTGCGATGACCATCGATATCAATCGCTTCATTGTACTTTCCTCGTAAAGAGATCGCCGGGTGGCAGGACGGAATCGAGACACCACAGGTTTTCCATGACTCCCAATCCAAAAACCATTATTGACTCCTACGGAAGCGGGCGCAACGTCGAATGACGCGGTCCCGCCTTACCCGCACTGAAGAAGTCTCCTGATTCCCGAGATCAACGCAATTTCGCATGATCGGTCCTGAACGCGAGCCGAGCGTCCGATCCGGTGTAGAGTATCGCTTGCCGGCGCTGGCCAGTCGTGCCGGGCGGCGCGCTCGATCAACGAACATCAAGCTCGCTCCCACACCCCCGCCACCCGTTATTGCAGGTGATACCGGCGATGGCGCCACACCCCTGACCTAATTCCGGGTGTACGGACGGTGACCGTTGCCTTTCACCCTGTTCAGCGCGGCCGCGCCTTCTTCCAATCGACCGACCGACCCGAGCAACCGTCCCTCCAGCTCCATTAACCGCTGGCGGGTCGTTCGCATTTCTAGCAGGCGCTGAAGCTGCTCGGGCTCCCCGACCGTGGTCAAGGCCACGGCGAACGAGAAGGCTTGCGGCTCCTCCGGCGGTTCAATCCGGGGCCTGGGCAGTTCCCCAAGCGCGGCCGCGGCTCGGCTGAACCGCTCGTAGAGCGCCTTCACCGCCGACATAAGTCCGGCAAAATCCGCTGGATGCCCGGAAACATCGTGGTCCTCGAAGAATTCGATTCGAGCGATCAGGAACGGCTCCTCCTGCTGATAGGAGGTTACCTGATAGCGATCGAGACCGAGCGTCAGGATATCCGATCGGCCGTCCGCAAGGCGGCTGATGGTGAGAATCTGCGCGCCGCAGCCAATGCTCCCCGCAGCCGGAACCGTGACGGCATCGACCGCGGCGGCGGCGTGATAGCTCAAGCCGAACAGGTTATCGGTCTCCAGGCAGTGCTGGAGCATGGCCCGGTACCGTGGCTCGAAAATATGAAGCGGCATGACCATGCCGGGTACCAGCACCACCGGGAGCGGGAAGATGGGAAGAGCCTGCACCTGTTTGAGCTTCTCGAGCACGGTCAGTCGTTGAGCTGGAGCACGGCGAGGAAGGCCTCCTGCGGGATCTCCACCCGGCCTACCCGTTTCATGCGCCGTTTGCCTTCCTTCTGTTTCTCGAGCAGCTTGCGTTTGCGGCTGATGTCGCCGCCATAGCACTTCGCGATCACATTCTTTCCCAGGGCCTTGACGGTTTCGCGCGCGATCACGCGGCTGCCGATGGCGGCCTGAATGGCGACTTCGAACAACTGGCGGGGGATCAGCTTCCGCATCTTCTCGACCAGCGTGCGTCCCTTCACGTAGGCGCCCTCATGATGCACGATCAACGACAGGGCGTCGACGGGCTCGCCCGATACCAGAATATCGAGCTTGACCAGGTCGCCTTCGCGATAGCCCGACAGGTGGTAGTCGAGCGAGGCATAGCCGCGTGAGATCGATTTCAACCGGTCGTAGAAATC
>JACQTD010000068.1 GCA_016210985.1 Acidobacteriota bacterium
AAGGGGGAGGTGCTGACCCAGCTCTCTCGTTTCTGGTTCGAGCGGATGAAGGACCTCGTCCCGAATCACTTGATTTCCACGGCGATCGAAGACTTCCCGTCCACGCTGCGACATCATGCACGATGGCTACAGGGCCGCTCGATGCTGGTGAGGCGGACCGATCCGATCCCGTACGAATGCGTAGTGCGCGGGTACCTCTCCGGATCGGGCTGGAAGGACTATCTCAGGACCGGCAGCATCTGCGGCATCAAGCTCCCGGCCGGACTCTCCGAAGCCGGACCACTCCCGGAACCGATCTTCACGCCCGCCACCAAGGCCGAGGAGGGCCATGACCTTAATATCGCCGAGGAGGAGATGGCCCGCACCCTTGGGCGTGAGCTCACGGTGACGATGCGGGAGACCAGTCTCCAGATCTACTCCCGGGCCCGGGATTACGCGGCCCGCCGCGGGATTATTATCGCGGATACGAAATTCGAGTTCGGCCTCCTGAACGGAGGAGTGATCTGGATCGATGAAGCGCTGACCCCAGACTCCTCGAGGTTCTGGCCCGCTGACCGGTATCAGGCCGGCTTGAGTCCGCCGTCCTATGACAAGCAGTTCGTCAGGGACCACCTCAACGCCGCCGGGTGGGATCACCAGTCGGATCCCCCCGAGTTGCCGGAAGCGGTGGTGCAGGCCACCAGTGACAAGTATCTCGAAGCCTACCGCGTACTGACCGGCACATCCCTATGAGTACCTTCGACTGGGCGGTACTTATCATAGGTGTGCTCTCGGTTCTTTCGGGCTTCAGCAAGGGCATTATGCGGAGCCTGACGGGTATCGCCGGCTTGCTCGTCGGCATTTACCTCGCCACCAACAACTATCAGCTGGCGGCCGAATGGCTCAGACCATGGGTGGAGAGCGAGTCGGTCGCAGGACTGGCCGGCTTTCTGCTCATCATGACGGTCTTTCTCCTCCTGGGCGCGGTGGCGGGCCGTGCCCTGCAACGGATGATGCGATCCGCGGAGATCGGGTGGGTCGATCGAACGTTCGGGGCGGGTTTCGGCTTCATTCGAGGCTGGATCGTCGCCTCCGCGGCGTACCTGGCGATCACCGCTTTCAGCTTCGGTTCCTCACTCATCGCCGGGAGTGTGACCGGCCCCTATCTGCGCTGGGGGGCCGATCGGCTCATCCGTATCAGTTCCTCCGAGTTTACTCGAAGAATGCCCCTGGGATGGGGCGGCCTGGAATCCACAGGATCCGGCCCCCGTGGAGGTCGATGACATGCATTTGAAGCTGGATGCGCTGGTGGAGGAGATGATCGTGAGGGGCGTACACTTCCAGGACGCCAAGCTGGAGTTCGAACGATGTTTCACGCTCAAAGTGCTCGAACGGAATAAAGGCAGCATCACCATGACCGCCCAGACGCTCGGACTGCATCGAAACACACTCGCCAGCAGGATTAAGACCTACCAAAGGGCTCGAGCCAGAGCCTCGGGGCGAAGTTGACTGGTTCACCGGAACCCCGACCGCTCCACCTTTTTGGAGTGCGGGGGCAAGCCTCGCGCGCCACCGCTTTGGCTGCGGTGGGGAATTGCGTCTGCACTTGAAAGCGCCGTCGCGCAACGCTCGGCCGGCGCACTCCAAATGGAGCCGATCTGCCATCCGGGTTATCCTCGTTTCCGTCTTCGTGGGTTTCTTGATCCCATGTGAACAGAGTGTTAATTTACGGTGTTAACTCCCCAAGTACATTACGAAGTCAGGTCTATGGGCTCAACTTGGGGATGGCGTGTGGACTGCCTTGAAGATTCAGGTCGAGCGAACTTTGCACCGGGCGAATACGCAGGTACAGGACCCTCCAACGGTCTACTGGCGCGTTGAGGGCAGCCTGCTCAATCTCAGCGCGGTTCGACAGATCGCATTTTTCACCTGGAATGCCCAAAGCATCGCGGAACGCTGGGCCCGCCGCGGAGGCTTGGCCGCGATCGCCCTCATCCGGCTCTTCCTCTACTTCGCGGACAGGGCCTTTGCCACCCGGGTGATCCACGCGCTCCTTCGGGGGGTGAGCAACGATCGCCTGGACCTGCTCGGTGAGGAGTACTTCGATTATGTTTTGCGTCCGCAATTGAAACCCGCCGGCCTCGATCGGTTGAAGGCCATGCTCGCGACGGGAAAGCAGGTCATCCTGGTCAGCCAGGCCCTGGATCACGTGATGCGGCCGCTCGCCGGGTTTGTCGGTGCGGAAGGGATCGTCGCCAACCGGTTGGAATTCAGGGACGGACTTGCCACCGGAAGGCTCCTGGAGCCGATCATCCGGCCCCGTGCGGGGCTGGCGCTCCTATTGCAGCGGTCGGCGGATGGACAAGTGTCACCGGTCGAACTCCAACGGGAGCTCGGATCCTCCTTGAACTCCGGCGGGCTGCAGGCGGCAACCCTTTCGAGTCGAAGAGAAGTAGCGGGGACCGGTCATCCGGTAGTCCTCTTCAAACCCGGGCCGAAGCTCGAGGAATTCTCCGTGCGCGAAATCCTCAAGGGCCGCCATATCCTGCTGATCGGCGCGACCGGATTCATCGGCAAGGTCTGGCTTGTCAAGCTGCTGACCGATCTGCCTGAGATCGGCAGGGTCTATCTGCTCATCCGTCCGGGCAAGACCGCCAGCGCCCAGGAACGGTTCGAGAAGATGGTGGAGGAATCACCGGTTTTCGATCACCTGCACGAACGCTACGGGAGCGATTTTTGGAGATTTCTTCGGGACCGCATCGAGGTTGTTCCCGGCGACGTTACCCGCGACGACCTCGGACTCGACCCGTTCACCGCCGGCCGGTTGCACGGCGTGGTGGATCTCGTGGTCAACAGCTCCGGATTGACGGATTTCAATCCCGATCTCCGGCAGGCGCTGTCGAGCAACGTGGAGGCCACGATTCACCTTGTCGACTTCCTGAAGACATCCTCGCGGGCCGCCTTGCTCCACCTCTCGACCTGCTTTGTGGTCGGCAGCCGGGACGGACAGGTCCGGGAAGAACTGATCCCGGACTACACGCCCATCTCCTTGCCGGGTTTTGATGTTGAGCGCGAGCGCCTGGCCTTGAATGACCTGATCCGGGAGACCGAGATCCGCTCGGAGAGTGAAGAAGTGACGACCCTGCTTCGGAAAGAGCTGGCGGCCCGCTCGAGCGGTTCGGCACACGCAACCGGCGCGACGGTGGAGTCGCACCTGCGAAAGTATCGGACCCGGTGGGTTCGCAATGAGATGATGGAAGTCGGGATGCGGCGCGCGAAGGCGCTGGGCTGGCCGAACACCTACACCTTCACAAAAAGCCTGGCCGAATCCCTGATCGCGCGATGGGCGGCCGATCTGCCGGTGGCGGTGGTGCGACCGTCAATCGTCGAGACCTCCACCGGGGAACCCTTCGCGGGCTGGAACGAGGGGGTCAATACATCGGCGCCGCTCTCCTACCTGCTGGGTACCCGCTTCCGGCAGTTGCCGTCGAATAAGCGGAAGTGCCTCGATCTCATCCCGGTTGATCTGGTGAGCCGGGGAATGACCCTGATCGCGGCCTCGCTGATCGAACGATCCCACGAGCGCGTCTATCATCTGGCCACGTCCGCCTGCAACCCTTGCGACATGAGACGATCGATCGAACTGACCTGTCTCGCGCATCGCAAGTTCTACCGGACGCAGGTCGATCGGGAGTCTCAACTGCTCGCCAAGCTGGACACCATCCCGGTCTCCAAGGCTCGGTATCAGCGGCTCTCAGCTCCCAAACAGCGAGCCGTGCTGCGTGCCCTTCAGCGGGTAAGCGCGCCGATTCCGTTCGCGCGGCAGCCACTCGCAAGGCGTGAGCGCAGTCTCGACCGGGTTGAAAAACTGATTGAGCTTTACGAACCGTTCATCCTGCATAATCAACATGTCTTCGAGGCCCGGCATGTCCAGTTGCTGGCGCTGGCGCTGCCGCAGGACGAGCGGTCGATATTCGGCTATGATCCGCTGAACATCGACTGGTGGGACTACTGGATCAATGTGCACATCCCGGCGCTCCGGATATGGTCTTATCCCCTCATCGAGGGAAGGCCGCTCGAATCCCGCTCACGGCACTCGCTGCGGCAGGTCGTTCAATCAGAGGTCGGCGCCGCCGCGGGGAGACCGGGCGGCGCCGGAGAGTAATCGCGCATGGCCACCTTCGTCACCGGCGCCACCGGTTATCTCGGAGCGCACGCGGCGGCCGAACTGCTCCGGTCCGGTGCGGAGGGCCTGAACCTGCTCGTGCGGGCGAAGGATGTGCACGAGGCCGAACTCCGGCTCTGGCGCGCGCTGCAATTGCATCTCGATTTTCCCCGATTCCACGACTATCTGCGATCAAGCATCACGATTTTTCCGGGCGACCTCTCCGCCCCGAGATTCGGCCTCGACGGGACCGGCTACCGGCGCCTGATGCGAGGCACCGACTCCATCCTGCACTGTGCTGCATCGTTGAATCGCCGGTCGGAGAAGAGCTGCCTCAACGTCAATCTTCGGGGAACGCTCGAGGTCATCAAACTCGCCGCCGCCGCCCGCGATGATCACGGCCTGCGCCGATTCAGCCACGTCAGCACCGTCGCCGTGGCGGGTCACCGGCGTGACGAGGTGGTCGGGGAG